>NZ_FNOA01000002.1:114639-448318 GCF_900106885.1 Pseudomonas sp. NFACC14
GTTGGACGGAAGATTCGGGTACACCGCCATTCTCCTGTGGGAGCGAGCTTGCTCGCGATAGCGGTGGATCGGCTTGCTTCGAGGGTGACTGTGCCACCGTCATCGCGAGCAAGCTCGCTCCCACATCGGGCATAGCCCGCATCCACTTTTGATCGTATGGTTGCTCCGGAATAACGAACGCGATGGAGCACCATGCAATTCAATCAATTGATGATCAGCCTCGCGGCGTTGCTGGCCCTGGCCGGTTGCGGCAGCCGTCAGTTGCAGGAGCCCGAGCGCCCGCCTGCTGAGGTCAAGAAGCAGATCGTGCAGTTGTTGCCGGCCAAGACGGCGGATCGTGAAGGTTGGGCGGCTGATATTTACGTGGCCTTTGCGGCCCAGCAGATTCCGTCCACGACGCAGAATATCTGCGCGGTCCTGGCGGTGACCGAGCAGGAGTCGACGTTCCAGGCCGACCCGCCGGTGCCGGGGCTGGGCAAGATCGCTCGTCAGGAGATCAACCGCCGTGCGGCGAAGGTGCACATTCCGGAGTTGTTGGTCAGCGGCGCGCTCCAGGTGCGTTCTCCCAATAGCAAAAGCTACAGCGACCGGCTCGACGCGGCCCGTAGCGAGAAAGAGCTGAGCGGGATTTTCGATGATTTCATCGGCATGGTGCCGCTGGGCAAGACCCTGTTCGGCGGTTTCAATCCGGTGCACACGGGTGGGCCGATGCAGGTCAGTATCGCGTTTGCCCAGGCCCATGCGCGGGATTATCCCTATCCGGTGGATGGCTCGATTCGTCGCGAAGTGTTCAGTCGCCGTGGCGGGATGTATTTCGGTATCGCACATTTGCTGGGCTATCCGGTGAACTATACCGAGCCGTTGTATCGTTTCGCCGATTTCAATGCCGGCTGGTACGCCAGTCGCAACGCGGCTTTCCAGCATGCGGTGAGTGTTGCGTCGGGCATTTCCCTGGCGCTGGATGGCGATCTGGTTGCCCATGATTCAATCATGCCGGGCAGCACGGAGCTGGCGGTACGCACGCTGGGCAAGTCGTTGGGACTGCGCAACCCGACCATTCGCGATCAATTGGAGCAGGGCGACAGCCTGGCGTTCGAGGACAGCAAGCTCTACAAGCGTGTGTTCGAACTGGCTGAGCGGGCCGAGGGCAAGCCGTTGCCGCGGGCGGTATTGCCGGGGATCGTGCTCAAGAGCCCGAAAATCACGCGCAAGCTGACCACGGCGTGGTTTGCCAAGCGGGTGGATGAGCGTTATCAACGCTGCATGGCGCGGGCGGCGGGGCGCTAGCCAGGCGTTGAGGCATGAAAAAGCCCGGCGGATGAGGCCGGGCTTTTACTGTGATGGGTTGGGTCTGGGGGTGTTCTGGAGCGGTGTGTCGGGTGAACTGCGTAGCGGCTGCGTGAAGGTTGCGGCCGCTGCGCGCCCGAGCGGGAGCAAGCTCCCTTGCCACGGGGTGTGTTGCACATGATTTGCGATATTTCCAGGCATTGCGGTCAAGCAACTCATGCGCGGTTTTCGATCAGGCGATCAGAGCCACCTTCGGCGACGCGACGTTCCAGCAGGCGATCGGAGCCATCTTCAGCGACGCGGTTTTCGATCAGGCGATCGGAGCCACCTTCGGCGACGCGACGTTCCAGCAGGCGATCGGAGCCATCTTCAGCGACGCGGTTTTCGATCAGACGATCGGAGCCACCTTCGGCGATGCGACGTTCCAGCAGGCGATCGGCACCGCCTTCAGCGACGCGGTTTTCGATCAGGCGATCGGAGCCACCTTCGGCGACGCGACGTTCCAGCAGGCGATCGGCACCACCTTCAGCGACGCGGTTTTCGATCAGGCGATCAGAACCGCCTTCGGCGACGACGGGTTGCGAGGAGGCGGCAAATACGTTGGCGGCCAGTACGGAGAAAGCGAGGCTGAGGATGACTTGGCGTTTCATGATGGTGTGCTCCGGGGGTGCAGTGGTTTGTGTGGGGCCATTGTTGTCCCGGGCGATCATCAAGAGAACTTCATTGGCATGATGGTGAACATCGACGGCAGTGATAGCTCGTCAGTCCCATCGATGTCGGTTGATCCAGCGAAGCTGAGTCACAACGTACGCGTCGTCCTCCGGGTGGAACACCGCCAGGTCTGTGGGCTCTACCGGATAACCCACAGGCAGGAGGCAAGTTCATGTATCAGTTATTCGGTTACAGGCAATCCGGTTCCGCGGCGGTGGAGATTGCACTGGATCTTTGTGATGTGGCGTATCGGCGGGTGGATGCCTATTCGACCCAGGACAGCGACGCGGCGAAAGCGCTCGAGGCACTCAACCCCCAGAAGCAGGTCCCGACCTTGCAGTTGCCGGATGGCTCGGTGCTGACCGAAGCGGCGGCGATCCTGATTCACCTCGGGCTGACCTTTCCGGCCTCGAAGCTGCTCCCTGAGGACCCAACCCAGCGTGCGCAAGCCATACGGGGGCTGGTCTATATCGCAGCCAATTGCTACACGCCCATCGGCATCATCGATTTTCCGGAACGCTGGCTGGACGATGCGGATGAAGCGACTCGACAGCGCTTGGTAGCGGGCACCCAGCAACGGCTGTACCGCAACTGGGCGCTGTTTGCCGATCAGTTCCCGGCCCAGCCTTTCCTTGGCGGTGCCGAGCCGGGGGCGATGGATATCCTGGCGGCCGTGATCACGAAGTGGAGAAACACGCGCGAAGCAATGCTGAACGCCCGTCCGGCGTTCTACGGATTGTTGGAGCGCATCGACCACCATCCGCGCGTCGCACCGATGCTGTCGTTGCATTGGCCTTCGTAGGCGCTGCCGAGCGAAGCGAGGCTGCGATCTTTGCGCTAACGCTGGAGTCTCAAGCGAAAGATCAAAAGATCGCAGCCTTCGGCAGCTCCTATGGGTCAAGGACACGCCTTGCGTACAGCCGCCTGCTCAACCAAGTCGACAAATTGCCGGACGTTCTGCTGATGCGCCGTCACCAGTTCGTCGATACTGGCCCCCGCCGGCGTTTGCAGGCTGCTGCGACAGGTGAGGGGGCGGGTATCGCCACCCAGGTTGCGCAGGCGCCATTGCACGTCCATGCGGGCATAGCGGCCGGGGATCGAGTCAAAGCGCTGCACGTCCACCCGCAGCGATGATTTCGGCGCGCCAGGGTTGTTCAGTTGTTCGTCCAAGGCGCTGTGCAGTTCATCTGCCAGGCTGGCGCCCCACCATTCGGTTTCCAGGATCGCCAACCCGCTGTTGCCCTGGCGAATGACCATTTGGGTGCGATCCACCTGGGGTGGGACGCTCACCTGTTCGATCTGGATATCCACGCCGGCGCGTGACGGGCCTTTCGGCTGAGCCGGGCTCAGGGTGTGGTAATGAATCGGATCGCTGCGACAGGCACCGAGCAGCAGTGCCACGGCGACCAGGGTGAATTTCAGCGTCAGTGGCATGGGGCGGGCTCCTGTACTCATTCTTTCACCGGCAATGTGAGGTTCTGTGCCGGTGCGTCCTTGGGACGACCGCGAAGCAGCGACTCGGGATGGCGGCTCAGGTAGTCCGACAGCTCGCGCAGCGAGCGCGACATGCGCCCCAGGTCGTCCAGGGTTTGTGTCAGTTGTTCGCGCTGGGGTGAATCTTCGGCCAGGGTCGAGTTGGCCGATTGCAGGGTCTTGCTGACGTCCTGCAAGGTGTTTTGCACCCCTGGCAGGGTCTTGCTGTTGAACTGGGCCAGACCTTTGCGCAGCTCCACCAGATTGCCATCCAGGTTGCCGGCGATACTCTCCAGTGGCAGCTTGTTGATTCGCTCGACCATCGTCTGCAGTTGTTCCTGCAATTGCTGGAGGCTGCCCGGGAGGGTCGGGATACGCACGGGGCGGGCGCTGGGGTCGAAGGCCACTTTTTCGGCCTTGGGGTAGAAGTCCAGCGAAATGTACAACTGCCCGGTCAACAGGTTGCCGCTACGGGCCTGGGCACGCAGGCCGCGCTCGACGAAGCTGCCCATCAGGCGGGCACTGGCGGCTTCGTCTTCAGGATCGTGGTTGAGCGACTTGAGCAGTTTTTCATGGGCCTTGCCCAGGCGCTGAGGGTAGATCACCACGCCGACGTTGACCGGAAAGCTGCGTTGCTTCTCATCGAAATCGAGGTTGATGGCCACCACCCTGCCGACTTCCACGCCGAGGAACTCTACCGGCGCACCGACGCGCAACCCGCGCAGGGCCTGGTCGAAACGCAAGGCCAGGTATTGGCCCTTGCCATCGGGCGGGGCGAGGGCGCTCTGCTGGTCGGCAAACAGTTCGAAGGTCTTTTCTTCGCTGGCGGCGGTGTCGTTGGGGCTGTACTCCGGTGCCCGGAACGCGATGCCGCCCAGCAGCAAGGCCGAGAGCGATTCGGTCTTGACGGCGAAACCATTGGCGCCGACGTTCACGTCCACGCCGCTGACGTTCCAGAACCGGGTGTTTTCGGTGACATACACATCGTTGGGCGCGTTGATGAACACGTCGATGTTGACGCCTTTGCCGTCGGCGTCCAAGGCATAGGACACCACCTGGCCCACCGGGATCTTGCGCAGGTACACCGGCGAGCCGATGTCCAGCGAACCGAGGTCCTGGGCGTGCAGGGTGAAGCGCTTGCCCGGTTCGCCATAAGTGATCGGCGGCGGGTTCTCCAGCCCTGTGAAGGATTTGGCGCGTACTTTCGACTGCCCGGCGTCGGCACCGATGAAATCACCGGACAGCAGCGTGTCGATGCCCGAGATCCCACCGGCCCCGATGCGCGGCCGTACGACCCAGAACACCGAGTCTTCGTGGGTGAAGGTGTCGGCGGTCTTGGCGAGCTTGACCGTGGCGGTGACGTTCTTCTGGTCCTGGCTCAGTTGCACGTCGGTGACCTGACCGATGACCACGTTGCGGTATTTCACCTGCGTCTTGTTGGCGGTCAGGCCCTGGCCGGTCTTGAAGGTGATGGTGATGGTCGGGCCTTCCTGCAGCCAGTTGTGGACCACCAGGGAAACGCCCACCAGCACCGCGATGATCGGCACGATCCATACCAGCGACACCGTCCAGCGGCGGGTGGTGACGTGGGCCCGGCCGGGGACGGGTTGTTGCCCGTCAGTGGCTTGCGACTTCATCCATGACCTCCTCGGATGGTTGAGTGTCCCAGATCAGGCGGGGGTCGAAACTCATGGCCGACAGCATGGTGAACAGCACCACGAGGCCGAAGAACAGGATACCCGGTCGTGGCTCGATATCGCTCAGTGCCTGGAACTTGACCAGGGCGGCCACCAGGGCCACCACCAGCACATCGAGCATCGACCAATAGCCGATGACTTCCACCAGCCGGTACAGCTTCGCCCGCTGGACCTGGGCCCAGGTGCTGCGTCGTTGTACGGTCACCAGCAGCAGGGTCAGTACCACGAACTTGATGCCGGGCACCGCGATGCTGGCGATGAAGATAATCAGCGCGATGTCCCAGGCGCCGCTTTGCCAGAACTCGATGACACCACTGATGATGGTGCTGTCGGCGCCTTCGCCGAGCATCCGGGTATTCATGACCGGCAGCAGGTTGGCCGGGATGTAGAACACCAGCGCCGCGAGCATGTAGGCCCAGGTGCGGGTGATGGCATCGGGTTTGCGGCGGTGCAGGGCGGCGTCGCAACGCGGGCAGGTCTGGGGGCCGTCGGCCATGTCGCAGGCCAGGCCGCAGCTGTGGCACAGGCACAGGTCCAGGTCGCGGGCCTCTGGCGGGGTGTCCTGCGGCTGGCCGTTCATGGGGTGTCCCACAGGTCGCGGACATCGCGCCCGGCGATACGGATCATCAGCAGACTCAAGGCCGCCAGGGCGAACAGGCCGATACCCGGGAGCACATCCAGCAGGCCGGCGAGCTTGATCACTGCCACCAGCGCGCCCAGCAGGCACACCTCCAGCATGCTCCAGGGTCGCAGGGTTTCCAGGCTGCGCATGCACAGGCTGAACCCTGGCGCCCGCCGCTGGAGGTAGGCATGGCCCAGTACCCAGAGCAGCAGCGCCAGTTGGAAGGCCGGTGCAACGATGATCGCCACCGCTGTCACCAGGGCGATGAAGGTGATGGGGCCCTGGCTCAGCGCCACGATGGAATCCCACAACGTCGCGCTGTTGCTCAGGCCCTGGAGACGGATGCTCATCACCGGGTAGAGGTTGGCGAAAGCCCACAGCACCGCGGCCGTCACGCTCAAGGCCAGGCGCTGTTCGACGGTCAGGCCGTTGTAGCGCTGGATCACCGCGTGGCAGCGCACGCACGTGGCCTTTTGATGCGGGGCGAGCACAACCGGCTCGTACACCGCATCGCAATGTTCACAAATGATCAGTCGGTCGGTGGCGGCCATCGGGATGCTCGCAGGAACAACCCCTTCAATATAGAAGTGTGTCGGGAATGAGCAACCCGATGGAAAGGATCATTCGCCGCGAATGTATTGCTCCAGTTGTCGGATCAGGTCGGCCTGTTCGGCGATGGCTTCCTTGACCAGGTCGCCAATGGACAGCAGGCCGACGAGCTTGCCGTCTTCCACCACTGGCAAATGTCGCAAGTGCTTGTCGGTCATGATGCTCAGGCAGGTCTCGACATTCTGGTGCGGGTCGATGGTGATCACGGGGGATACCATGATGTCGCTCACTTTCGTGCCCACGGATGAGCGACCGTGCAGGACCATTTTGCGTGCATAGTCGCGCTCGCTGATGATCCCCAGCACTTTTTCGTCCTTCACCACCAGCAAGGCGCCGACGTTCTTCTCGGCCATGCGCATCAGGGCCTGCAATACCATGTCGTCCGGTGAGATGGTGTGCACTTGCTGGTTCTTATCGTCTTTTAGCCGGAGCAACTGCGCGACGGTTTTCATGGGGAAGCCTCGGGTCGGGGTGTTGTTTTTGCTGGTTGTTAAAGCATCGTAGACCCAACGGCGCAGAGCAAGCGGTAAAGCGGCGGCCAATCGTCCAAAAGCGTCATGACTGCTCAATTCACCCTCACTATGAGGCCGTGCACTACTGTGGCGAGGGCGCTTGCTCCCGCTGGGCTTCTGTGGGAGCTGGCGAAGCCTGCGATCTTTTGATCTTTCGCTTGAAACTCAAGTGTCTGGGGAAGATCGCAGCCTCGTTGCACTCGACAGCTCCTACGGGCGTGCTCCAGCGGGAGCAAGCGCCCTCGCCACAAGAGCATGTCAGTTGAGCGGGTGAAGTCCCCTCGCCACAGGTAGAATCGTCGCCTACGCAAAATTCGAGGTTTCAGCGGTGGATTTACAGCAGGGCTTCGTCCTGACCCGGCATTGGCGCGACACCCCGTCCGGCACCGAAGTCGAGTTCTGGCTGGTGACCGATGCCGGTCCCCGGCGCGTGCGCCTGCCGGTGCAGACATCGGTGGCCTTCGTGCCGCAGATCCAGCGCGGCCAGCTCGAAGCCTTGCTGCAAGGGGAGAAGGAGGTAGAGCTACGCCCCTTGGACCTGCTGGATTTCGAGCATCGCCCGGTGCTGGGCCTGTATTGCCAGCAACACGCCCAACTGATGCGCCTGGACGGCACCTTGCGCCGCGCCGGTGTGGAGGTGTTCGAAGCGGACATCCGGCCGCCGGAGCGCTACCTGATGGAGCGCTTCATCACCGCCCCGGTGTGGTTCGGCGGTACGCCGGCCGCCGATGGCCTGCTGGTGGATACCCAGATGAAACCGGCGCCCGACTACCGTCCATCGTTGCGCCTGGTGTCCCTGGACATCGAAACCACCGCCCAGGGCGATTTGTATTCCATTGCCCTGGAAGGCTGCGGCGAGCGCCAGGTCTATATGCTCGGGCCATCTAATGGCGACGATAGCGGCGTGGATTTCCAGCTGGAATACTGCGAATCGCGCACACTGCTGCTGAAGAAACTCAACGACTGGTTCGCCCGTTTCGACCCCGACGCGATCATTGGCTGGAACCTGGTGCAATTCGACCTGCGGGTGCTGCATGAACATGCCCGGCGGCTGGCGGTGCCGTTGCGCCTGGGGCGCGGTGGCGAAGAAATGCAATGGCGCGAGCACGGCGCGCGCAACAACCACTTCTTCGCCTCGGCGGCCGGTCGGCTGATCATCGACGGGATCGAGTCCCTGCGCTCGGCGACTTGGAGCTTCCCGTCGTTCAGCCTGGAAAACGTCGCCCAGACGCTGCTGGGAGAGGGCAAGTCCATCGACAACCCGTACCAGCGCATGGACGAGATCAACCGCATGTTCGCCGAGGACAAGCCGGCCCTGGCCCGCTACAACCTCAAGGACTGCGAGCTGGTGACGCGGATCTTCGCCAAGACCGAACTGCTCAAGTTCCTGTTGGAGCGGGCCAGCGTCACCGGCCTGCCAGCGGACCGCAGCGGCGGTTCGGTGGCGGCCTTCACGCACCTGTACATGCCGCTGATGCACCGCCAGGGTTTTGTTGCCCCCAATCTCGGCCAGCGTCCGCCCGAGGCCAGCCCGGGTGGTTTTGTCATGGATTCCCAGCCGGGGCTCTACGAGTCGGTGCTGGTGCTGGACTACAAGAGCCTGTATCCGTCGATCATCCGCACCTTCCTGATCGACCCGGTGGGCTTGATCGAAGGGCTGCGCCACCCGGATGACCGCGAGTCGGTGCCGGGTTTTCGCGGGGCACGCTTCTCCCGTTCTCGACATTGCCTGCCGGCCATCGTCGCGCGGGTCTCCGAAGGCCGGGAGACCGCCAAGCGCGAACACAATGCGCCGCTGTCCCAAGCGTTGAAAATCATCATGAACGCCTTTTATGGCGTGCTCGGCTCCAGTGGTTGTCGCTTCTTCGATCCGCGCCTGGCCTCGTCCATCACCTTGCGCGGCCACCAGATCATGCAGCGCACCCGCCAGTTGATCGAAGCCCAGGGCCATGTGGTGATCTATGGCGATACCGACTCCACGTTCGTCTGGTTGCGTCGTGCCCACGGTCAGGAGGAAGCGGCCAGGATCGGTCGCGAGTTGGTGGCACACGTCAACCAATGGTGGCGCGAGCAGGTGCGTGCCGAATTCGGGTTGGAGAGCGCGCTGGAGCTGCAGTTCGAAACGCACTTCACGCGCTTCCTGATGCCGACCATCCGGGGGGCCGAGGAGGGCAGCAAGAAACGCTACGCCGGGCTGGTGACCCGCGCCGACGGCAGCGATGAAATCGTCTACAAAGGCCTGGAAACCGTGCGTACCGACTGGTCGCCGCTGGCCCGGCAGTTCCAGCAGGAGTTGTACGGGCGGATCTTCCACCGCCAGCCCTACCAGGAGTATGTGCGCGATTATGTGCAGCAGACCCTGGCCGGTGCGTTCGACGATCGGCTGGTCTACCGCAAGCGCCTGCGACGGCCGCTGGAAGATTACGAGCGCAACGTTCCACCTCACGTGCGGGCCGCGCGGCTGGCCGATGAATTCAACCAGCGCCAGGGCCGTCCTCGGCAATACCAGAATGGCGGCTGGATCAGCTACGTCATCACCGTCGCAGGCCCCGAGCCGCTGGAAATTCGCAGTGCGCCAATCGATTACGACCACTACGTGACCAAACAACTGCAGCCGGTGGCGGATGCGATCCTGCCGTTTGTGGATGATGATTTTTCGACGTTGGTGGGGGGGCAGATGGGGTTGTTCTGACAGGAGGTCCTGTTATTGGCTGGATGCCTTTGTGGCGAGGGGGCTTGCTCCCGCTGGGCTGTGTAGGAGCTGGCGAAGCCTGTGATCTTTTGATCTTTGATCTTTCGCTTGAGATTCAAGTGTTAGGGGAAAGATCGCAGCCTCGTTGCACTCGACAGCTCCTACACAGCTCCTACACAGCTCCTACACCATCGCCAACCGCTGCTTGCCCTGGGGCTGGGGAAATATCAGGTCCAGGGCGGCCAGGTCCTGAGGCTCGAGCCTGAGGCTGGCCGCTTCGGCATTCAGGCGCACATGTTCAGGTTTCACGGCCTTGGGGATGGCGATCACATTGTCCTGGCGCAGCAACCAGGCCAGTGCGATCTGCGCGGGTGTTGCCCGATGGCGTTCGGCGATTTTTCCCAGGGTGTGATCCTTGAGCAGGTGCCCGCCCTGGCCGACCGGGCAGTAAGCCATGATCGGCATGCGCCGTTGCTGGCACCAGGGCAGCAGGTCGAACTCGATGCCGCGTTGCTGCAGGTTGTACAGCACCTGATTGGTGGCGCAGGCCGGCGAGGCCAGCTCCTCGAGGTCATCGACGTCAAAGTTCGACACACCCCAACGGCCGATCTTGCCTTCTTCGCGCAGGCGTTCGAACGCTTCGACGGTTTCTGCCAAGGGGTACTGCCCGCGCCAGTGCAACAGATAAAGGTCGATGTAATCAGTGTCGAGCCGGCGCAAGCTGCGTTCGCAGGCCAGGGGGATGCCTTTGCGACTGGCGTTGTGGGGATAGACCTTGCTCACCAGGAACACCTGGTCGCGCAGGCCGGTGATCGCTTCGCCAACGACGGTCTCGGCACCGCCTTCGGCATACATCTCCGCCGTGTCGATCAGGGTCATGCCCAGTTCGATCCCCAACCGCAGGGCCGCGACTTCTTTCTTGTGATGGGACGGTTCTTCACCCATGCGCCAGGTGCCCTGGCCGATTACCGGTACGGACACACCCGCCAATTCCAGCGTCCTCATGTCTATCTCCTGTTTTTTGCTTTGACGTGTGGCAGCAGGATAGACCAAGCGTTCCCGCATGGATCGTTCCCATGCTCTGCGCGAGCCCGCAGCATCCGAACTCAGCACGAACCCGTGGGAGCGAGCTTGCTCGCGAAGGCGTCGGCCCATCCAGCATCATCACACGCAGACACCGCTATCGCGAGCAAGCTCGCTCCCACAAGAACATGGGAACGATTCGGCGGAGGGTTACTTCGCGGAGAATTTCAACACCATGGTCTGGGTGTAGGTCTGGCCCGGATCAAGCCGTGTCGAAGGGAAGTTCGGCTGGTTTGGCGAGTCGGGGTAGTGCTGGGTTTCCAGGGTGAACGCGCCCCAATGCGGATAGACCTTGCCTTGCTTGCCCTTGACGGTGCCATCGAGGAAGTTGCTGGTGTAGAACTGCACGCCAGGCTCGGTGGTGTACAGCTGCAGGCGTCGTCCGGACTCCGTGTCATACACCTCGGCCGCCAGTTTTTTCACATCGCCCTTGGCGTCCAGTGCCCAGTTGAAGTCGAAGCCGCCCTGTTTCGGTTCGGCGAACTTGAGCTGTGGGTGATCAGCCTTGATATGGGTGCCGATGGCGGTGGGTTGGGTGAAATCCATCGGTGTGCCGGCCACCGGGGCCAGCTCGCCGGTGGGAATGAGTTTACCGGTGACCGGCGTGTAGTGGGCCGCGTGCAGGGTCGCGACCTGCTCGAGTATGTCGCCGTTACCCGCGCCTGCCAGGTTGAAATAGCTGTGGTTGGTCAGGTTCAGCACCGTGGGCTTGTCGGTGGTGGCCTTGTACTCGATGCGCAACTCGTTCTGTTCGTTGAGGCTGTAGGTGACGTCGGTTTTCAGTGCACCGGGAAAGCCCATCTCGCCATCGGGTGACAGGTAGGTCAGGGTGACACCCACCGAGTCCTTGGCATTATGGGGTTGGGCCTTCCAGACACGTTTGTCGAACCCTTGCGGCCCGCCGTGCAAGGAATTGCCATGGTCGTTCTGCGGCACTTGGTAACGCTTGCCGTCCAGCTCGAAAGCCCCGTCGGCCAGGCGATTGCCGAAACGGCCGATGGTCGCGCCGAAATACACGCTGCCATTCTTCTGGTAACCCTGTACATCGTCGAAACCGAGCACGATGTCGGCGACCTTGCCGTTTTTGTCCGGCACGCTCAATGACTGGAGGATGCCGCCATAGGTAATGACCGTAGCCTCCATGCCATGGCTGTTGCGCAGTACGAATTTTTCCACCGCGGTGCCGTCGTCGGTCTTGCCGAACGCTCCGCGTTCATTGGTCAGGCCGGCAGCCTGGGAAGCCGAGGTGGCGATCATCAGAGACACTCCGAGGGCCGTGAGCAGTTGTTTTGATTCAAGCATGGTGACCTTCCTTCCTGTTGTTTTGTTGTTGTTTTAACGCGGGTCGAGTCCGTTATTGGTCGGACAGCGATGAAGGCTTTTGTGTCTAGTAGTCTTTCTATTTGAAGGATGAAAAGGGATTTATAGTCATAAATGAAGATTTATCAATTAAAAAGTAAGACTAATTAGACAAAAAAGACTCTGCTAAAGGTCGAGGATTTTCTCTGGCCACTGCACTTTTGCGATTTTTTCCGCTCTATCCATGGCCTGGAAGCGGCGACTCCCATCGCTTCCCCTGCCCAGATTGAGACTCGATGGCCGGTGTTTTTTCTTCTGTGACGTGGTTGCGCCGTGCCTGCATGGCAGGGTTGGTCGGTGTGGCGATGCTGTTCAGCGGCTGCAGCCATCAACAGGGGCAGGACATGGTGACGCAGTTCAGCAATGCCAGGCCCCAGGAGTTCTTGCAGACCAGTGTCGACCGCATGGCGACGCTGGCCATGCACGACAACCTGCAAAGCCTCTACCTGCTGATGAGCAAGCTTTATCTGCGCAACCCCGAGGAGCTACGCAAATCCGGCTTTCTCGACGCCCGAACCGCGGAAAAACAGGTGCGCATGGCCATCGAGCAGCAACAACCCTTGCCGACCCTGGGTGGCAAGAAGGACCTGGCCGCCCTGAGCTACGCCATGAGCCCGGAGTTTCTCGGTGATCGGGTCGGGGCGTTCATCTATGCCATCGGCAGCATGCTGGTCACCGCTCATGGCAATCGCCTCGAGTTCTACATGACCGACACCATCGACCCGCGTTTTGTCAGCAATGCGGCGCGCAATATCGAAAAAGCCACCTGGCTGCTTAGCCAGCGGCAGAACAAGGACGGTAAGCCGATGCTGTTTTCCAATGAGATTTCGGAGGAGGGCAGCAATCTGAGTTTCGCCGTCGAGTTCGGGAAAATTGTCGCTCGATTGGACCTGCTGACCCAGATGCTCGACGAGCGCTACCGGCGTATCGGTTTGAATTATGCCCAGAGCCTGCTGTTCCTCAATTTCCTGCCGGTTCAGTGATTAGAGGCGAAAAGGGAATAAAGATAGATCATATCGATATAGGGAGTTATAAGAAAAATCGCTATGCTCGCGGCCAGATTTTTCACGCGGTCGTGTTGAGACGGGTTTAATGGATTTCGGTAATGTCGGTTTAGTCGTTGCGGGCCTGGTGGTCGGCTTCATCGTTGGAATGACCGGCGTCGGTGGTGGTTCGCTGATGACCCCGATCCTGTTGTGGTTTGGTATCAACCCGGCGACGGCGGTGGGTACGGATCTGCTGTATGCGGCCATTACCAAGTCTGGCGGCGTGTTGGTCCATACCAAGAACCGCAACATCGACTGGGCCATCACCGGCTGGTTGACGTTGGGCAGCGTGCCGGCGGTCGGCTTGACCTTGTGGTTCCTCAGCAGCCTGCACAGCTCGCCCGACGCCATGAACGCGGTGATCAAGCAAGCCTTGGGCTTCGTGTTGTTCGCCACGGCCCTGGCAATCCTGTTCAAGAAGCGTCTGTTGCAATTCGCCCACGACCGCGCTGGCGGTCACTACAACCCCTCTGGCACGCGTCTCAATGTGCTGACGGTCATCACCGGTCTCGTGCTGGGGACGATGGTCGCGTTGACGTCCATTGGCGCCGGCGCCCTGGGCACAGTCGCGCTGTTCATTCTCTACCCGTTCCTGGTCACCAAGCGCCTGGTGGGCACCGAGATCGCCCACGCCGTGCCGCTGACCCTGGTCGCTGGCCTGGGCCATGCGAGCATGGGCAACATGGACTGGCACATCCTGGGTTTCCTGCTGGTCGGTTCGTTGCCGGGAATCTACCTGGGCAGTCATTTGTCGGGGCGTATCTCCGACGAGCTGCTGCGCCCCTGTCTGGCGGTGATGCTGGCGATGATCGGGTTCAAGCTGGCGTTCTAGAACGATCACACCGGTCCAATGTGGGAGCGAGCTTGCTCGCGATAGCGATCGAACCGTCGACTTCGATGTGACTGTCATGCCGCTATCGCGAGCAAGCTCGCTCCCACAGTGGCCCAGGTCCCAACTCTCGCGCCGAACGCTCCTCACGGTTGCGCAATGATCCCCCTGGCCTAAGCTTCAAGGCAGGCAGGCGCAGTATTGAGCGACTCTCGCGGAACAATCGCCGCCCTGTGCAATCAGTACAGCGTAAATATCAAAAGGAGAGGCGCATGCTCATTCGGTCGTTGACCTTCGCTACCTTGCTGGCCATCGCCGGCCCCCTGTTCGCTGCCGATGGCGACTCACCTTTGGTGGCGGATGCAGGCAGGGCACGTCCCCTGATCGTCATCGCGCCCAGCACGGTCGACCCGGCCTGGGTCAGCCTGAAAAAGGCCTTGGATGAGCCGGCGGGCAAACAGGGGTTTTCCGAGCGCAACATGGTGCTCTACACCGTGCTCAATACCATTGGGCAGCGCGATGGCAAGGACCTGGACCCGCAAAGCACCATGGCGCTGATCCGCTCCCTCAAGCTGGGCGCCGGGGCCCAGACCAAGATCATCCTGGTGGGCAAGGACGGGGAAAAGAAGCTTGAACATTCCGGGGCGATCGAATTGAAAGACCTCTTCGACACCGTCGATAAACTCCCCGCCGCGGAAAAAGAAGCGACGCCCCCGGCGCCACCTCCCGCGCCGGAGCCCGCACCGGCCAAGGATGCGAAAGGCACCAAGCCTGGCAAGGCAACCAAGCCGGCGGGGCCGGCGAAGCCGCTGGATGATTGATTTCCAGTAACGACGAGCGAGGGAGCTTGCTCCCGCTGGGTTGCGCTATGTAGGAGCTGACGAGTGCAACGAGGCTGCGATCTTGTTCCAGGCAATTGAGTCGGAGCGAATGATCAAAAGATCAAAAGATCAAAAGATCGCAGCCTTCGGCAGCTCCTACAGGCTATTGGCCACCCATCGCCATCAGGATCCGGTGTGCCGCCTTCACCCGTTCCTCGATCGGATAGTTCCTGTTGGCAAGCAGGACGATCCCCATGTCCTTCCCGGGCACGAACGCTGCGTACGCGCCGAAACCGTTGGTGGATCCGGTCTTGTTGATCCAGGCGCCGTCCGGCGCCGGGCGGGGCGGCTCGAGAGGTTCGGTTTTTTGTGGGGCCAGGGCCATCTGCGGTGTGTTGCCGGCGAGCAGGTCGTCCAAGGTGAACGGGGCGGGGTAGAACTCCCAGCCCAGCCCCTGATTCATTCCGCCAACCTTGTAGAAACCCGTATGCGTCGTGGCGATGGCTTGCTTCAGGCTTGCGTCCAGTTTTTCAGGTCGCAGGTTGGCCTCGACGAAACGAATCAGGTCCGTTGAACTGGTCTTGACCCTGTAGGCTTCGGAATCCAGTGCGCCGGCACCGACTCGCACGGGCTTGCCGTCCTTTGCATAGCCTTGGGCGTATCGGCCCATCTGATCCTGCGGCACCCGCACATAGCTGTGCTTGAGGCCCAGCCCTGGCATCAGCGTGCGTTCCATCACCTCATCAAATGGCTGCCCCAGGCTGCGGGCTGCCAGGTAGCCGAACAGGCCGATGCTCGGGTTTGAATAGAGCCGCTGGGTGCCGGCCGGGTAGAGCGGTTTCCAGTTCTTGTAGTAACTGAACATCCGGTCCGGATGATCCGCCTCGTCGGGAAACTGCAAGGGCAGGCCGCCGGCGGTGTAGGTGGCAAGGTCGAGCAGGCGGGTGCCCTCCATGGCGCTGCCGCGCAGCTCGGGCGCAAAGCGACTGGCCGGATCCGCCAGGGACAGTTTGCCCTGGGCCTGGGCATAGGCGCCGAGGGTGGCGGTGAAGGTCTTGCTGACCGAGCCGATTTCGAAAAGGGTCTGGTCGGTGACCGGCTTTTTCGTGTCCTTGGAGGCCACGCCGTAGTTGAAATAATGGCGTTGACCGTTGTAGGTGATCGCCACGGCCATGCCGGCGATGTCCTGTTGTTTCATCAAGGGCTGGATGACGGCATTGACCGTGTCTTCAATGCGTTCCTGGGCAAAGCTTACGGACGTCCCGCAGACCAGGAAAAAAATCCCGGCGAGTATCGATCTGGCAATTGGCATGGTGCAGCGTTCTCATTGGCCTTCCTGGAGGGGGCTCAATCTAGGGCGTTTTTGGCGCCCCGGCAATCCGAGGCCATCGGGCCGGGGGGATGTTTCTGAGTTGTCTGACGGGGCCACGGGAACCTTCCCACAAAACGCTCGGGTTGCCCGACGCGACCGGACCTCAAGCCAAACCACACAAAGCGGCAGCCGCCGGGTAAACTCGTGGCTCTTTCTGAAGGAGTTCACATGAGTTACTACCAGCCCGGCATTCTCGCCACCCCTGTTCCGCCTCAGGCCCGTCATTTGTTTTTTGCCCTGGAATCGGTCGAGGCATTGCCGGCTGCGCTAGACAAACTCCTGTTGTTGCTCGATGGCCGGGCCGTGATCGGCTTTGGCGAATCGCTGGTCCAGGCGCTGGGTGCCCAGGTCGCTGGCCTGCGGGCTTTTCCGGCGTTGGCCGGCGTAGGCGTGGACAACCCCTCGACCCAACATGCCCTGTGGTGCTGGCTGCACGGTGAAGACCGCGGCGAGCTGATGCACCGCAGCCGCGCCATCGAAGCGGCGCTGGCCCCGGCGCTGCGCCTGGTGCAGATGAACGAAACTTTCCGCCACATGACCGGCCATGACTTGACCGGCTATGAAGACGGCACCGAAAACCCCCACGACGCAGCGGCCATCGCCGCCGCCCTGGCCCAGGGCGCCGACGGGGTGCGCGGTGGCAGTTTCGCCGCGATCCAGCAGTGGCAACACGACCTGGACGGTTTCGCGGCGATGCAGCCCCATGAGCGCGACAACATCATGGGCCGGCGCCTGAGCGACAACGAAGAAATCGACGACGCGCCGGAATCGGCCCACGTCAAGCGCACCGCCCAGGAAAGCTTTGCCCCGGAGGCATTCGTGGTCCGTCGGTCCATGCCCTGGATCGAAGGCGACCGTGCAGGGCTGATGTTCCTGGCGTTCGGTTTCTCCCTCGATGCCTTCGAGGCCCAATTGCGGCGGATGAGCGGCCTGGAAGACGGCATCACCGACGGCCTGTACCGCATGAGCCGACCGATCACCGGCGGCTATTACTGGTGCCCGCCATTGTTGGACGGACGCCTGGATCTGCGCGCCTTGGCCCGGTAGGCGCAGCGGTTTGTGCAAAGCGTGACGTGAACGCTATCCTTGGGCCGGACGTCTATCCGTGGAATGGGAGAAGCAAGCGTGGATAAAGTCATCGTCATCACCGGTGGCGGCCGCGGAATCGGGGCGGCCACGGCGCTGTTGGCTGCCGAGTTGGGCTATCGGATCTGCATCAACTACCAGTCCGATGAAAGCGCCGCGCAAGAGGTGCTCGAACAGGTCCGGGCCAAGGGCGCACAGGCGATTGCCGTGCGCGCCGATGTGAGCATCGAGGACGAAGTGATCGGCCTGTTCAACCGGGTGGATGCCGAGCTGGGGCGTGTCACGGCATTGGTGAATAATGCCGGGACGGTTGCCCAGAAAGCCCGGCTCGATGAAATGTCCGAATTCCGCATTCTCAAGATTATGAAGACTAACGTGCTGGGCCCGATTCTCTGCGCCAAGCACGCGGTGCTGCGCATGTCGCCCCGGCATGGCGGGCAGGGCGGCAGCATCGTCAACGTTTCGTCCGTGGCCGCTCGCCTGGGCTCCCCCAACGAGTACATCGACTACGCGGCCTCCAAGGGCGCGCTGGACACCTTCACCGTCGGCCTGTCCAAGGAAGTGGCCGGCGAAGGCATTCGCGTCAACGCGGTACGCCCGGGTTACATCTATACCGACTTCCATGCCCTGAGCGGCGACCCGGATCGGGTCAGCAAACTGGAATCGGCGATTCCCATGGCCCGGGGCGGTCGTCCGGATGAAGTCGCCGAGGCGATTATCTGGCTGCTGTCGGACAAGGCTTCGTATGCGACCGGGACGTTCGTGGACCTGGGGGGTGGGCGCTGAGCCCTGGGTTGTCTGGTCTGGCCCCATCGCGAGCAAGCTCGCTCCCACAGGGGACGGTGTTCCAATGTGGGAGCGAGCTTGCTCGCGATGGCGTCCTTACCGACAATCCCTATCAAAACGACCGAATAATCCGCCCCAGCGTCTCCATGGCTTTTTCCGAGGCCTCGGTCCATGGGCTGCCGTAGTTCAAGCGAATGCAATTCCTGAAGCGTCGGGTCGGCGAAAAGATCGGTCCCGGGGCGATGCTGATGCCTTGGGCCAGGGCCATCTGGAACAGTTTCAGCGAATCCATCTGCTCCGGCAGCTCCAGCCACAGGAAGTAGCCGCCCGCCGGCTGGCTGACCCGGGTCTGGGCCGGGAAATAACGGGCGATGGCGCTCAGCATCGCGCTTTGCTGTTCTTCCAGGGCGTAGCGCAGTTTGCGCAGGTGACGGTCGTAGCCGCCGTGTTGCAGGTAGTCGGCGATGGCGGCCTGGGCCGGCATCGAGGCGCATAGCGAGGTCATGAGTTTGAGCCGTTCGATTTTCTGCGCATAGCGCCCGGCGGCGACCCAGCCGATGCGATAGCCTGGGGCCAGGCTCTTGGCGAACGAACCGCAATGCATCACCAGCCCTTCGGTGTCGAACGCCTTGGCGGGTTTGGGGGCCTGCTGGCCGTAATAGAGCTCGGCGTACACGTCATCTTCGATCAACGGCACCTGGTGGCGGCGCAACAGCTCCACCAGGGCCTTTTTCCTTTCCTCGGGCATGGTCGCGCCGAGGGGGTTCTGGAAACTGGTCATGCACCAGCAGGCCTTGATCGGATGGCGTTCGAGGGTCTGTTCCAGCACCTCCAGGTCGATGCCGTCGCGTGGATGGACGGGAATTTCCACGGCCTTGAGCTTGAGTCGTTCCAGCACTTGCAGGCAGGCGTAGAACGCCGGTGCCTCGATCGCCACCAGGTCGCCGGGCTCGGTCACGGCTTGCAGGCACAGGTTCAAGGCTTCCAGGGCACCGTTGGTGACCAGCAGTTCTTCCATGGGCAGCATCAACCCGCCCACCATGTAGCGCAAGGCGATCTGGCGGCGCAATTGTGGATTACCTGGCGACATGTCCGTGACCACTACCCGTGGGTCCATGTCCCGTGTGGCGCTGGACAGCGAGCGCGACAAGCGTTGCAACGGAAACAGCAGCGGGCTGGGGAACGCCGATCCGAACGGTACGGTGGCCGGGTCCTTGATCGAGTCCAGCACCGAAAACACCAGTTCGCTGACGTCCACTTCGGTGGACTCGTGCAGTTGGGTGCTGATGGCCGGCTCGGAAAACGGGCTTGGCGCATGGGTGTTGACGAAATAGCCCGAGCGCGGCCGGGCGCGGATCAGGCCGCGTCGCTCCAGCAGGTAATAGGCCTGGAACACGGTGGACGGGCTGACGCCGTAGGTCTGGCTGGCATAACGCACCGAGGGCACACGCTGGCCGGGCCCCAGCATGCCGGAGCGGATCAGTTCAGCAATGTCGTCGGCGAATTTTTCATAGCGTTTCATGGCGGGCCCAGTCTTGAGTGACACATGGTTTGCGCTTTTTAAACTGTGGGGAGCCTTGCTCCCACAAGCTCGCTCCCACAGGGCGCCCGGCATCTTAAGCCTCAACGATTCATCGGCGCGACAAAACGGCTCTTGGCCAGGCTGTAGATGCCGGGTTCATCGCTGTCGGCCACCTTGAAGGTCATTTCCTGAGAGCCGCTGCGAGGCCGCTCGCTGAGCATCGCCACCGACACCGGCACATCGACGATTTCCCCTGGCGCCAGGCTCAGTTGGGTCTTGCCCTGGAGGACGAATTCGTCGCCATCCACCAGGGACAGGTGATAGTCCTGGCGTTGCTGGGTCTTGTTGATGATTTTCAGGCTGTAGATGTTCTCGATCTGGCCTGCGCTGTTTTCGCGGAACAGGCCACGGTCCTTGCTGACATCCAGCGACACCATGGGCCGTTGCACCAGGGCCAGGGCCAGCGCGCCGATCATCACCAGCAGCACGGCGGTATAGCCGATCAGCCGAGGCCTGAGCAGGTGAGTCTTGCCCCCCTGCAATTGATGTTCCGAGGTGTATTTGATCAGGCCACGGGCGTAGCCCATCTTGTCCATGATCGAGTCGCAGGCGTCGATGCACGCCGCGCAGCCGATGCATTCCATCTGCAAGCCGTCGCGGATGTCGATGCCGGTGGGGCAGACCTGCACGCACACCTGGCAGTCGATGCAGTCGCCCAGGCCAATATTGGCCGGCTTCACCTCGCGTTTGCGCGGGCCACGGATTTCGCCACGGGCCGTGTCGTAGGAAATGGTCAACGTGTCCTTGTCGAACATCACGCTCTGAAAGCGTGCATAGGGGCACATGTGCATGCACACCGCTTCCCGCAGCCAGCCGGCGTTGAGGTAGGTGGCGGCGGTGAAAAACAGTACCCAGAACAGGCTGACGCCGCCGATCTGCAGGGTCAGCAGCTCTTCGGCCAAGGGACGGATCGGCGTGAAGTAACCCACGAACGTCAGGCCGGTGAGCAGGCTGATGGCCAGCCACAAGCTGTGCTTGGCGCTACGGCGCAACAGTTTGTTCAGGCCCCAGGGGGCCGCTTGCAGCTTGATCCGCTGGTTGCGTTCGCCTTCGGTGATTTTCTCGCACCACATGAACAGCCAGGTCCAGGAACTCTGCGGGCAGGTGTAGCCACACCACACGCGACCGGCAAACACGGTGATCGCAAACAGGCCGAAGGCGGCGATGATCAACAGGGCCGACAGCAGGATGAAGTCCTGGGGCCAGAAGGTCGCACCAAAAATATGGAATTTGCTTTCGGAAAGGTCCCAGAGCACCGCCTGGCGGCCACCCCAGTTCAACCACACCGTGCCAAAGAACAGCAGGAACAGAACCCCCGCACCGCTGATGCGCAAGGTGCGGAACAAACCGGTGAAGCTACGGGTGTGGATCAGGTTGTCGGTGGTCCTGGCCTTGATCTTCGTCGGCGCAGGTTCGAACGTCTGTATCAACTGGACGGGGATTCTATCGCTCATGGTCGGTCGCTCATCAGCCTCTATCTGGCCGGCGCACTATGACCATGGAACTGTTTGCATAACAGACTCAGGTGTTTCGATAAAAACCGGATCAGATGCCGCGAAGCCCAGTCGCTGCGACACTTTGATGCATCGGGGGGCGAGCGAACAACACCTTGCTCGCGTTGGGCTCTGTAGGAGCTGGCGAAGCCTGCGATCTTTTGATCTTGATCTTTCGCTTTGGACTCAATGAGGAATGGAAAGATCGCAGCCTCGCTTCGCTCGACAGCTCCTACGCAGTTCGTACAGGTCGCAGTTGGTGGGTGGCGTCAGATCGCCGAGCCGCTGTCGCTGGCCTTCAGGTGCTTGCGCCCGTCGACTGCGCCGGCCACGGTCAGTGCATCGGCCTCGGCTTCGGTGATATAGATCCGGTCGCCATTGATTTCCACGGCTGACATGGCCTTGTCCGGGTCAGTGATGATGACCAACTCGCTGGCGGGGCGCAGCTTGGTTCCGTTGGCGGTTTTGATATGGCAGGTATTGTCTTTGTCGATTCGCTCAATCATGACGTCGCTCCTTCCTGAATGTCCTGAGTATTAGGTCCCAGCCGCTGGCCAGGGTTCGTTGTGGCTGATCAGCGGTCGGGCGCACCTCTGGCTTCGCTTGCGGTCCATCGTCTATCCAATGAGAAAGAGGACGGTCCATGGAAGCCTGGTGGCATGAAGTCTGGATAACCCTGCAGGCGGAATTCGCCGACATCACCGATGCCCAGCAGATGACCCGGGTCACGGTGCGGCTGGTCATGGCCGCGCTGTTGGGCGGCATCCTGGGCTTCGAGCGCGAACACAAGGGCAAGGCTGCCGGCGTGCGAACCCACATGCTCGTGGCGCTGGGGGCGGCGTTGTTCGTATTGGTGCCGCAGATGTCCGGGTCCCAGGCCGACGCCATGAGCCGGGTGATACAAGGGGTGGTCGCCGGCATCGGTTTTCTGGGGGCTGGCACGATCCTGAAAAACAACGCTGGCGACGAAGGTCACGTCAAGGGCCTGACCACCGCCGCCGGCCTGTGGATGACCGCGGCCATTGGCGTCGCCGCCGGGCTGGGCCGGGAAGCGACTGCGTTACTCAGTACGGTGTTGGCCCTGGTGATCTTCAGTGTGATGCCGGTCATTGTTCGGGCACTGGAGAAGGGCGACAAGCCATCCGCCTGAACATAAGACCTGTGGGAGCACGCTCGCTCCGAGCGGCGTTCCGATGATGGCGGAGGATCAGCCAGCCACTATGCTGATTGACACTCCGCTATCGCGAGCAAGCTCGCTCCCACAGGGATTGGCACCGAGTCGTTGAATCAAACCCGCTCCGGCGGCGCCTCGCTGGGCGGGTCACCCTTGGGCGGTTGTGGGGTCAGCGGCGGGTCTTTCTCTGGAATCGGTTCCGGATCAGGACCGGGCGGGGGCAAGGTGGGGTCGTCAATGTTCGGATCGGGTGTTTCGGCCGGAATGGGAATATTCATCGGGACGGGTCTCCGTAACGCACATGGCTTGAGTCGTGCTTATGGTTGTTGACCATCCTGTACCGGGTTTGATCCCGGATACATCGAGGGTAAATCCCGCTGAACTTTTAGCCGTCGTCCCGGTTCGGAGTTTAAGTGAGTTTTTTTCAGGGACCCGTTGGGCCTTTACCGCCACAAGCGCGTCCATGGGGCGTAAAAGGAGCGATGCTCGATGACTGCTGAACACCCGTCTGACCTGGCCTACAACCCGCATTTGCCGTTGTCTCAAGCCTTGTTGTTACCGCGTATCGCGATTGAAAACACCATGCCGGTGATCGACGGCGGGCAATTTGCCGCCAAGGCCGTGGCCGGGCAGGACGTGACGGTGACCAGTAAAGTGTTCGCCGACGGTCACGACAAGCTGGCGGTGCGCATTCGCTGGCGTTCGCTGCAGGATGAGCTGTGGAACAGCGAGGTCATGAGCGACCTGGGCAATAACGGCTGGCGCGGCCAGTTCAACGTGCCGGAGCAAGGTCGCTATGTCTTCTGCATCGAGGCCTGGATCGATCAGTTCGCCAGTTTCCGCTACGAACTGGAGAAGAAATTCGGTGCCGGGGTGCCGATCAGCCTGGAGTTGCAGGAAGGACGCAACCAAGTGCAAATGGCCGTCGAGCGCAGCACAGGGGAACTGAGCGAGCAACTGGCGGCCTTGCACCACGAGCTTTCCGGCCTGTTGCCGACGGAGCAGGTGGCGCTGTTCCTGGCACCGCGCAGTGCCGACCTGATGTCCCTGGCCGATCATCGACCTTACTTGAGCATCAGCCCCGAATACCCATTGGATGTGGAGCGCAAGCTGTCCGAGTTTGCCAGTTGGTATGAGCTGTTTCCCCGCTCGATCACCGACGATCCCCAGCGCCATGGCACGTTCAATGACGTGCATTCGCGCCTGCCGGTGATCCAGGACATGGGGTTCGACGTGCTGTACTTCCCGCCGATCCACCCCATCGGTCGCAGTTTCCGCAAAGGTCCGAACAATTCCCTCACGGCCGGTCCCGACGACCCGGGCAGCCCCTATGCCATCGGCAGCGAGGAGGGCGGGCACGAGGCCATTCACCCGCAATTGGGCAGCCGTGAAGATTTCCGGCGCCTGGTGGCGGCCGCCGCGCAGCACGGCCTGGAGATTGCCCTCGACTTCGCGATCCAGTGTTCCCAGGACCACCCCTGGCTCAAGCAGCACCCGGGCTGGTTCAGCTGGCGGCCGGACGGCACGATCAAATACGCGGAAAACCCGCCGAAGAAATACCAGGACATCGTCAACGTCGATTTCTACGCGGCCGATGCGATTCCCAGCCTGTGGTTGGAACTGCGGGACATCGTGGTGGGCTGGGTCGAGGAAGGCGTGAAGATATTTCGCGTCGACAACCCTCACACCAAGCCACTGCCGTTCTGGCAATGGCTGATCGCCGATGTCCGGGCCCAATACCCCGAAGTGATCTTCCTGGCTGAAGCGTTCACCACCCCGGCCATGATGGCGCGACTGGGCAAGGTCGGTTATTCCCAGAGCTACACCTATTTCACCTGGCGCAACACCAAGGCCGAACTGGCCACCTACTTCACCGAGCTCAACGAGTCGCCTTGGCGTGAATGCTACCGGCCGAACTTTTTCGTCAACACGCCAGACATCAACCCGGCCTTTCTCCATGAGTCGGGGCGCCCGGGCTTCTTGATCCGCGCAGCCCTGGCAACCATGGGTTCGGGCCTGTGGGGCATGTATTCGGGCTTCGAACTGTGCGAATCGGCCCCGGTACCGGGCAAAGAGGAATACCTCGATTCGGAGAAATACGAGATCCGTCCTCGCGACTTCACCGCGCCGGGCAACATCATTGCCGAGATCGCCCAGCTCAACCGCATCCGCCGACAGAACCCGGCGCTGCATACCCACTTGGGCCTGAAAATCTACAACGCGTGGAACGACAACATTCTCTATTTCGGCAAGCGCACCGCCGACGGCAGCAATTTCATCCTGGTGGCGGTGAGCCTTGATCCGCACAACCCGCAGGAAGCCAGTTTCGAATTGCCGTTGTGGGAAATGGGCCTGCCCGACGACGCCCAGACCCAAGGCGAGGATTTGATGAACGGGCATCGCTGGACCTGGTACGGCAAGTACCAGTTCATGCGCATCGATCCGGCGTACCAGCCGTTCGGGATTTGGCGGATCAGCGTGGCGTGACGCCGTGGGAGCAAGGCTTGCCTGCGCTGAAGAGGGGGCGGGTCCCCTGAGGGGGCGAGGCGCCTGTATCGCGAGCAAGCTTTGCTCCCACAAAGCGCAGGCCTCACCCCATAAAAAGACCGCTCAAGCCTGTATCCCGCGGCTTTAATGAATTATCAGGAGTTGCAAATGGCGAAGAAACCCCGGTCTGCCACCTTTATCAAGGATCCGCTCTGGTACAAGGACGCGGTGATTTACCAGGTCCACGTTAAATCCTATTTCGACTCCAATAACGACGGGATCGGCGATTTCCCCGGCCTGATCGAGAAACTCGACTACATCGCCGACCTGGGCGTCAACACCATCTGGTTGCTGCCGTTCTATCCTTCCCCCCGGCGCGACGACGGTTATGACATCGCCGAATACCGTGGCGTCAGCCCCGACTACGGCACCATGGCCGATGCGCGGCGGTTCATCGCCGAAGCCCACAAGCGCAACCTGCGGGTCATCACCGAGCTGGTCATCAACCACACTTCGGACCAGCACCCCTGGTTCCAGCGCGCGCGCAAGGCCAAGCCGGGTTCGAAGGCGCGGGACTTCTATGTCTGGTCCGATGACGACCACAAGTACGACGGCACGCGGATCATCTTCCTCGACACCGAAAAGTCCAACTGGACCTGGGACCCAGTGGCGGGCCAATACTTCTGGCACCGTTTCTACTCCCACCAGCCCGACCTCAACTTCGACAACCCGCAGGTCATCAAGGCCGTGTTGTCGGTGATGCGCTACTGGCTGGACATGGGCATCGACGGCCTGCGCCTGGACGCCATCCCTTACCTGATCGAGCGCGACGGCACCAACAATGAAAACCTGCCCGAGACCCATGACGTCCTGAAACTGATCCGTGCCGAAATCGACGCCAACTATCCTGACCGCATGCTGCTGGCCGAAGCCAACCAGTGGCCGGAAGACACCCAGTTGTACTTCGGTGATGTCGACGCCCAAGGGATGAACGGTGACGAATGCCACATGGCTTTCCACTTCCCGCTGATGCCGCGCATGTACATGGCACTGGCCCAGGAAGACCGTTTCCCGATCACCGACATCCTGCGCCAGACCCCGGAGATCCCCGCCAATTGCCAGTGGGCGATTTTCCTGCGCAACCACGATGAATTGACCCTGGAGATGGTCACCGACAAGGAGCGCGACTACCTGTGGAATTACTACGCGGCCGACCGTCGGGCGCGCATCAACTTGGGGATTCGCCGACGCCTGGCGCCGCTGGTGGAGAGCGATCGGCGTCGCGTGGAGTTACTCAACAGCCTGCTGTTGTCGATGCCCGGCACGCCGACGTTGTACTACGGTGATGAAATCGGCATGGGCGACAACATCTACCTGGGCGACCGCGATGGCGTGCGTACGCCGATGCAATGGTCCATCGACCGTAACGGCGGCTTCTCCCGCGCCGACCCGGCCAGCCTGGTGCTGCCGCCGATCATGGATCCGCAGTACGGCTACCAGTCGGTCAACGTCGAGACTCAGGCCGGCGACCCGCATTCGTTGCTCAACTGGACCCGGCGGATGCTGGCGGTGCGCAAGCAGTCCAAGGCCTTTGGCCGGGGCACGCTGAAAATGCTCTCGCCCAGCAACCGCCGGATCCTGGCTTACACCCGCGAATACACCGGCCCCGACGGCAAGCACGAAATCATCCTGTGCGTGGCCAACGTGTCCCGCAGCGCCCAGGCCGCCGAACTGGACCTGTCGGTCTACGCCGGCATGGTTCCGGTGGAGATGCTCGGTGGCAACGCGTTCCCGCCCATCGGCCAGTTGAACTTCCTGCTGACCCTGGCGCCGTACGGTTTCTATTGGTTCGTCCTGGCGGCGGAAAACCAGATGCCGAGCTGGCACGTGGAACCGGCCCAGAGCCTGCCGGACTTCACCACCCTGGTACTGAAAAAACGCCTGGAAGAATTGCTCGAGGCGCCATCGCGCACCACGCTGGAGCAAACCATCCTGCCGAGCTGGTTGCAGAACCGGCGCTGGTTCGCCGGCAAGGACAGTGCGATCGAGAAGGTCGACATTGTCTATGGCGTGCGCTTCGGCGATCCGCAGCGCCCCGTGCTACTCAGTGAAATCGATGTCACCAGTGGCGGCCAGACCCTGCGTTATCAGTTGCCGTTCGGCTTGCTCGCCGAAGACCAGGTCGGTGCGGCCTTGCCGCAGCAGCTGGCCTTGTCGCGGGTACGTCGGGGGCGTCAGGTGGGATTGATCACCGATGCATTCAGCCTGGAAAGCTTCGTGCGCGCCGTGCTGCACAGCATGCAGACCGCCACGGTGCTGCCACTTGCCGAAGGTGAGTTGCGCTTCGAGCCGACCGAAGGCCTGGCGGCATTGAACCTGGGAGACGAGCCGGAGGTTCGCTACCTGTCCGCTGAACAGTCCAACAGTTCGGTGGTGGTGGGGGGGAGTCTGGTACTCAAGCTGATCCGCAAGGTGGCCTCGGGCGTGCACCCGGAACTGGAAATGAGCGCCTACCTGACCGCCGCGGGTTTCAGCAATATTTCACCGCTGCTGGGTTCGGTGGTTCGCCGCGATGCTGAAGGTGAAGATGCCTTGCTGATGATCGCCCAGGGCTACCTGAGCAATCAGGGCGACGCCTGGGAGTGGACCCAGAACAACCTCGAACGCGCCTTGCGCGATGAGCTGGCGGACGCCGTGTCCGAGCAGGAGCAGCATTACAACGCCTTGGGCGAACTGAAGGATTTCGCCGGCATGCTCGGCCAGCGCCTGGGAGAAATGCACCGGGTACTGGCCCAGGCTACCGACGACCCGGACTTCGCGCCGCAGGCCACCAACGCCAAGGAAGCCCAGGCCATCGGCAAGGACGTGGCCGGCCAGGTGGAAAACGCCTTGCGTCTGCTCAAGCAGAACCAGAGCCAATTGAACCCCGCGGACCAGGCCATGGTCGCACGTTTGTTGGAGCACAGGAAAACCGTCCTGGCCCATGTCCAGGCGTTGGCCGGCAAGGCCGTCGGTGGCTTGCGTATCCGCGTCCATGGCGACCTGCATCTGGGCCAAGTGTTGGTGATCAAGGGCGACGCCTACCTGATCGATTTCGAAGGTGAGCCGGCGCGGCCATTGCATGAACGACGGGGCAAGCACAGCCCATACAAGGACGTCAGCGGCGTGTTGCGTTCCTTCGATTATGCGGCGGCCATGGCGATTCACTTGAATACCGTCGACAGCACGGCCGATGCCGATGCGGCGCGGCAACGGGTCGCCGAGCGTTATTTGAAAGAGGCCCGCCGGGCATTTGTCGAGGCATATCGGCTGGCGGCAGCTAGTCTTGCCCATGAGTGGAAGGATGCTGAAGGCGAAGACGCCGCGCTGGCGTTGTTCGGCCTGGAGAAGGCGGCCTATGAAGTGGCCTATGAAGCCGAGAATCGCCCCGCCTGGCTGCCCGTGCCGTTGCACGGTCTGGTCGGGTTGTTGAGTGGGCTGCAACCCTTTTCCGACTTAGCCGGACCGATTTAGTGGAGAGAATCATGAGCGTCTCGAACAAAGAACCCCAGGGGCAGGCCAATGAATCCTTGTTGCCGGCCCTCCATGACATCGACGCGCTGGTGCGCGCCGAACATCACGATCCGTTTTCCATCCTGGGTCCCCATGGCGACGGCGCCGGCGGCCAGTTCATCCGCGCCTACCTGCCTGGCGCCTTGAGCGTGCATGTGCTGGCCCGGGAGGGCGGCGAAGAACTGGGGGAACTGCAACCCACCGAAACCCCGGGATTGTTCGTCGGCCATTTCGATCGCGCCCAGGCGTACTTGCTGCGCACCCGTTGGGCCGGCGGCGAGCAGGTTGCCGAAGACCCGTACAGCTTCGGCCCATTGCTGGGGGAGATGGACCTCTACCTGTTCGCCGAGGGCAATCACCGCGACCTCAGTTCCTGCCTCGGTGCACAGCTGACCACCGTCGACGGTGTCGAGGGCGTGCGCTTCGCCGTGTGGGCACCGAATGCACGACGCGTCTCGGTGGTGGGGGACTTCAACGTCTGGGACGGGCGCCGGCATCCGATGCGCATCCGTTATCCATCCGGCGTGTGGGAGATCTTCATCCCGAGGCTTGGCCCCGGTGAAGGTTACAAATATGAAATCCTCGGCGCCCACGGCATCCTGCCCCTCAAGGCCGACCCGGTGGCGCTGGCCACGCAGATGCCGCCGGACACGGCGTCGAAAGTCGCCTCGCCCTTGAAGATCGAGTGGCAGGACGACGAGTGGATGCAGAGTCGTCGCGAACGCCAGCTACCGGGCGCGCCCTTGTCGATCTATGAGTTGCATGCCGGCTCCTGGCAGTGCGAAATCGACGAAGCGGGCGAGGTGGCCCGGCAATACAACTGGCATGAAATGGCCGAGCGGCTGATTCCGTATGTCAGGGATCTGGGCTTCACTCACATCGAGCTGATGCCGATCATGGAACACCCGTTCGGCGGCTCCTGGGGCTATCAGCCGCTGTCGCAATTCGCGCCAACGGCACGCTTCGGATCGCCCGACGATTTCGCCGCGTTCGTCAACGCCTGTCACCAGGCCAATATCGGCGTCATCCTCGACTGGGTGCCGGCGCATTTCCCCACCGACACCCACGGCCTGGCCCAGTTCGATGGCACCGCGCTGTACGAATACGGCAACCCGCTGGAGGGTTTCCACCAGGATTGGGACACGCTGATCTACAACCTGGGCCGCACCGAAGTGCACGGTTTCATGCTGGCTTCGGCGTTGCACTGGCTCAAGCATTTCCACGTCGATGGCCTGCGGGTGGATGCCGTGGCCTCGATGTTGTACCGCGACTATTCGCGCAAGGCCGGCGAGTGGGTGCCCAACCGCCACGGCGGTCGGGAAAACCTCGAAGCCATCGATTTCCTCCGGCACCTCAACGATGTGGTGGCGCTGGAAACCCCTGGTGCGCTGGTCATCGCCGAAGAGTCCACCGCGTGGCCGGGGGTCAGCCAGAGTACCCAGCAGGGCGGCCTGGGTTTTGCCTACAAGTGGAACATGGGCTGGATGCACGATTCGCTGCACTACATCCAGCAAGACCCGGTGTACCGCGCCCATCACCATAACGAACTGAGTTTCGGCCTGGTGTATGCCTGGTCCGAACGTTTCGTACTGCCGATTTCCCACGACGAAGTGGTCCATGGCAAACGCTCGCTGATCGACAAGATGCCCGGTGACCGCTGGCAGAAATTCGCCAACCTGAGGGCCTACCTCAGCTTCATGTGGGGCCATCCCGGCAAGAAGCTGTTGTTCATGGGGTGCGAGTTCGGCCAATGGCGCGAGTGGAACCACGACCAGCAGTTGGATTGGTACCTGCTGCAATACCCTGAGCACCGGGGTGTGCAGAAGCTGGTGAGCGATCTGAACCGGCTGTACCGCGAAGAACCGGCGCTGCATGACCAGGATGATGCGCCCCAGGGCTTCCAGTGGCTGATTGGCGACGATGCGCTCAACAGCGTCTACGCCTGGCTGCGCTGGAGCAAGGAGGGCAAGCCGGTGCTGGTGGTTGCCAACTTCACCCCGGTGCCGCGCGAGGCCTACCGGGTCGGCGTGCCGTTCGCCGGTCGTTGGGTGGAATTGCTCAACAGCGACGCCGACACCTACGCCGGTTCCAACTACGGCAACGGCGGCGGCGCCTTCACCGAAGAGGTGCCCAGCCATGGCCAGGCCCTGTCGCTGGAACTGAACCTGCCGCCGTTGGCGGTGTTGATCATGCGGCCGGAGGGTTAGGTTTTACAAAAGCCTGAAGGCGAACGATGACGGTGGCGCTCATGAATCCAAATGTGGGAGCGAGCTTGCTCGCGATAGCGGAGTGTCAGTCGACAGCAATGTGGCTGACCCACCGCCATCGCGAGCAAGCTCGCTCCCACAAGGGATATCGGTCGCTTTAACGAACCAGGCACGGCTGCTTGTTGTTGAACGTCCAGCCCGGAATCAGGAACTGCATCGCCACCGCATCGTCCCGCGCCCCCAGGCCCATGCCTTTGTACAACTCATGGGCCTTGGCCAATTGGTCGAGGTCCAGCTCGATCCCCAACCCCGGTTTTTTCGGCACCTGTACGCAGCCGCCCTGGATCTGCAAGGGCGCCTTGGTCAGTCGCTGGCCGTCCTGCCAGATCCAGTGGGTGTCGATGGCGGTGATGTCGCCCGGTGCCGCGGCGGCCACGTGGGTGAACATCGCCAGGGAAATGTCGAAGTGGTTGTTGGAGTGCGAGCCCCAGGTCAGGCCCCACTCGTTGCACATCTGCGCTACCCGCACGGAACCCTGCATGGTCCAGAAGTGCGGGTCGGCCAGGGGAATGTCCACGGACTGCAAGGTGATGGCGTGACCCATCTCGCGCCAGTCGGTGGCGATCATGTTGGTCGCAGTCTTGAGGCCCGTGGCGCGGCGGAATTCGGCCATGACCTCGCGCCCCGAATAGCCGTTCTCGGCACCGCAAGGGTCTTCGGCATAGGCCAGCACGTTGTGTTGGTCACGGCACAAACGGATCGCTTCCTTGAGTGACCAGGCGCCGTTCGGGTCCAGGGTGATGCGTGCCTGGGGAAAACGTTCGGCCAATGCCGTGACCGCTTCGATTTCTGCGTCGCCTTGGAGCACGCCGCCCTTGAGCTTGAAGTCCTGGAAGCCATAGCGGGCCTGGGCCGCTTCGGCCAGGCGGACCACGGCGTCGGCGTCCAGGGCCTTTTCGTGGCGCACGCGGAACCAGTCGTTGTCGGCGTCCGGTTCGCTGCGATAGGCCAGGTCGGTCTGCTGGCGATCACCGACATAAAACAGGTAGCCGAGCATCTTCACTTCGTCGCGCTGCTGGCCTTCGCCGAGCAGGGCGGCGACCGGTACGTCCAGGTGTTGGCCGAGTAGATCCAGCAGCGCCGCTTCCAGGCCAGTGACCGCGTGGATGGTGATGCGCAGGTCGAAGGTCTGCAGGCCACGGCCGCCGGCATCGCGGTCGGCGAAGGCCTGGCGGACCGTGTTGAGGATCTTCTGGTACGTGCCGATGGGGCTGCCGACCACCAGCGAGCGGGCGTCTTCGAGGGTCTGGCGAATGCGCTCGCCGCCGGGCACTTCGCCTACGCCGGTGTGGCCGGCGTTGTCCTTGAGAATGACGATATTGCGGGTGAAGAACGGACCATGGGCGCCGCTGAGGTTCAGCAGCATGCCGTCATGGCCGGCCACGGGCACGACCTGCATGCTGGTGATGATCGGGGCTTTGCGGGTTTCAGGAATACTCATCTGTACTTATCCTTGGCAATCGAATGATCAGAGGTGGCTGGTGGCCGGATCGGACGGCGTCGTCACGGCTTTGGGCTTAGGCGTGTTGCGTGCGGCAAACACGATGATCGCGGCAATGATCGAGGTGGCCGCCAGGCCATAGAGGCCGCCCTGGATCGAGCCGGTGTGCTCTTCCAGCAGGCCGAACGTAGTCGGGGCGACGAACCCGCCGAGGTTGCCCACCGAGTTGATCAGGGCAATCACCCCGGCGGCGATCCGGGCGTCCAGGTAAGCCTGGGGAATCGGCCAGAACAACGACGATGCCGATTTGAAACCCAGGGCCGCGAAGCAGATGGCGACGAAGGCGAAAATCGGTCCGCCGGTGGTAGACATGAACATCCCGGCCGCCGCGATCAACAGGGCTGCGGCGACCCAGGCCTGCTGGAATTTCCACTTGGCCGACAGCGAGGCGAAGGCGTACATGCCGACGATGGACAGCAACCACGGGATCGAATTGAACAGCCCGACCTGAATGTCGCTCAGTTCGCCCATTTTCTTGATGATGCTCGGCAGCCAGAACGTGGCGGCATAGATCGTCAATTGAATGAAGAAGTAGATCAGGCAAAACAGGATGATCTGGCGGTCCTTGAGCAACTGGCCGATGGACAGTTTGATCGGCGAGGCGGCTTCCCGTGCCCGCTGCTCATCGTCGATGGCCTTGACCAGCACATCCTGTTCTTCACGGCTCAGCCATTTGGCGTCATGGGGCTTGGAGTCCAGCCAGAACCAGACGAAGACGCACAGGCAGACGGAAAACATCCCTTCGATGAAGTACATCCACTGCCAGCCGTGCATGCCCAGGCCGTTGATTTGCAGCAGCAGCCCCGACAGCGGGCCGGAGATCAGCGACGCAATGGCTGAACCGCTGAGGAAGATGGCGATGGCTTTGCCACGCTCGACGCCGGGCAGCCAGCGGGTGAAATAGTAGATCACCCCCGGGAAGAACCCGGCTTCGGCCACGCCCAGCAAAAAGCGCAGGATGTAGAAGTGGGTTTCGTTCTGGATGAAGGCCATGGCCGCCGCCACCAGGCCCCAGGTGAGCATGATGCGGGTCAGCCAGATGCGGGCGCCGATGCGTTGCAGGAGGATATTGGACGGGACTTCGAACAGCGCGTAGCCGACGAAGAACAGGCCGGCGCCTAAGCCGTAGGCGGCGGCACCGATCCCCAGGTCGTGCTCCATGTGGGCACGGACGAAGCCGATGTTCACGCGGTCGATGTAGTTGACGATAAACATGATGACGAACAGCGGCAGGATGTGGCGCTTGACCTTGGAAATGGCCGACAGCAGCACCGGATCCGCGCCGGCATTCGCCTTGGGGCTGGATGTGTTCACTGGTTTTTCTCCCACTCGTTATTTTTATGCGGGGCATCGTGCAAGTGCCGATGTTGATAGACATCATACAACTTGATTTTTTTGGATGACAAGCGGTTTTTCAGCATCATTGGATTAGGTGAATGGCGTTTTTATGCCGTATTTGTTGGGGATGTCCGGCTATTGTGATTTTATCCAGCGTCTGTCTGGCTTGCGCGAAGCCGTTTTTTAAAGGGGTGATTTTTGCTCCGATGGGTTGATCTTGAGTGTTGTCATACAAGTTGATGGCTTGACGATGAGATTTCCGACGTCGGCTGGTGATACGATCAGTCAGCCTGTTTTCAAGGAACCCCGGCGATGCCGCAAGACACCGACGCGCCCCTGCGCAAGCGTACCCATAACCTGGCCCATGACCTGGTGACGAAGCTGAGCCAGAGCATCTTGCTGGGGCAGTTGAAACCGGGTGAGAAGCTGCCATCGGAAGGTGCCATCGTGCAGGCCCATGGCGTCAGCCGGACGGTGGTGCGCGAGGCGATTTCCAAGTTGCAGGCTTCGGGGCTGGTAGAGACCCGCCACGGCATCGGCACCTTCGTGCTGGCGCAAACCGGCGAGCCAGGGTTGCGCCTGAATGTCGACACCGCCGCGGGGGTGCGGGCGATCCTGGAACTGCGCCTGGGCCTGGAGACCCAGGCCGTCGCCTTGGCGGCCCAGCGCCGCAGCGAACCCCAGTTGCAGCAGATGCGCCAGGCGCTGGATGACTATCAGCGGTTGTCCAACAACAACGACAGCTGTGTCGAAGCCGACCGGCGTTTCCATCTGCTCATCGCCGAAGCCACGGACAACGCCTGTTTTGTCGAAATCATGCAGCACCTGGGCAGTGCGATGATTCCCCGGACCCGCGTGAACGTGGCCGAGCGCGGCCAGGCCGATCTCAGCAAGCTGGCGCAGTTGGCCAACCTTGAGCACGAGGCGATCTTCAACGCGATCAAGCGCCAGGACCCGGACGCCGCCCGCGCCGCCATGTGGCTGCACCTGACCAACAGCCGTGATCGGTTTGGCGCGGGATCCTGACGGTTCATCGTCGCCTGACCCACTGCCATCGCGAGCAAGCTCGCTCCCACCGTTTTTTTCGAGGTGTTCTCAACGGTGGGAGCGAGCTTGCTCGCGATGGCGGCGGCACACCCAACATTCCATCACTGACCCACCGCTTCCCACAGCAGAGGCGTGGATATTTCCGTGGGTCAGCCCGCTTTGGCCGGGCCGGTGGGGGCGTTTCCGGCCATGGGGGCGGGGGCGCTTTTCATCAGGGCATCCAACGCCTGCCGGTAGTTTTTGCCCGCCAGGCTCATGCTGTTGTTATGCGTCGCCCCGGGCACCAGCAGCAGGCGCTTGGGTTCCCGGGCGGCGTTGAACAGTTGCTCACTGAAGCGTGGCGGCACGTAGCCGTCGGCGGCGCCATGGACAATCAGCAGCGGCATGTTGATCTCGCCGATCTTGTCGATGGAGTCGAACTTCTGCGACAGCAACCAGCGCACCGGCAGGGATGTATTCGCCATCGCGGTGGCGACATCGCCCAGGGAGGTGAACGTGGATTCGATCACCAGGCCCCGGACCTGGGCTTTGCCATCTTTCGCTGCCTGCTGACCGAGCTGCGCAGCGAGATCCACCGCGACGGCGCCGCCCAAGGAATGACCATAGATCAGCCGCAGGCTTGGGTCCGGTTGCAGCGCTTCGAGATGCTCCCAGGCGATGCGCGCATCTTCATAGACACTCGCTTCCGATGGCAGATCTCCCTGGCTTTTGCCAAAGCCCCGGTAGTCGATGGCCAGCACCGAATAGCCCAGCGCCCGCAGTTGCTGGATACGAAACAACTGGCCAGTCAAATTCCAGCGCACACCGTGCAAATACAGGATGGCCGGTGCATTCTTGCGTTCGGCCGGCCACCACCAGCCGTGGATGTTTTCCCCGGCCTTGAAGCTTTTTGGCTTGAGATCGAACTCCTGCACGCCGCTGGGCAGCCCACTGAACCAGCTCGCCGTCCCCGGTTCGATGCGAAAGACCAGTTCACGCTCCTTATGCTGCAACACGGCACAGCCCACCGGCAGGCCGACCATCAATGCGCCCATGCACAGCCAGGCCAACCAGCGGCGTTTCAGGCCGGAAAGTAAGAGTGAAGACATCGATGCCCTTCGCTATTCGAAACCAAAGATGCCTTGTAGCAGATTCTCCGAAAACGGCGCAGGGATTTGCGACTGTCATTCGTCCGAAGCGCACTTTTCGGTGCTGGAAAATCCCCAACCCCTGTGCCTTACTCCCTATTCCTTCAGGGGAGGACAACGCGATGCGACGTAGAAGCGCACAGTATTGGCTCTGGGTTAACAGCCGGCTGCCGGGCCGCGACCACGAAGAACTATTGGAGGACGGCACGCAAGTCGAGGTCCAGGCGCGGATCAATCTCCAGGGCATGACCCAGGTTTTTGTCGGTGTCCATCGGCCGAGCGCGCAGGTGTGGGTCGAGGAATTCTACGACCGTACCTTGCATGAACCGCTGGCCCAGGCGTTGGAGTGGGGCCTGGACCGGGCGCGGGATATCATTGCCGGAGAGACGTGTTTCAGGGCTCCCCACAAGATCCAGATGACCCTCGGGCCGTTGATCCAGGACGAATGTGCCCTGGCCCTGCGGCGCATGGACATGAGCGATGAAGAAAGACGCAGTCTCAAGGCCCGGGATGCGTGGAGCGAATACGTCAGCGCCAAGGAGGCCATGCTGGCGCTGATGCGTTCACCCCGGGTAGATGCCAACGTCTGGGAGGCGCAGAAGCGTCGGTTGCGCGAGGCCATCGATCGCCGTGCTTCGCTGGTGGGGGTGTGCTGCGGTGATTGAGAATCTTGTGGGGGAGGGAATGAATCCCCTCCCCACGATCAAGCCTCTATGGCAGGGGGCGTTACGCATCCTCAAGCTGAACCAGCTCGAACGTCCGCTCAGTGTTGCCATACCCCACCTTCGGTACCCCCGCCAGGCGCTGATGCAGCACCTGGGTCAACGAGCAGCCAGGAGCCAGGTAGGTGTCGCCGAAATCCCCATCCAATTGCACTGGATGAACAATCACTTCCAGCAAACCATGGTCCGGTGCTGCGGCGTGCTGCAAGTCGGCTGGCGTGCAGACATAGTCGGCCGTCGCGCCGCACAGACGACGCAGGCGGCGGTTGAGTAAGGTCTTGAAGATGCGCTTGGGGACATTCAGGTTTGGTCCGAGGTTGCGCGCCAGGCGAATGGGGACATCTTGCCGCGCAGCGAAGCGCGCCACCAATGCTCCGATGGGCCAGATGTTATGTACGTGCTGATGGGAGTCGAGGTGACTTGGGCGCAATCCGTGGTCCAGGCAACGTTGCCATTGCGCCTGCAGTTCGTCCTGTATTGCGGCGAGGTCCTTTGAGCCCAGATGCAGGCAATAGCGTGACAGGCTGAAGGCGAACTGGCCGTCCCCATCGCAAAACGCCGGGCGCGACTGTATGGCCTGGCTCAATGGCTGCCCATGGCTGAGATTGAAATGCAGGCCGATGCGCCCTTTGAGCCGGGGCAGTCGGGCCAGTACACACGCCTGTTCGAAGCCCGGCATATTGGCCATGACGGTGGCGGAACTGATCACCCCTGCTTCGAAGGCTCGAACGATTGTCGCGTTTTCGCTGAAACACAACCCGAAGTCGTCAGCGTTGATGATCACTTGGCGGGGCATGCGAGGTCTCCTGTTCCTTGGGGATAGAGGGGGAATCTGTCGCCATGGTTTTTTGGGGAGGGTGTTTGCGAACCCAGGGTTTAAGACTTTTCCAGAGTCGCAAGGCGAGCCCGAGGATCAGGCCATCGGGTTGCCAGGAATAAAAACTCCAACGCCAGTGTTCCAGTTGTCCGGTCATGCGTTCGTGTAACTGATGGCTGGAGTTCTCCAGGCTGACCCGTGATGCATCGATCCAGCGCCAGTTCTCGTCCAACCCCCAACGAATCCACTCCTCGAGCAATACCCGGCCGCTGCCCAGGTCGGCGTGCTGCGGCAGGAACGCCAGGTTGTAGTCATACAATCGGCCTTGGTCCAGCAGGCCGAGGCGATAGCTGATGCATTCACCGTTCAGCTCCAGCATCACCACCCGCACCTGTCCTTGGGCGGCGAGAGCGGTAAAGGCATGGTTCATCCATTGCCGGCGCCTGGGGTCGGCGAAGATGCCGACACCTTCCTCGCCTTTCCAGCTGGCGGCCTCGACGTCGGCCAAGGCTCGCAACAGCTGTCCGATGCTGATGGCGTCCGGCGTCACTCGGCGGATTTCGGCACCGCAAGCGGCGATCCGCTTGCGCGCCCGACGCAGCTTGTAGCGTGGATCGCCAGAGACTTCCTGATGATCACTGTCGCTGATCAAGTGCACTGGAACCCGGCAGCTGAGTCGCCGCTCTCCGGTGGAACTCAGTGCCATCCAGGCACTAAGGACGCTTTGCTCGCCGACCGGCTCCACCACTTCATTGAGTTGCAACATCGCGTGGGGCACCTGCTGACGGATCTGCATCAGTGCCTGGCCCATGCCCTCGGCATCCAGGCGCACCAGCAGGGCGATGCGGTCGGCCAAGGGGTAACCCAAGTGATGCAACACCCGGAACCGCAGTCCGCCGATACGCTCATGTCCCGAAACCAGGGGCAGGCATAGCGACAAGTCCTGGTCCTGCCAGCCCAGTAACACATGCAATTGCTGATCAGGCAAGAGGGCAAATTCCGCCGCTTGCAGCCAGGCCAGGGTGTTGAACGGCGTTGCGTCGGCCACCTGGGTTCGCAGCTGTTCATAAGCTGATACAGGAAAGTCCTCCGCGCCCAGGGAGCGACACCATTGGAACCGGATGGTCATGGACGTCAGGCCGCCGCAGTGGATGGAACCGGCTTGGCCGGTTTACGAAAGGAGTCCAGTATCGAGCCGGTGTAGAACGAGTCACGGAAAAAACGCCAGCGACCGAACAAGCAATGCATATGGGTGATCTGGCCGCGCTCCTGATAGTCCATGCGCAGGTGCAGCTTGACGGCTGGAATGTTGCTCAGCTCGAAGACGTCGACCACTTTGTTGCAACCCTGCTCGGCCATGGCTTTCCACAGATCCAGCTGGAAATCCACCGATAGCTGGGTTCCCCAGTAAGCGCGGTACAGCTCACCGCCGAACTCGAAGAACTCGCCCGGTTTGACCGGGAACCAGCAGCGAAAGAAATGGCGGTCGAAATAGTCCCGTGTACTGCCCCAGATGAAAGCGACGGTGTTGCCCTTGTCGTCCAGGTACATGAGCCCGGTGTGGCCTTCGGCAGCCAGTTCGCGCATGGTCTCGACGCGGTCGCCAAAGTACCTGGCGAAGGCATCGGCATTACTGGTGGTAATGATTTCCCGGCGCAACGGCGTATAGGGCCTGAGGTTGTTGGGCCGTATCGGGCTGACCAGGTCGCGCTCCATCCACACCAGTTGTTCGTGGAAATACACGTAGTGCCTGCACAGCTGGTTTAGAACGGCGCGCAGACCTTTTTTCCGAATGCGATCACGCAATTTTTGCAGAACGTTCATGGTGCCTCCTGGCGGGGGCCGGTTGGGGAAAGACCCCATCGCGAGCTTGCTCGCGATGGGGAGTTGGATTGCCATGGACATCAGGCCGGCGCAGTCGATGCAAGCGGCGGGGTCGGTTTACGAAAGGCGTTCAGTGCCGAGCCGCGGTAGAACGCATCGCGGAAAAACCGCCAGCGACCGAACAGGCGATACACGTGGGTGATCTTGCCGCGCTCCTGGAAGCCCATGCGCAGGTGCATCTTGATCGCCGGGGTGTTTTGCAAATCGCAGACATCGACCATCGTGTCGCAGCCGTTGTCCGCCATGATTTTCCACATTTGCAACTGCATGTCCGCCGACATGCTGGAACCCCAGTAGGCGCGGATCATCTCGCCACCGAACTGAAAGTACTCGCCAGGCTTGATCGGGAAGTTGCAGCGATAGAAATGGCGGTCGAAATAGTCTCGCGTGCTGCCCCAGGCGAAACCCACGGTGTCGCCCTGAGCATCCAGGTACATCAAGCCTGTGTAGCCTTCGGCCGCCAGCTCGCGCATGGTTTCGACGCGGTCGCCGAAGTGCCGGGCAAAAGCATCGGCATTATCGACTGTGATGAACTCCAGGCGCATCGGTGGGTAGGGCTTGAGGTTATGCGGGGGGAGTGGGGTCCGCACATCGTGCTCCAGCCACACCAGTCGGGTGTGGAAAAACACGTAGCGCCTGAACAGCTGTTTGAGAACGGCGCGCAGGCCTTTTTTCTGAATGCCATCACGTAATGCTTGCAGAACGCTCATGGTGCCTCCTGACGGGTGGCGGGTTGGGGGGAAGAGAGGGCGGTCCAGCCGAGGGCAAACACGGTTTCCCCTGGCAGGAGAAAACGGATCTGCCCGGCTTCGCAGTTGAACGGGGCGCTGCGGCTTTGGTTGTCAGGGCCGAAATACACTAGCTCTGCATGCGCCTGGGGGCAGGATGCGCCGTCCAGGCTGACCTGTTGCGGGCGCGTGCTTTTGTTCACGCCCAGGAGGCTGCGTCTCGCGTCGGAGGCCATGGCCAGCACGTCGACTTCGAAGGCGTCGTTATCCAGGCGTAGTACCTGGTTGAGCCAATGCTGTTGGATGAACTGCTGGGCCAGCCCCGCCGGCTTGAGTTCGAAGTGCTGGTTGTCCAGCACCCGCACCATGCCTTTGGGGTACTCGGTTTCGTCGGCGAGCATGAACCAGTTGAGCATGTCCAGCCAGCCGTCGGCCGAGGCGTTGATGACCACGGATGTCCACCACAGGGCCGCGTAGTGGGTTTCCTGATCGTAGGGGCTCAGGCTTGAGCCGCTGGACATGTTGGTCTGGTCCAGCAGTAAGGTTTTGCGCGGACGGCCCTGGCTATTCAATCCCACAAGGTGGGCAGCCTGACGAACGCTATGGCGATAGACCCGCGTTGCCAGCAGGTCGCGGATCATCCATTCGTGCCAGGCCAGGGCGTCGATCTGGTCGTCGGACGTCGCCAGTAGACGCCGTGCCCAGTCGATCCCGCGCTTGTCAGCGGCATTTTCGGTGAGGGGGCCGTTGGTGAACCGGGAGCTGGCCGGCATGGCGATGCGGACACCGGCACGTGCGTTGGCAGGATCGGCGCGGACCTGGGCAGCCATGCTTTGGAACACTTGCTGGAAACTGGCGAACCCTGGGTAATTGAGGTTCGGCTCATCGGCGAAACTGAGGTAGTGGACACCTTTGCCGCCCAGGGCGCGGGTCGCCTTGAGCCAGGCTTGCAAACCGTTGATGCTGACACGGTCGGCCTGCAGGTCGGCCTTGCGCGCGCTACCAGCCAGCAGGGTGATGTCGCGGGTGATGCCGAAGTGGTCCTGGTACAGGCGCCGAAACTGATTTTCATAGTCCGGCCTGCCTGCGGTGATGTCGACCATGCTGTAGTAGCTGGCGGCCTGGGGCTTGATGGCTTCGATCACCGGGTAGGCCGATGGCGGGGGCATGACGTAGGGTAGGTAGACCCCCAGTTTCGGGGTTGTTCCCAGGACATTGCCATAGAGTTTCAGGCGCGCCTGCCCTGGGTCCTGGCGCAGCGGTTGCAGATGCTCTGGGTTTTGGGCGAACAGGTTCGCCGTGCCATCCAGCCAGAATGCCGCCTTGCCGTTGCCCTGCAATTGCAGGCGCCAGGTTTGCTCGACATTGGCGACGGGCAGGGCGACTTGATCGAACTGCCCATAGACCGGATACGGCTTGAGGTTCAACTGCACCTGTTTGCCGTCGGCGACGCGCCGGGCTTGCAGGCTGCGCACGCCGCCGTGGAACTTGCCCGCCAGCACGGCCTGTTCGCCGGGGGCGACCTTGAAATACAGCTCATCGCCGTCGTGGGTTTCGGCATTGAAATGTACTTTGGCAGGGGCGAACAGCGCCCGGGTATGGGCGTCGTGCTCGACGGTGTAGCGGCGGAAACTGTAGCCGGGAATTTCCAGGCGATAGCTGGCGGCCCCCGGCAGCAAAGGCCACTGCTGCTCGCCACGTTCCTGGGCGGCCTTGATCAGGCGTTCACCCACCAGGCGCCCCTGGCCGTCGAGCAGGTACAGGTGTTCTGTGTTGGCGTCGGCCTGCCAGGCGGGTACCCAGCGCACGGTCACGTAATCCGGGCGGTCGGTCTGCAAGTACAGGCTGCCGTCGCGGATGCCGGTCCATTGCATGGCCGCGCCATGGGCCAACAAGGCCAGGCCCCAGAGGCACAGGCCGGCAGCCATTTTCCACCCATGCCGTACTGGCCCCATCGCGAGCAAGCTCGCTCCCACAGAGGACAGCATATTCACCATGGATGCAAGCTGATCCACCACCTTCACAAGGACAACCCCGCACCCTGTGGGAGCGAGCTTGCTCGCGATGGCGGTCTGGCGGGCAACCATGCTCATGCCGATTTCCCCAGCAGCATCTGGCGCATCGGCAGCAAGTCGCTGGGCAGGATGATCAGTGTCTGCCACAGCGCCACGCCGCTGAGGCGGCAGTACATCGCCAGCAGTGCCAGGGTCACGCCCAGGTAGGCGATTGATGACGCGGCGGCGGCGCCGACGATGGCGTAGCGGGGAATCAGGATCAGGTTCAGCGCCAGGTTCAGCAGCGCGCCCACGCCCATCAGCAGCGACACCGTGCCGGGTCGGTCCTTGCCCAGCAGATCCAGGCGCAGGATGCTCGCGTAGCACAGCCCGAACAGCCCTGGCAGCAATGCCAGCAAGGCGGGGTAAGCCGGTTGGTAGGCGACACCGAACAGGGTGACGATCAGCCATTCGCCGATCAGCGCCATGCCCAGGCACGCGCCGAGCATCACCGTGGCGGTCAGGCGCAGGGCCAGGGGGGTCAGGCGCTGCATGTCGCTGTCTTGCTGCAGCAGGCGTTTCATCAGTGGCGTGGTGACGGCTTCCGGCACGATCAGCAGCAGTTCGGCAGCGGCGCTGGCCATCGCGTAGTGACCCAGGGCGGTGCTGCCCAGCAGGGCGCCGATGAACAGGTAGTCCGAGCGCAGTATCACTTGCTGGAACAACAGGTCCGGGTGGCTGCGGGCGCTGTAGCGCAACAGTTCGTTCTGTCGGCTGCGATCCCAGCGCAGGGTGACCACATGATCGCGGCGCAACCACATCCAACCGGCCAGCACCACCAGGCTCAGGCCTGCCAGCCAACTGATCAACGCCGCTTCCAGTGCCGTGTCTTTCCACATCCAGAACAGCGCGATAAACAACAGCAGGGGCGCCAGGGATTCCAGCAGGCGCAAGGCATTGAAGGCGCCTACGCCACCGGAGGCGTTGTGCAGCGTCAGCAGGCCACTTTTGAGCACGGTCAACGGCACGGCCAGCAACAGCAGCCAGGCGAGCAACCCCAGTTGCGTGGTGATGTCCAGTTCGCCGCCGAACTCGCGCACCAGCGCCACCACCAGCAAGGTCAGCAGCCCGGCCAGCAGGCAACCGAACACCAGCACCTGGCTGAGTAACAAACCCATTGAACGCTGCTGCGCCGCCTGATAACCCACGGCGGAATTCAGGCCGCCGCTGGTGGCGGCGCTGATCAGGTCCGGCAGGGTGCTGAGCAAGGCAAACAACCCCCGTTCGCTGGGCCCGAGAATCCGTGCCAGCAGCACATTGCGCAGCAGGCGCAGGCCGATCATCGCCAGGCGCGTGCCCATGCTCAGAGCCAGGTGCTTGAGGTAATGGGCGCGGCTCATGGGCGTGTCCCTCGGCGAATGCGCCAGGCTAGCAATTCAGGATGTTGGGCATTGCGCTGACTGACGCCGAAGCGCGGCAGATTCAAGGGGTCGCCGTCGTTGCGATACAGCCCCGCCTCGGTGCCCAGGGCGAAGGTGAAACCGTGGGCCGCCACCTGCTGGCGCACGCGGGCATCGTGATCGCCGTTGGGGTAGCAATACACCGGCAAGGGCTGTGCGCAACCGTTTTCCAGGGCCGTCCAACTGCGCGTCAGTTCTTCGTGCAGGCGCTGGTCGTCCAGCCCGGTCAGAATCGCGTGGCTGGCACCATGGGGGCCGAAGCGGATCAGGCCGGAATCTTCGAGCATGCGCACCTGGGACCAGTCCAGGGCCTGAGGTTGGGAACCCTGCGGGCAGGCGTCGGTGAGTTCGCTCAAGGTACTAGGATCGAGGCTCTTGAGGCTTTGCAGGTAATGCAGCAACGCGAGGCTGCGACGCTCGTCGTCGATGTCATCGAGCAGCACCGGCAACGGGCGGCCGGCGTGCTGCAAGTGCTCGATCAACGAATGCCGCGCCACCTGGCCATGGCTGCCCCACAGGGTCTCGCCAATGCTTTCCCACCAGAAGTGCTGGCGACTGCCGATGAAATCGGTGGACAGGAAAATGCTCGCCGGCACCTGGTATTGGCGCAGCAACGGAAAGGCGTTCATGGCGTTGTCGCGCCAGCCGTCGTCGAAGGTCAAGGCCACCCGCGGGCGGTTCGGGACGCTTTCCGGATCAGCCAGCAACAAGCTCATCAGCGGCACACACTCGAAATGCCGTAGCAGCCAGGTCAGCAAGTGTTCAAACGCGTCGGGCCCCACGCACAGCTCGTTGCGGTGGGGCAGTTCGGCGGCGCGGTCGTTGTTCAGTACGCGATGCAGCATCAGGATCACGCCAGCACCACGCAGGGGGTGGCGGCCCAGGGACGTGTTCAGGTACAGCCAGCCGCCGGTGCGCTTGAAGACTTGTTTGATCGACATCGGCTCTTCTCCTTAGCGATTCTGCTCGGGGTTCCATTGGCTGTAGCGATGACCCCGCAGGAACTGCCAGAGCCCGATGCTCATGCCCGCCAGCGTCACCAGCACGAACGCGGCCAAGCGAAAGGGTCGGGGCAAACGGTGGTCGGCATCCATCAAGCCGATCAGTGCCATGGCGTAGCCGAACAACTGTGCCAGCAGGCTCAGGCGGTAGAACGGATGGTCGTTCCACAGCCAGGCATTGCTCAGCAACAGGGGCAACAGCAACACCGGCGCCAGGCGGCGGATCAACTTGTGGCTGATCAGCCCGATGGCGTAGAGGCCATGACGCAGCGGGTTGAGCAGCTCCCGGCGTTGGGCCAGGCTCTGCAATCCGCCAACGGTGACTCGCTGGCGCCGGCGAAACTGCTTGTCGGCCTCGTCCACGCCCTGGTCGGTGACCCGGGCCAGAGGGGCATAGACGATGGATTTGCCGGCCGCTGGCGCGCAGGTACTGAGGAAGAAGTCGTCGTTGACCTGCGCCGGTATCGGCTGGAACAGTTCCCGGCGCAGGGCCAGCAAGGCGCCGTCAGCCGAGACCATGCAGCCGGTGCGGCTCTCCACCCGCCGCAACCAGCCTTCGTAATGGCGATACAGGCTGTCGCCCAGGCTCAGGCCCTTGCCCGGCACCGGGATTTCCATATGCCCGGCACAGGCGCCGACTTCCGGATCGCCCAGGGGCGCCAGCAGGTGGCCGAGGGTATCGACGGCCCATTGGTTGTCGGCGTCGGTGAACACCAGGATCTCGCCGCGGCTGTGGGCGACACCGGTATTGAGGGCGGCGGCCTTGCCCTGGCGCGGCAGGTCGAGCACGGTGATACGCGGGTCGCTCACCTTGCGCGCGCAAGCCACCGTGTCGTCGGTGGAACCGTCGCTGGCGAGGATGATTTGCAGTGAGTGCGCCTGGTAATCCTGAGCGAGCAAGGTGCGCAGTTTCTCTTCAATGTGCCGCGCCTCGTTATGGGCGGCGATGACAATGCTGACGTTCATCGGCAACACCCCCGTGTAGCGCCGGATCGGAAACAGCGGCACCAGCAGGCTCAGCATCAGGGGGTAACCGAGGTAGGCGTACACCGGCAACAACAGGCACGACCAATAAATGAATTCAGCCACGGGCAGGTCTCCTGACGTTCCAATGACACAGGTTGAGCAGCAAGGCGGCGCCGGTCAGGTGCAGGCGCACCCCATGCAAAGCCCACAATTGCAGGGTCAGGCGCGGGTCGCGCCGGCTCTGGCGCAGGCTCAGCAGCAGAGGCGGTAGCGCCGTGACCAGCAACAGCATCAGCGCCAGGCGCAACTGCCCCTGGAGCACCGCGAGCAAGGCCAGCAGGTCCAAGCACCAAGCGCCGATGGACAGGGCCGGGAAGCGCAGCAGGCGCAGGCTCGGGCCATGGCTGCGCAGCAATTGCAGATGACTGCCCTGGCGCCACAGTTCCTTGCTCATCCACTCGCGCCAACTGCCTTCGTAGCCCCAGTGCAGGGCCACGCTTTCGTTGACCAACAGCAATTGCGCGTCGGCCTGGCGCAGGCGCAGGGAAAAGTCCTTGTCTTCGCCGGTGCGCAGGGTTTCGTCGAAGCCGCCGACCCGCTCGAACCAACTGCGGCGCATCAACAGGTTGGCGCTGGGCAGCCACTGCACCCGATGCAAGAGGCGTGATCCCGGGCGTTGACTGCGGCGCTGCCAGGCTTCGGCGAACCACGGTGCCTGCCGGGGCGTGTCGAGGTCCAGGCCCAGTACGTCGCCCTGATTGCCCTCGAGTTCCAGCAACAGCTTGAACCCGTCGGCCGGCATTTCGATGTCGGCGTCGATGAACGCCAGCCAATCGCCGCTGGCGAGAGCCGCGCCGCGATTGCGCAGGGCGCCGATATGCACGCCCGGGACGATCAGCACCCGCGCGCCCAGCTCGTTGGCGATGCGCGGGCCATGGTCGTCGGAGCCGTTGTCCACCACGATCAACTCGCACGCCAAGCCTGCCTGGCGGGCTGCTTCCCGGGCCGCCTGCAGGGTCCGGCCGATGTGCCGGGCCTCGTTGTACATCGGGATCACAATGCTGACGCCACTCATGGACGAGCCTCCTGTGGCGCGGCGTGTTCGGCGTCGTAGCGCAACACGCTGGTGAGGGCGAGCATGATCCACAGCAACTTGTGGTTCGGCGCACTGAGAAACATCAAGAACAGCCCCAGCGACAGGAAACTCATGCCCAGGTGCGTCAGCAAGTCCGCCTGTTCCCAATCGCGGCGCTGCAACCAGAGCCGACGGGCGTGCAGCAGGTTGTACAGGCCAAGGCCAAGCATGCCGACGAACATCAGCCCGCCCGGCACGCCGATTTCGCTGAAGATTTCCAGGTAGGTGTTATGGGCCCGGCGATACAGGTCCCCCAGCTTGCGGTTGGCCGAGAACGCCTTGGCATAGCCGGTGGGCGCGTAGTGCAGGGGGAAGGTTCCGGGCCCTGACCCGAGTATCGGGTTCTCGCGGATCATCTGGCTGCCGACCAGGATGTACGAGGCGCGACGGCCCAGGGATTCGTCCTTGTGGGCATTGGTGCCGGCGCTGAGTATGCTCAACGACTGGATGCGTGCCACGTAGCCGGCGGGCATCACCGCGACCGCCAGGGGAATCATCAATGCCAGCCCGAGCATGGCGAAGCCCAGGTGCCGCGGACGGATGCGCGGCAGCTGTGCACGATAGTGGTACAAGCCGATCACGAGACTGAGCAACAGCACCACCAGTCCGGAACGTGACTCGGTCTTGGTCATGCCGCCCAGCAACAGGATGAAACCCCCGCTCCAGAACAATCGGTGCAACAGGTTCGGGCTGCGCAGTACCAGCCACAAAGCCAGCGGTACGGTGAACGCAATCAACAGCGCAAAGGCGTTGGGGTCCTCCAGCAGGCCGGAAGCGCGGCCCTGATCCTGATATTTGGCCGAGAACATCGCGAGCACGCATGTGGTGGAAACGCTCACCGTCATGAGGCGGGCGAACAGCTCCAGGTTCAGTTCACGACCGATCAGCAAGGTGATCACGAATAGAATCAGCCCCACCGTCAGCTCTCGCAGGTGGGTCAGGGACATGTCCATGTTTTCCGAGATCAACAGGCTCAGGCCGTACAGCATCATGAAGCCGATCAGAGGCTTCCAGATATTGCTGCGCAGGCGTGTCGCGGGAATCTGGTGCAGGGCCAGTTGCAGCATCAGGATCAGGATCAGCGCCAGGCCAAAGAACTTGCTGCCGGAAAACGCGTTGTCCTTGAACAGGCCTTCGAATGGCACCAGCGCGGCAATGCCCAACAGACCCCAGCCGGGCTTGCGGTACAGCGCGGCGACGCCGACCAGGCCGAGCACCGCGCCCGGCGCGAGGAACGGATAAGGGCTGGCCAGCAACACCAGGCACACCAGGCCCAGCAGGCTGATGATCGAGAGTGGGACAATCATGAGCGAGCCTCCCGTGCCGTGCGGATGTAAAGCTGCGACCAGCGTTCAGCCAGCGTGCGCAGGTCGTAGCGGTCCTGTTGGGTGCGGCGTGCGTTGTTGGCCAGGATCCGTGCCAGGGGCGGTTCGCTGAACAGCGTTTCGATCTGCGCCGCCAGGTCCGCACTGTCGGCCGGTGCCGCGAGCAGGCCGTTATGGCGGTCCTGCAACACGTCGGGTATGCCGCCGACGCCGAACGCCACCACTGGCACGCCGGCCTGCATGGCTTCGAGCAGAATCATCGGGGTGCCTTCGGTGCGCGAGCTGATCACCAGCGCGTCGAGGCGACTCCACCAGGCGTTCATGTCGGTCTGGTAGCCGGGTAATTCGATGCGCGTGGGCAGCCCGGCGTCGGTGATGCGTTTGAGCAGCGCCTGGCGTTCCGGGCCATCGCCGAGCATCACCGCGTGCAGCGACGAATGCCGCTGGCACAGGGGGATCATGGCGTCGAGGAACAAATCCGGGCCTTTCTCGCTGCTCAAGCGGCCGACATAGCCGACCCGCCAGTGCTGCTCGTCGTCGCGGTGGGCCAGCGGCGCGGTGACCGCCGGCAGACCGTTGGGAATCACGTCGAGTTTTTCCGCTCGCACGCTGGCCCGGCGGTGCAGCGTGGCGATGCTTTCGGCCACGCAGACCACTCGCTTGACCGAGGCGGTGCGGCACAGTTGCAGGCTCAGCCAGGTGTAGAAACGCTGCTTGGGGCTGCGCGGCGTGAAGCCATGCTGGGTGATCACCAGCGGCAGGCGCAGCAGTGTGGCGGCCGACCAGCCGAACAACAGCCCTTTGAAATTGTGGGTGTTGATCAGCGGTCGCTCGTCCCGGCGCTGGCGCAGGTGCTGCAACAGTTCGGCCCAACTGGCGCAGTGATGGCAATCGACCCCAGCCTGGCGAAAACGTGTGATCAAAGTCGGCGGCGCCGCCAGGAACAGCACTTGGTGCTGTCCGGGCGTTGCCAGGCAATGATCGAGCAGCATCCGCTCGGCCCCATAGAAGCCACCGCTGTCGAGCAGATGAATGATCGACAGGGGGCCGCTGTGGTGGGGCGGGTCGAACGGCGCGTTCAATTTCGCACCCAATGGACAAGGCTAGGCAGGCTCCAGTTGCGGTGCGGGTTGACCTGCTCGGGGGACTGTTCGTTGATCACCAGCAGCACCGGCACTTCCAACTGCCGGGTGATTTGCGCTGGGTGCTTGAAGCGGTGATCGAAGAACTCACGCACGTAGACCAGGGCGATCGCCAGCAGCAGGCCGCTGAACATGCCGAAGACAATGATCAGCATCGGCTTGGGAAAGGCCGCAGCGGTCGGTTCGAACGGCGGGCTCAGGACCCGGGCGTTGGACAGGTCGTTGTCCAGCGAGCGCGCGGTGCTGGCTTCGGCGAAGCGCTGGGCGTAGGTGGAGAAGGCCGCATGCAAGGCGTTGATCTCGGTGTCCATCTGCCGCAGCTTGCTTTGGGTTTCCTGCAACTGATGGATGCGCTCCTTGAAGGCGGCGATGCGTTCGACTTTCTGATTGATCACCGAACTGACCACCGCCAGATCGGTGGTGCGTTCCTGGATCCGGTTGTTGACCACTTTCAGGAACTGCTGGCGCGTGCGGACGATCTGTTCCCGGGCCAGCAGCATCGGTTCGCTGCTGGGCTGGAAGATCGCCAGGTCATTCATGTAGCGGCTGACCTGGCTGGTCAGTTGCTCGCCCAGTTGTTTGATCTCCCGGTCCTCGAAGGCAATGTTGTCCACGGTGGTGGTGAAGGTGAACGGGAAGGTGTAGTCGTTGAACCGGGAGCTGTTCGCCGCCGCCAGACTGGTCTTGAGGTAATCGAGCCAGCGTTGGCTTTGCAGCAGGCGATCCTGGTACAGGTTCAGGGCCTGTTCTTCGGTGTTGATGGCGTTCAGGCGGAAGGTGATTTCTTCCTTGGGATCGGACGAACCGATGTTTTCCAACAGCCCCAGCCGAGTACCTTCGAGGCCGTCGAGGCGGGTCTGGTATTGGGCTTTCTTCTGCTCATAGAAGGTCTGCGGCAGTTCGATCGATTGCAGGTCCTGGCGGCTGCTGAGATAGTTCTGCAGCAGTTGCGCCACGAACCGGGTGCCCTGGGCCGGGTCGCCGAAACTGTAGACGATGGAGATGACGTTGGAGCCGGGCAGGGTCTCGATCTTCAGGTTTTCGATGGCCTCGTCGGTCAGCGTATCGAGCACGGTGTCGCGCACCGGATCGACCTCCAGCCCCAGTCCATCGCGCAGCGGGTTGATGACGTACTCGCGCAGGGGCTGGGTGATGTACATCTTGAGCGGCTCGCTCACCCATTTGTTGAGAATACCTGGGCTTGGGGTGTAGTCGCCCTGGTCGCGCAGGGCACTGATGGTCTGCCGGATCAACGCCGGTGAGCGCAGGATATTGCTCTCGGTTTCCATGTCCGCCAGGGATGGCGGGATGAAGGTGGCGTTTTCCTGGTTCAGCGACGTGGTGGCGTCGCCCTGGGAGAGTTTTTTCGACTGGACGATCACCTGGGCGGTGATGTCGAAGCTCTGCTTGAGCATCAACGGCAGCACCAGGGCGATCACGGCGAAGATCAGGAAGACGCGCTTCACCCACTGCTTGTTGGCGAAGAAGATCCTGAAGAACTCGTGCAGATAGTTTTCCTTGGGGTTCATGATCGGTCACCTGGGTCAGTTGTTGCCGCTGCTTTTGTTGTCGAGGCGGTAGCCGAGGCTGACGCCAACGCCCTGGAACAGCACCACGTCGGCCAGTTGCCGAGCCATTTCACCGGCTTTGGCCAAGCCGGTCTTGGGCACGTACAGCATGTCTTCCGGCTGCAAGTAGGCGATCTGCGAGGCGTCACCGCTCAGGGCTTTTTCCACGTCATAGTGGCGGGCTTCGACCTGGTTGCCGTTGCGCCGCATGATCACCACCGAGTCGAGCCGGGCCTTGACGTTGGTGCCACGAGCCAGGGTCAGGGCCTCGAGGACTGAGATAGGCCGGCGGATCGGGTAGGAACCAGGCTGCGCCACCTCACCGAGGACATAGATCTCGTTGCCGGCGGTGGACTTGAGCAGCACGTCGACGGTCATGTGGCCTGGCAACTGGGCGTAGCGCTCGTTGAGGAAGGTTTCCAGTTGGGTCACGGTCATGCCTTGCAGTGGCACGGCACCGATTTCCGGGAAGCTTGCGTAACCATCCCGGCCCACGATGATCTCCCGGCTCATGCCAGTGGCCGGGTGGGTCAGGGTGTTGCGCAGGTTTGTCTCGCTGCTCAGCGGGCTGGTCACCATTACCGTCAATTGGTTGCGATTGGGCTGGAACAGCATCTTCTGGTCATAGGCACGCTGGACCGCCAGGCGGGCTTCGTCGGTGGTCAGGCCGGCGACTTTCACTGAGGTGTTGGCCCCTGGCAGTTCGATGCTGCCGTCGGGCATCACCTGTTGCGTGCCGTTGAGCTGGCTGGCGGCGGTGAAGTTCAGGGCCACCTGGTCGCCCGGCTGCACCCGATAGGCCTGGGGCCCGGTGGTGCTGATGTGGAAGATCACATCCAGCACGTCCTGAGGCCGCAGGGTCTGTTCGACCTTGGGCATGTCGGTGGCCTGGGCGTTGGCCGGTGCGGCCGTGAGGATCTGCACCGGCATCGAGCGGGTATCGCTGGTGCTGGAGCAACCGGCAAGCGGCAGCAACAGCAGGACAAGCATTCTGGCGTTCATCTCGTCATCCTTTTGCGGGCTTACAGGTTGTTGTAGAGCCATTTGGGCATGTAGTACTTGCGGCGATTGAACACGCTGCCGACCACTTTCGCGCCGGCTTGGGACAGGCGCTGGCGGGCGGCCTGGGCCACTTCCCAGCGGGTGTCTTCACCGCGCACCACCAGCACCACGCCATCGACCTGGGTGCTGAGCACCAGCGTGTCGCTGGCCGAGTACACCGCGTCGGCGTCGATCACCACAAAGCGGTACTGCGCCGCCAGTTGCCTGAACAGCGGGCGCAGGCGCTCGGGGTTCAGGCGCTCGGCATTGCGGCCCAGGCGACCGTGGGGCAGTACGTCGAAGGGCAGGCTGGATGCCTGCACCACGCAGTCCTGCAACAGGGGCGGAGCGAGGCTGTTGAACAGCAGGTCGGTGAAACCGCGTTCCTTGTGCAACGCCAGTTGCTGGCTGAGGTTGCGCGGTGACTGGCTGGCATCCACCAGCAGGACGCGACCGTTGCTCATCTGCGCCAGCTGAGCGGCCAGTGCCATGGCGCTGGTGCTGGTGCCGGTGCCGGTGTTGGCGGACGTCAAGAGCAGGGTCCGCAGGGAAGGGTCGAGCACGGTCGAGGTCAGGTTGGTCTCGCTCGGGCTGGCTATGGTCAGGATATTCGTTGAACCGTCCATTTAACTCGCTCCGTGGCCGCTGAAAACTTTGAAGGGGGTAAGCATCAGGATCTTCAAGTCCAGCCACAGGCTTTGTTCAGCGATGTAGCTGAGGTCCAATTCCACGCGCTGGTCGAAGTCGATATTGCTGCGCCCGGAGATCTGCCACAGGCCGGTCATGCCGGGGTAGATGCTCAGGCGCACAAGATGGTTGTCCTTGTAGCGATAGGCGTTGAACGAGGTCGGCCGCGGGCCCACCAGGCGCATGTCGCCGGTCACTACGTTGATCAGGTTCGGCAGTTCGTCGAGGCTGCTGCGGCGCAGGAACCGGCCGATAGGTGTGATGCGCGGGTCGTTGTCGATCTTGAAATCGATGGCATCGGCACCGTGTTTGTTGAGGTGGCGCAGCGACTCCTTGAGGGCTTCGGCGTCGGCGACCATGGTGCGGAACTTGTACATGCCGAACACCCGGCCGCGATAGCCGGTGCGTTTCTGTACGAACAGCACCGGGCCCGGGCTGGAAAACTTGACCAGCAGTGCCAGGCCCAGCAACAGCGGGCAGAAGACCACCAGGATCGCCAGTGCGCCGAGGCCGGCCACCACCCGATTGGTGCGCGAGACCGTCCAGGGCCGGCCACCGTCGCGACCGGTCAACCAACCACGGCCTTGGCGGTGAATGGCCGCGTCCAGGCGCCTGCGGTGCTCGGGATCGACACGTTTATCGCGTCCGGGGGCATTGATCGCAATGATTTGCTCATGTCGGGTCATAGACTCCTCCGCTGAGATTGGGCCGCAAGCGGCGCGTGGGCAGGCAGTGGGTAGTACTCGAGGAACCACTGGATGAAGCGGCCCAGGCCGTCGTCCAGTTCGATGCCCGGCGTGAAGCCGGTGGCCCGTGCCAGGTCGCTGGCGTCGGCGCAGGTGTTGAGCACGTCGCCCGCTTGCAGAGGTAGCAGTTCGACGCGGGCAGTGCGTCCCAGGTGTTTTTCCAGCAGCGCGACATAGGTGCGCAGCGCCACCGGGTGCTGTCCGCCGATGTTGTAGATCCGCCAGGGTGCGCGGCTGGTGGCCGGGCCCGGTTGTTCGTGATCCAGCAAGGGCGTGACCCGGGGCGCCTGTTCGATCAGGCGGGCAATGCTTTCGACGATGTCGTCGATGTAGGTGAAATCGCGCTGGTGCTCGCCGTGGTTGAACAGCTGCAGCACACGGTCTTCGGTAATGGCGCGGGCGAACTGGATCGGCGACATGTCCGGCCGGCCCCAAGGGCCGTACACCGTAAAGAACCGCAAGCCGGTGCAGGGAATACCGAACAGGTGGCTGTAGCTGTGGGCCATCAGTTCATTGGATTTCTTGCTGGCCGCGTACAGCGACAGTGGATGATCGACATTGTCCTGCACCGAATAAGGCGTGCGCGGGTTGGCGCCGTATACCGAGCTTGAGGAGGCGTAGATCAGGTGCTTGACCGGATACCGGCGGCAGCTTTCCAGGATGTTCAGGAAGCCGGTGATGTTGCTGTCGACATAGGCCTGCGGGTTTTCCAGGGAGTAGCGCACGCCGGCTTGGGCCGCGAGGTGAATCACCACGTCCGGGCGCCGGGCCTGGAACCATTCGTCGATGGCCGGTGCGTCGGCCAGGTCGAGCCGCGCCAAGGGGAAGGTGCCGACCTGGTCGTTCACCCAGGCCACGCGGTCGTGCTTGAGCTGCGGGTCGTAGTAGTCGTTGAAATTGTCCAGCCCGCACACCCGATGGCCGTCGCGCAGCAGCCGCAACACGACATGGGCGCCGATGAAACCGGCTGCGCCGGTGACCAGGATGTTCACGCCTGTGGCCCTGGTGCCGGGGTGCCGGGCACGGTGTGGCGCAGCCCGATACCGCGATACAACAGCCCGGCGGCGGCCAGGTGTTCGGGGTTGTACAGGTTGCGGCCATCGATGATCACACGGGCGCGCAACTTGCTGGCCAGCAGGTCGAAATCCACCACGCGAAAGTTCTTCCACTCGGTGCAGATCACCAGGGCGTCGGCGTCTTCCAGGGTGTCATCGCGGGTCGCACAGAGGTTCAGGTCCTTGCGGTAGCCGTAGAGACGGCGGCATTCGGACATGGCTTCCGGGTCATAGGCCTGGACCCGGGCGCCTTCGCGCCACAGCGCTTCCATCAGGTAGCGGCTGGGGGCTTCGCGCATGTCATCGGTGTTGGGCTTGAACGCCAGGCCCCAGATGGCAATCGATTTGCCGGCCAGGCCATCCGGGAATTGCTTCGCCAGTTTCTCGAAGAGGATGTGCCGTTGGCTGTCGTTGACGTCGGTGACGCTGCGCAGCAGGCGCAGTGGCATGCCGCTTTGTTCGGCGGTGTGCAGCAGGGCCCGCAGGTCCTTGGGAAAGCACGAGCCGCCGAAACCGCAGCCGGGGTAGATGAAGTGATAACCGATGCGCGGGTCCGAGCCGATGCCCTTGCGCACCGCTTCTATGTCGGCGCCCAGCCGTTCGGTGAGGTTGGCCAGTTCGTTCATGAAGCTGATGCGGGTGGCGAGCATGGCATTGGCGGCGTACTTGGTCAGTTCGGCGCTGCGGTTGTCCATGAACATCAGTTTTTCGTGGTTGCGGCAAAAGGGCGCGTAGAGCTCCGTCATCTGGTCGCGGGCCACCGGGTCGGCAGTGCCGACGATGATCCGGTCCGGCCGCATGCAGTCGGCCAAGGCACTGCCTTCCTTGAGAAATTCGGGATTGGACACCACCCGCACGTTTAGCTGTTTCAGGCCGCGCCGGGCCAACGCCTGGCGGGCGCATTCGGCCACCTTGTCGGCGGTGCCCACCGGCACCGTGGACTTGATGACCAGGGTGCGGTCGCTGTCCATGAAGTCGGCGATCTGCCGGGTGACGGCCAGCACATGGCTCAGGTCGGCCGAGCCGTCTTCATCGGCGGGGGTGCCGACGGCGATGAAAATCAGCTCGCCGTGATTGACCGCGTCGCTGGCCTGGGAACTGAACGACAAGCGTCGGGCCTTGATGTTGTCTTCGAGCAGGTTGGACAGCCCCGGCTCGCTGATGGTGGGGACGGCCTGTTGCAGTTGCCGGATCTTGTTCGGGTCGATGTCGATGCATAAAACGCGGTGTCCGACGTCGGCCATTGCGGCCGCCTGGATCAACCCGACATACCCCGTACCAAATACGCTCACGTCCATTTTTGGCGTGCCTCGCAGACCGAATGATGTAACCCGGATGAAACTGTTTAGAGGGGTATAGCGCAGCTTCAGAAAAGCGTGTCAGCAAAATGACAGTTGTCAGTGTTGGCAATTCAAGTGAAATCGGGCCTTCTGATATCAAGTCATTGACTGATCTAGCAAAGTGGCTGTTTTACTGGGTATGACTGGCATTTAAGAAAACGATAAACGGTCGTTATCCATAGATTTTTATATTTTGTTACCTATTTTCGTGTCGTTTTTGGGGCAACTTTTTTTTGACGCGTGGTTGGGGAGGGGCATTTCTTGCGCTTTGAAAATCGGCTGCTAACGTGCAGGAACGAAGTGCTTTCGACACCGCGATCCGGTTGAGGAAAACATGGCCCGCTACCTCAAGGAATTGCTGCTGTTTTTGTACCTGCTCAAGGGGTACGCCTATTACCTCGACCGTCTCGATGCGTTGGGCATGGGCTTGGCCACCTTGCTGTTCGGCGCCATGTTCGTGCTGTTGGTGCTGGCGCTGTGGATGTGCGCCTACATACGCCAGACGATGGTCAGGCATGTGTTTGCCTTGGCGCTGTTCGTTTCAGCGGTTTTTTTCGAGGTGTACACCCAGGTCACGGACAGTTACCTGACCTACAGCCAGTTCGTCTCGCTGGTGTACTCGGGAGGGTTCATCCAGGAAGCGGCCTATCAGTATCGCGAGGTGATCATCAACGCGGCGATCGGCGGCTTGTTGCTGTTGTTCGGCATCGCCCTCAAGCCTCGTCGGGCGCTGCGAGTGCCCGGTTATCTGCCGGTGCTCGCGCCCGTGCTGGGTGTGGTGTCGCTCAGTGGCGTGCTGTTCGTGCGGGCGGGCGAGGGCGCGCGCGGCCTGCCGGTGATGTACACGCCGTTGGCCTATTTGAATCTCTTCGCCTACGAGTCCTTGCACAACACCATCGGCCCCCGGGAACCGGTCACCCTGACGCGGCGATCGTCTTTGATCGAGCAGGACATCGTGCTGATCATCGATGAAAGCATTGGCGGCAATTACCTGGATATCAACACGCCGTCTGGCGTGCACAGCGGCCTGAAGACACCGCCCGAGGGCGTGGATATTTTCAATTTCGGCTACGCGGCTTCCATCGCCAATTGCAGCGCCGACACCAATGTCACCTTGCGCTACGGCGGTACTCGCGCTGACTACATGCGCATCAACAGCACCCGGCCGTCGATCTGGCAGTACGCCAAGCAGGCCGGCTTGCGCACCGTCTACATCGACGCCCAGCGCACTGGCGGCAATCTGCAGAACCTGATGACCGACCTGGAAAAAAAGGACATCGACGAATTCGTCCAATTCGACCAGGCCAGCGTGCGTGACCGCGACATGGCGGCGGCGGCGAAGTTGATCGAGCTGTTGGGCGACCACCAGGCCGAACTGGTGGTGATCAACAAGGTGGGGGCGCATTTTCCAGTGCACGACAAATACCCCGACGACTTCATGAACTACCGTCCGGCCTTGCCGCGCGGGCAGTTCCAGGAAGTGGCCGACACCGGCAGGCGCGACGGTTTCAATGGCCAGCAAGATGACTGGCTGCTGTACCGTAACGCTTACCAGAACACCTTGCTGTGGAATGTCGGCGAGTTCTTCAAGCGAATCTTCCAACAGGCCGATTTGAGCCATGCCGTGTTGATCTACACCTCCGACCACGGCCAGGATCTGCACGAGCGCGGCAATCCCGGGCTTAACACCCATTGCGGCGGCGACCCGGTGGCCGAAGAAGGCTTGGTGCCGTTGGTGGTGATCCAGGGCAGCCAATTGCAGACCCTCGATTGGCGCAATGCCTGGGCCCGGAACAAGGACCGCTCCAGCCACTACAACATCTTCCCGACGTTGTTGCAGTTGATGGGCTACGACCCGGTCGGGGTCGAATCGGCCTATGGAAAATCCCTGAACCAGCCGACCGATGACGACTTCACCTTCAACTACCGCTTCAACGCGCGGCTGGGGGCGAAACCAGCGTGGAAACATATCGACCTGGACAACATCGTGACACCGCATTCCGGCCAGGTTGAAATGGCAGTGGGGCATTGACGCTATACGCTGAGCTCTTTGGGAGTGGGCTTGCTCGTATGAGGCCGGCAAACATCTTCATCGACTATGACGCCGCCTTCGCGAGCAAGCTCGCTCCCACATGGATTTTCGGCAGCCACAAACTGCACATACGCCGCAGAGCCCTGTGGGCGCGAGCTCGCTCGCGATGAGGCCTGCCCATCCACATCACCGCCAGCTGATACACCGCCTTCGCGAGCTCTCGCCTGGGCCGGCATTACGGCTAATTCCGCTATCCTGAGCCTCACGTTCATTCATCGAGCCTGTTCATGCTTGAAGTCCGCGATGTCTTTAAAAGCTACCCCACGCCCCAAGGCCCGTTACCGGTGCTGCAGGGCGTCGACCTGACCCTGATGCCTGGCAGCAGTCTGGCGCTGATGGGGGAGTCCGGCAGTGGCAAGAGCACCTTGCTGCACTTGGTCGCCGGGCTGGACAAGGTGGATCGCGGCAGCATCCGCAGTGGTGAATATCGGCTCGACGGCATGAGCGAAAGCCAGCTGGCGAACTGGCGGCGCACGGAAATCGGTCTGGTGTTCCAGCAGTTCAACCTCATCAGCAGCTTGTCGGTGGAAGACAACCTGGCGTTCCAGGCGCGCCTGTGCGGCCGCCATGACGCGGCCTGGCAAGCCCATCTGGTGCAGCGACTCGGGCTTGCAGCGTTGCTGCGGCGTTACCCTGAACAGCTTTCCGGCGGGCAGCAACAACGGGTGGCGCTGGGGCGGGCGCTGGCCTCGCGGCCACCCTTGTTGCTGGCTGACGAACCCACCGGCAGCCTCGACGAAGCCACCAGCGACGAAGTGTTGCAACTGTTGCTGGAGCTGCTGGAAGGCAGCCCCACCAGTCTGCTGATGGTGACCCACAGTCCACGGGTGGCGGCGCGCCTGGCCCTACGCGTGGTGTTGCACGGCGGACGGTTGGCACAGGTGGCCCAGGGGTGATGATCTTTCGCCAGACCCTCAAGGCCCTGCTCAGCCATTGGCGCCAACACCCGGTGCAATTCTTCAGCGTGCTGACCGGCCTCTGGCTCGCCACCAGCCTGCTCACCGGCGTGCAAGCGCTGAACAGTCAGGCCCGGGACAGCTACGCCCGGGCCAGCCAATTGATCGGCGGCCAACCCCAGGCCAGTCTCAATGCCCCCGGTGGCGGCACCTTCCCTCAGCAATGGTTTATCGACTTGCGGCGCCAGGGCTGGCCGGTATCGCCGGTGTTGCAGGCCCGGGTGCTGCTCAAGGGGCACGAGGATCAGCGCCTGCAACTGATGGGCATCGACCCGGTGTCGTTGCCTCCCGGCACGGCCCTGGCGGGGCAGGCGCGGGATATGAGCGAGGTGGTCGAGTTTTTTACCGACCCCGGTCGCACTTGGGTCGCCCCGCAAACCTTGCAGGCCTTGGGGCTGGGCGAGGGCGACCGGCCTCGTACAGTCGATGGGCAATCGCTGCCGCCGCTGCATGTCCAAGTGGACATGGCGCCGGGCGTGCTGTTGATGGACATCGGTTTTGCCCAAGCGGTACTCGGGTTGCCGGACCAGCTGTCGCGGCTGTTGTTGCCCGTCACGTTCAACGCCGCGCTGCCGGAGGCCTTCCGTGATCGGCTGCAATTGACGCGTGCCGATGAAGAAAACAACCTGTCGCGCCTGACCGAAAGTTTTCACCTGAACCTCGACGCCTTGGGGTTTTTATCGTTCGTGGTGGGGTTGTTCATCGTTCACGCCGCCATCGGCCTGGCCCTCGAACAGCGCCGCAGCCTGCTGCGAACCCTGCGGGCCTGTGGCGTCAGTGCGCGGATGCTGGTCACCAGTCTGGCGATTGAGCTGGGCGCGCTGGCCTTGCTGGGCGGGATCGCCGGGGTACTCAGCGGCTACTGGCTGGCGGGCCTGTTGTTGCCCGATGTCGCGGCGAGCCTGCGGGGTTTGTACGGTGCCGAAGTGGCCGGGCATTTGAACCTCAGCCTGGGGTGGTGGCTCAGCGGTGTCGGCCTGAGCCTGCTCGGCGCGCTGCTGGCCGGGGCCGACAGCCTGCTGCGGGCGGCGCGTTTGCCCTTGCTGGCGCTGGCCAATCCCCAGGCCTGGCATCAGGCCCATGGGCGCTGGCTGCGACGCCAGGGTTGGGTGGCGACAGGGGCGGGGTTGATCGCCGTGTCGGCATTGATCGGGGGGGACAGCCTGGCCAGTGGTTTTGTCTTGATGACCAGCTTGTTGCTGGGGGCGGCGCTGGCCTTGCCGGTGTTGCTCAATCGCGCGCTGAACCTGCTGGTGCGCCGCAGCCGCTCGGTGCTCGGGCAATGGTTTCTCGCCGATTGCCGCCAGCAACTGCCAACGTTGAGCCTGGCGCTGATGGCCTTGTTGTTGGCGCTGGCGGCCAATATCGGTGCAGGCAGCATGACTGCCGGCTTCCGCCAGACCTTCAGCAACTGGCTCGAACAACGGCTGAGCGCCGAGTTGTACATCAACCCGCAAACCCCGGCCCAGGCGGTGGAGTTGCACGCCTGGCTCAAGCAGCAACCGGCGATCACTGCCGTCGTGCCCATCTGGCAGGTATCGATCCCGCTGCAAGGCTGGCCGACGGACATCCACGGCATCATCGATCATCCCCACTATCGCCAGCATTGGCCGCTGTTGGAATCGGCCAGTGACGAGCCTTGGGGGCAACTCACCCATGCCGACACGCTGATGCTCAGCGAACAGCTGGCCCGGCGCCTCAAGATGAGGATTGGCGACCCGTTGACTATCCCGACGCCCAGCGGGCCGTGGACGCCGCGGATCGTCGGGATCTATGCCGACTATGGCAACCCCAAGGGGCATGTGCTGGTCAATGCCGATCATTTGCTGGCGCACTGGCCGAACCTGACGCCGAATCGCTTTAACCTGCGTATCGAGCCGTCCGCGATGGCTTCGATGCTGACAGCGTTGCAGAGCCGGTTCAGCCTGGACGACAGCCGCATCGTCGATCAGGCCCGGCTCAAGGGCTGGTCGACCCAGGTGTTCGAGCGCACCTTCGCCGCCACCGCCGCCCTTAACAGCCTGACCCTGGCGGTGGCGGGGGTGGCGTTGTTCATCAGCCTGCTGACCCAGAGCCAGAGTCGTCTCGGTCAGTTGGCGCCGCTGTGGGCACTGGGGGTGACGCGTCGGCAATTGATGTTGCTCAACCTCGGCCAGACCTGGTTGCTGGCGCTGCTGACCCTGGTCCTGGCCTTGCCGCTGGGCATTGCCCTGGCCTGGTGCCTGGACGCGGTGATCAATGTGCAGGCCTTCGGCTGGCGCCTGCCATTGCGGGTGTTCCCGTTGCAATTGGTGCAGTTGCTGGCCCTGGCGATGTTCGCCACGCTCCTGGCATCGGCCTGGCCGCTGTATGCGTTGTACCGCACGCAGCCGGCGGATTTGCTGAGGACCTTTGCCCATGAAGATTAAAATTGGCGTGTTGCTGCTGGCGTTGCTCAGCGGTTGTGATGACTCAGCGCCGCCACAAAAGGGCTTTGCCGGCCTCGGCGACCAGGCCGTCGCGTTCACGCCTGTCGTGCCTGGGCGGGCGTTCGGTTTTCCGGCCGACCACGGCATTCATGACGGTTTCCGTATCGAGTGGTGGTACGTCACTGCCAACCTCAAGGATGCCCAGGGCCGGGATTTCGGTGTGCAATGGACGCTGTTTCGCAACGCCTTGGATGCCGCGCCCCAGGCCAGCGGCTGGCGCAACCAGACGATCTGGCTCGGCCATGCGGCGGTCACTTCTGCCACCGTGCACCATGCCGCCGAGCGTTATGCCCGAGGCGGAGTGGGGCAGGCTGGGGTGCAGGCGATGCCTTTCGATGCCTGGATCGACGACTGGCAATTCACCAGCCAGGCTGCTGCGGCCGAGCCGTTGGCGGACATGCAATTGAAGGCGCGCGACCGACGCTTCAGCTATGCGTTGCGGCTGACGTCGAGCCGCCCGTTGGTGTTGCAGGGCGATCAAGGTTTCAGCCAGAAATCCGCGCAGGGGCAGGCGTCGTACTACTACAGCCAGCCGTTTTTCCAGGCCAGCGGTGAATTGGAAATCGACGGTCAGCGTTACACGGTCAGCGGCCCGGCCTGGCTTGACCGCGAATGGAGCAGTCAGCCCCTGACCGCCAACCAGACCGGCTGGGACTGGTTCTCCCTGCACCTGGACAATGGCGAGCACCTGATGCTCTATCGCATGCGCCACAAGGACGGCGCGCCGTACCTTACGGGTACCTGGATCGACGCCCAGGGTGGGGCGCAAACCCTGCACGCCGCAGAGATCAGTCTCGTGCCTATGGACACCACCCAGGTCGCCGGACGTTCGATGCCGGTACGCTGGGCCATCAAGATCCCCGGCAAACAACTCGACGTGACCCTTCAGGCACTCAACCCCGAGGCCTGGATGGACCTGCGCATTCCCTATTGGGAAGGCCCGGTACGACTCAGTGGCAACCAGGGCGGCACGGGTTACCTGGAAATGACCGGCTACTGAGAATCGCCGGAACTCCCTGCGAACCTCGACCCTCATAACTGATGAATGTCTCGCAGGAGCCCGCCATGAGCGATGACCTCAAACCTCCGTCGCTGGCCGACTGGCAGCAGTTGTTCGACGACAAGGCCTATTGGCAGCAGTCCCCCGATGCCCACTTCACCGAGCTGATGCGGGTGGCCAATGATCTGTTCGGCCTGGGCGCCATCGACCTGGCGCGTTGGCAGGACTTGAAGAACCAGGCCGAGCAACTGCACCAGCGCTCTCCGGATGCCAATGTCGCTGAAGAAGTCGCCGACCCCGATGCCTGAATCCCGATATCCAAGGAGTTCGCCATGAAGCACAACCCCGATCGAACCCCGTCCAACCCGGACGCACCCGCATTGCCCGGCGAAGTGGAACGCGATAACGATGCCTTGCGACCCAATGACCCGGCCAAGCGCAAACAGCAACGGGGTGACCCTGAAGCGGGGGACACCGATGCGCAAAAAACCGGGCGGCGTGGCTGAAGTCCGGCTGGTATTAAAAAGAGTTTTTTAATGACTGTTTAATTTTTCTGTGCAGATAGCTTTTGCATCTGCCATGTTTTGTATAACTGTTTGTACAGTTATGCGTGTAGGAGCTGTCGAGTGCAACGAGGCTGCGATCTTTCCCGAAACACTTGAGTCTCAAGCGAAAGATAAAAGATCGCAGCCTCGTTGCACTCGACAGCTCCTACTCAGCGCCTGCACAACCGGCATAGTCTCAATAATAAACAATTATTTAAACAGCCTCGCGGACATATTCTGAAAGTTCCATTATTATTGTGCCTGTTCGCCCAGTGTCAGGCTCTTTACCAGTGCATGGATTGCCGAGGCCGTCGCACTGGGCGAACACCTCTCAGGGCATATCACCGTTTACTTCAATGCACATCGGACAGCAGCCCTGGCCGATGTGTTGACAGCTGTGTGTGTTTAACCGGCGACGGGTACACGCCAGTCGTCGGAGCCCATCGTGCCGCAGACTTCGTGATTCCAAGTGATCTTGCGATAGGAGAAGTGCACATCCTCCAGATGGGTGAAATGCGCATTCGCCGGATCCTGGCAATTGAACATGTAATCTTTGATCTCGACGATGATCGCGTCAAACAGTGTGGTGGTGAAGTAGTGTTCCTGGGTGCCCGCCGCCGAAGTCCGGAACCAATGAATCACAATTTCTTCAAGGAGTTCACCACTGGTGAGGGCCGCTTGCAGCAGCGGCGTGGCCTTGTCGAACACTTTCGTGATGACGAGGGGGTGATGCACGCGTTGGCCGGTTGGCTGGCCGGATTGAGGATCGCGCGGGATGGTCACTTGGTGCTGGAAGCGCTGCACCATGATTTGGTCCTCGCGACCTTCCTGATAGAAGTTGCCAACCGAGTCGGCCGTAAACGCGCCAGCCGTGATCAGACCTTGCTTGATGCCTTTGATGATCATATACGCGGGGGTAGCCAATGGACGCTCTCCTTCCTGGATAACTAAAATGGCCTGGGACAGCAGTTGTCCGAGGTGGCCAAACGGTTATCAAGAGCCGTGCCATTTATAAAAAAACGATACAAATCAGTAGGTTGTGTTGTTTCTGTATGAGTTCATAGCTCCGGCAGGGCGGAATGTGCGCAAGAGGTCGCTCGGAGCAATGCCATCTATATGCGTCTCGGGTTGGCGCGGAGGCTCCTTAGGCGGGGCGGCTCATTATCGAGTTTTGTGGCCGATCTATAGCGCAACTTCTTACATGGCCGACTTTCAGTCCGTTCCTATACGCCCAACGCAACTCTGCATTCATCAATGGAACGCTGTTGCGTCTCGGCGTACAGCCCCAACTCATCGATGGTCGTGCGCCCCAGCGCCGCTTCGAAGGCCTGGCGGTTGGACTGTCCGGCGTAATGGCTCTGGGCGGCATCGCCGAGGTTCGACTGGAAGATGCCGGCGGCGCTGACCGGCAGGAAGTCTTCGTACACCAAGGGCTCGGCGCGCAGGTATTGCTGTTCGAGCAAGTGTTCCAGGGACGCTGCTGGCTCGAGGGTGCCCTTGGCGGCGAGGCCCTTGGGCGTCGGGAAATAACGGAAATACGCCAACGCCTGTTGGCGCAACTCATCGTGGTTGTCCGGGAATGCGACAAAGTGTTCGGCCATCAACGCGTTGTAGCGTTCGGCGTTGGCTTCGTTGGGAAACGCCCCCAGCGCATCGCGTGCGGCGTTCAGCAATTGGTCGTAGAGCGCGCGGCCCTTGGGCGTGAGCGCGGCGCCGCGTTGTTCGATTTCGCCGAAGCGGGCGCTGTGGCTACCTTGGGCCTGTGGCTGGTCGGTGAAGGCGACGGGTTCGTCGAGTGCCTTGAAGCTGGTCTGGCGCAGCAGGATCGGGCATTGGCGACGGGGTGGGCCTTCGATCACAGCCTTGGGAGTGATGCCATGCAACGGCATCCGCGCCTGGACGATGTCGATGTCCAGGGTGCGTGGCGTCAGGTGATTGATGTGCGGGCCCTTGAACGCCACCACGTCGGCGATCAGGCGATGCTGGGCGCTCAGTTGCCGGTACTGTTCGGCGGTGACGGTGGCGCTGTGGTGCCAGCGGAAGGTTTCCAGGGCCTGCAGGACGAAGTCCTCGGCCTGGGCTTGCGTCAGGCCACCCTGGCGCTCGGCCAGGTCAATGAGCTCCAGGGCGCCGGGGGTGAAGATCTGCCGTTTGGTCAACACCGACTCGGCAAAGGCCCGCAGCTCGGTATTCTCGATCAGTTCCAGGCGCAGCAGCGAGGTAAACACTCGGAACGGGCTCACCTGCAACGCGCTTTCATGCACGGCGCGAAACGCTGTGGAATGCACGGGCACCCCGGCCGGCGTGAGGTCGTAGTAGCCCACCGGCTGCATGCCCATGACCGCGAACAGTCGCCCCAGGGTCGCCAGTTCGGCGGCGGTGCCGACGCGAATCGCGCCGTGGCGTTCCAGGTCCAGGCGCTCGAGTTCGCCGGTGCTGCGCAGGTGTGCGGCCAGTTGCGGCTGTTCGGCCAGTACCTGGGCGTTGGTGTGCTCCACCAGCTTCATCAGGGCGCCATACAGCGGCACCTCGTCGCGGTACATGTCGGACATCGCTCTGGAGAAGCGTTGGCGGATCAGGTCGGGGCTGACGAAGCTCATCGTGAGAGTTCCTGGCGAGGGCTGTGGGAAAGTTGAACGAAAGATCGCAGCCTTCGCCGGCCCCGGCAAACGAAGAATCTTCAGGACTTCATTCTGCCAGGGACTGATCCACCAGCTCGATCCAGTGCCGCACGGGCGTGCGACCGGCGCCGTCGAGGTGGTTCTGGCAGCCGACGTTGGCCGTGACAATCATCTCCGGCTGACCGCTTTCCAGGGCATTGAGGCGGTTGTCGCGCAACTGCCGCGCCAAGGCCGGCTGGGTCAGCGAATAGGTGCCGGCCGAACCGCAACACAAATGGCCGTCGGGCACCTCGGTGAGGTTGAAGCCCAGCCGCGTCAACAGTGCTTCGATGCTGCCGCCGAGTTTCTGCGCATGCTGCAAGGTGCATGGGCAATGGACGGCGATGCGCTGGTTCCTGGCTGCGCAGATCTGTTCCAGCGGTTCGTTGCCGAGCACTTGCACCAGGTCCAGCGCTCGTTCGCTTATCTGCTTGGCCTTGGCGGCATAGGCAGGGTCATGCTCCAGCAGGTGCCCGTAGTCCTTGATGAAGGCGCCGCAACCGCTGGCGGTCTGGACGATGGCTTCGGCGCCGTGCTCCAGGTGCGGCCACCAGGCGTCGATGTTCTGTCGGGCGCGGTCCAGTCCGGTGGCCTGGGCATCGAGGTGATAATCCAGCGCACCGCAGCAGCCGGCCTGCGCGCAAGGGATCACGCTGATGCCGAGTCGATCCAGTACTCGCGCTGCCGAGGCGTTGGTGTTGGGCGACAGGCCTGGTTGCACGCAGCCTTCGAGCATCAACACCCTTCGCCCATGGCGCAGCGGTGGGCGGTCGCTGTGGGATGGGGCGGGGCGGGGCAACTTGGCGCTCAGGTTCGTCGGCAGCAACGGACGGAAGACCGCCCCAAGGCGCAGCAGGGCCTTGAACCGTTCGGGACTGACGGCCAGGCTGCGCAACCCCAGGCGCAGTGCGCGTTGGCCGGCGGGGCGCGGCACGGCTTGGTCGACCACCGCCCGGCCGATATCCAGCAGGTTGTGGTAATCCACGCCGGACGGGCAGGTGCTCTCGCAGTTGCGACACGACAGGCAGCGATCCAGGTGCAACTGGGTGCTGGCTGTCGCCGGCTGGCCTTCGAGTACTTGCTTGATCAGGTAGATCCGACCTCGCGGGCCGTCCAGTTCATCGCCGAGCAATTGGTAGGTGGGGCAGGTGGCATTGCAGAAGCCGCAATGCACGCAACTGCGCAGGATCCGTTCGGCTTCTTCGGCCCGGGGCAGGTTTTTGCTTTCCTCACTGAACCGAGTCTGCATAGTTAGTGTCCTGTATCACAAATGCTGTTCCTTTTTGACGGCGTCTGTTGTCGTCATGCTGCGTTGCCGCTCCTCGCCATAGCGGGCTATGACTCGTCGCGGCGCCTTGCCTGACGACAACAGCCACTCGTCAAAAAAGGAACGCATTTGCGACACAGGGCACTAAAGCTCCGGGTACATCCGACCAGGGTTGAACAGTCCCAGGGGGTCGAGCTGGGCCTTGAGTTGCCGGTGATAGCGCAGCAGCGCCGGGGCCAGTGGCTGGAACGGTGTGTCGCTGGCACCCTGGCGATAGCAGGTGGCATGGCCGCCCACTTCATGGGCCAGGGCTTGCACCGTGCCGGCCTCGGTTTTCAACCAGCGTTGCGCGCCACCCCAATCGATCAGTTGAGCGCCGGGCAGGGTGAGGGGGCCGATGTGGTTGGGCAATGACAGGCGCCACAGCGGCAAGCCTTCGTCGAAAAATGCCAACCGATGTTCATTCAGTGCCGTCCAGTATCGATCGTCGATCACCTCGCCACCAAAACGTTGATGAGCGGCGCTGACCGAGCCTTCGCCCCCCTCCAGGCGCAGGTGCAGGCAGTCGCCGTCATGGCTGGCGGCGCTGATGGGCAGGGGCTGGCGACCCCATTCGGCGAGTGTCTCCAAGGCTTCGGCGCTGCCCAGTTCCAGACGGATGCTCAGGCTGTGGCGGGGCTTGGGCAGGACCTTCAAGGACACTTCGGTGATCACCCCCAGGCAACCGAAACTGCCGGCCAGCAGGCGCGAGAGATCATAGCCGGCGACATTCTTCATCACCTCGCCGCCGAAACGCAGCACCGTGCCGTGGCCGCTGATCAGGCGCGTACCCAGGACGAAGTCGCGCACCGAACCCGCCCAGGGGCGACGCGGCCCCGACAGCCCGGCGGCGACCATGCCGCCGACCGTGGCGTCGTCGCCGAACGTCGGCGGTTCGCAGGGCAGGCGTTGCCCGGCGGCCTCCAGGGCGGCGAGCAGTTCCCGCAACGGGGTGCCGGCCCGCGCCGTGATGACCAGCTCGGTGGGGTCGTAATGGACGATGCCACGGTGCACGCGGGTGTCCAGCACTTCGCCGGCCACTTTCCGCCCCAGGAACGCCTTGCTGTTCGAACCCTGGATGCGCAACGGCGTGGCGTTGGCCCGTGCGCGATTGACCTGTTCGAGCAACAGGTCGCTGGCGTCCTGGTCGGCTTCGCGGCTCATCAGAAACGCTCCAGTTCGGGAAACGGCAACTGCCCGCCATGGATGTGCATGGCACCGAACTCGGCGCAGCGGTGCAGGGTCGGGATGTTTTTGCCGGGGTTGAGCAGGCCTCGAGGATCGAACGCCGCTTTTACCGCGTGGAACAGGTTCAGTTCGTCGCTGTTGAACTGTGTGCACATCTGATTGATCTTTTCCCGGCCAACTCCGTGCTCGCCGGTGATGCTGCCGCCCACCTGGACACACAGTTCGAGGATTTTCCCACCCAGGGTTTCGGCGCGCTCCAGTTCGCCGGGCTGGTTGGCATCGAACAGGATCAGTGGGTGCATGTTGCCGTCGCCGGCGTGAAACACATTGGCGACCCGCAGGCCATACTCGGCACCCAGGCTGGCGATGCGTTGCAGCACCTCGGGCAGGGCGCGTCGGGGGATGGTGCCGTCCATGCAGTAATAATCCGGCGCCAGGCGCCCCACCGCCGGGAAGGCGTTCTTGCGCCCGGCCCAGAACCGCAGTCGCTCGGCCTCGTCCCGCGCCTGGCGCACCTCGGTGGCCCCGACCTGCTCCAGCACCTGACGGACCCGTTCGCAGTCGTCATGGACATCGGCCTCGACCCCGTCCAGTTCGCACAGCAGGATCGCTTCGGCGTCCACTGGATAGCCGGCGTGGATGAAGTCCTCGGCGGCGCGGATCGCCAGGTTGTCCATCATTTCCAGGCCTCCGGGAATGATGCCGGCGGCGATGATATCGGCCACCGCCCGCCCGGCCTTGTCCACCGAATCGAAACTGGCCAGCAGCACCTTGGCGACCTGGGGCCGGGGCAACAGCTTGACCGTCACTTCGGTGATCACCCCGAGCAAGCCTTCGGAGCCGGTGAACAGCGCCAGCAGGTCCAGGCCCGGCGAATCCAGGGCTTCGCTGCCCAGGGTCAGGCGTTCGCCTTCGACGGTGAGGATTTCCAGTCTCAACAGGTTGTGCACCGTCAGGCCGTACTTGAGGCAGTGCACGCCGCCGGCATTTTCCGCGACATTGCCACCAATGGAACAGGCGATCTGGGAAGAAGGGTCCGGCGCGTAATACAGCCCGAACGGCGCCGCTGCCTGGGAGATCGCCAGGTTGCGCACACCCGGCTGAAGCCGTGCGGTGCGGGCGTCGGGGTCGATGTGCAGGATCTGGTTGAACCGCGCCATTACCAGCAACACGCCACTGGCCAGGGGCAGGGCGCCGCCGGACAGACCGGTTCCGGCCCCCCTGGCGACCACCGGGACGTTCTGTTCATGGCAGAGCTTGAGCAGCGCCTGCACCTGCTCGACCCGCCTGGGCAAGACCACCAGCAGGGGCGTGGTGCGATAGGCCGACAAGCCATCGCACTCGTAGGGCTTGAGGTCTTGCTCCTGGTGCAGGATGTCCAGGTCTGGAATCTGTGCCTGGAGGGCTTGCAGCAGGGCCTGTTTGTCCACCTTCGGCAAGGAGCCGTCGAGGTGTTCGTCGTAGAGGATGTTCATGGAGTCGATACCCCCTCAGTCGCCACGAATCCTTGTGGGAGCGAGCAAGCTCGCTCCCACAAGGGGTTCATGTTGTTTTACGCATCGCCATCACTGCCCCAACCCCTTGAGAAAGCCACGGTACAGCGCAGCGGTTTTCCCCGGTTGCTCGATCATCGGCAGGTGGCCGATCCCGTCCCAGATTTCCACGCGCAAGTCCGTGATGCCCTTGCTCCACACCGGCACGCTGCTGACATCGATCACCCGGTCCTGGCGGCCCCAGAGCAGCAGCGAAGGGGCGCGAATGTCGGCCAGGTGGGGCTCCATCGATGGGCTGGCGCGAAAGTCTGCGTAGATCTCCGCCAGTTCTTCGCGGTGTTGTACATAACGCTCGGCCACGGCCGCCATCACCATGCCCGGTACCCAGGGCGGCGAGGCCATGGTCATTGCATAGAACGGCATGAACTCCTCCTGCGAATGCACCAGGGACGGATTACGACCGGCGGCCAGTTGGCGGTCCATGTCGCTGGGCTGGGGGGAGGTGACGCCGGCCGGATTGAGCAGCGCCAGGGTCAGCACGCGATCAGGCGAAGTGGCCGCCAGCCACGCGGCGAGATGGCCCCCCATGGAGTTGCCGATCACATGGACCTTGTCCAGGCCGCAGGCGTCGAGCAACTCGATGATCCGCCGGGCCTGGGTCGGGATGTCGTAGCCGCCGCCGGCCTTGAAGCCGGTTTCGCCATGGCCGGGGAGATCAGGGATCACCACCCGGTAATCGCCGACAAAATGCCGGGCAACACGCAGCCAGAGGTTCTTGTCGCCGCTGTAGCCATGCAGCATCAGGATGCTGGCGGACGCTTCATAAGGCCCGCCCTGCCAGGTCGACACGGTCATCTCGCTGATGGGCACGGTGATTTTGCGTAACCGGTAAAGGCGTGCCTCCAAGGCCATGCTCATGTCGTAGATCACATGGCCGATGCCGGGATACGTCAACCAGCTCCAGGCGATAAGTACAGCAAGAACTACCAACAACACCAGCATGTTTTGCCCTCCATGGGCTGCGACAGAATGTGATCAAACGGATCGGTCGGTGATAAGTGAAGCTTAAACCCGCAACATCGTTACCCAGGGGCCTCCTTTCGCAAGGCTTACGGATGCCTTGTCATATATAGCCAAGATCCCGGCAGAGTCTCGCATTTGAATGTGAATAAATACCCTTGCATCAGTGGTGGCTATTTGATGCTGCCCTGATAGACTCCAGACAACCCCATCCCGATGACTCGGGAACCCGCGGTGCAGAGGCGTCCATGCAAAAAACGGGAAAAAAGGGACTGTCGTTGGCCAGGAGGCTCTATGTATCGCGCGCCTTGGGTCTGACGCTGGGGTTGCTGCTGGTCAGCGCCGCGCTTTATCCCCTCGATCCGGCACCCTGGGTCTGGGGTTTCATGCTGTTCAACGGCCTGCTCTGGCCGCACCTGTCTTATTGGTGGGCCTGTCGCAGCGCGGTGCCGTACCACGCCGAACACCGCAATCTGCTCATCGATGCCTTTCTCGGCGGCTTCTGGGTCGTGGCGATGCAATTCAACCCGCTGCCCACGGCCGTCACGCTGGCGATGATGGCGATGAACAACGTCGCCATCGGTGGCCTGCGTTTCCTGCTCGTTGGCGTGATGGCTCAGGTGGCAGGCATCGCCGTGGGCACGGTCATCTTCCCGCTGACCAGCGTGCCCATGACCAGCCCGGCGCAGATCTACGCGTGTCTGCCGCTGCTGTGCCTGTATCCGATGGCACTGGGCTGGATCTGCTTTCGCCAGGCCTACACCCTGGGTCGGCAAAAGCGTGAATTGCTGGCCCTGAGTCGTACCGACAGCCTGACCGGGTTGCTGAACCATGGCGCCTGGAAAGATCGCCTCAACGAGGAATTCCAGCGTTGCGTGCGCCAACCAGCGGACGGGACGCCCCGTGGCGCGATTGCATTGATCGACATCGACCATTTCAAGATCATCAATGACACCTACGGCCACGGGGCTGGCGATATCGTGCTGCGTCAGCTCGGCAAGCTGCTCAGGCAGAACCTGCGCTCCGCCGACATTGTCGGGCGTTATGGTGGCGACGAGTTTGGCGTGATTCTGCCGGACCTGACCCAACACAACGCGGTGCAGGCCATGGACGGTTTGCGTGAACGCTTCGCGACCCTCAGCTACGAGCGGGACCCGGCGCTGAAAGTGAGCCTGAGTATTGGCGTCGCGGTCTTCAACCCGGCATATGCCGACGCGACCCTCTGGCTCGACGATGCAGACCAGGCGCTGTACGAAGCCAAGACCAGCGGGCGTAACCGGGTCATTTGCCACCGCCATCGACCGGTGTTGGAAGCGTCGACCGTTTCTGTCTGAGATGGCCTCTTGCTGCCTGGAGCCTTGGTTCATTGTCGGGTAGGGTGCCCATGGCACTCTTTCGATACGGAACAAGGATGAAATCATGACGATGACCGCTGTTCGCTCCCGTCTGGCCGTCAGCCTCGGCCTGAGCCTGGCCCTTGGCGCCTTTACCCCCATGGTCTTTGCCCAACCCCATCAACAAATCCTGAGCGATGCGCAGCAGTACAAGGGCGAGGCCCTGAAGTTGCTGGAGCGGCTGGTGAATATCGACTCCGGCTCCGGGTATGTGCCGGGGCTGACCCAGGTCGGCGACATTGCCATCGACGAACTGAAAAAATTGGGCGCGACCATCGAGAAGGTGCCGAACTCGGACGGTACCCAGCACATCCTGGCGACCCTCAAGGGCACCGGTAAAGCGAAAATCCTGCTGATGGCCCACATGGACACGGTGTTCAAGGAGGGCTCGGCCGCCGAACGCCCGTTCCATATCAAGGATGGCCGCGCCTACGGGCCGGGAGTGATGGACGACAAGGGCGGTATCGTCGCGGGGATCTACGCCTTGAAGGTGCTCAAGAACCTGGACTTCAAGAACTACGCGCAGATTACTTTCCTGCTCGACGCCAGCGAAGAAACCGGCTCGGACGCCGCCACCGACCTGATCAAGAAAACCGCCAAGGCCCATGACGTGACCCTCAACCTCGAACCGGGTCGCCCGGCCGACGGCCTGGTGGTCTGGCGCAAGGGCAGTGCCACGGCGCTGGTGGAGGTCAAGGGCAAGGCGTCCCACGCCGGCGTCGCGCCGGAACTGGGGCGCAATGCGGCGATGGAAGCCGCGCACCAGATCCTGCAACTGGGCAAGCTCGGCGACGCGGAAAAGAAAACCACCATCAACTTCACGGTGATCAACGCTGGCGACCGGACCAACGTGATTCCCGACCAGGCGAGCGCCAAGGCCGATGTACGGGCGGCGGTGCCGGAAGAATTCGAGCGCATCGAAAAAGACCTGGCCCGGGTCTCGCAGGACAAGTTGATCGCCGATACCGAAGTCACCACCAGCCTCAAGCGCGGCCTGCCACCGATGCCCCAGACGGCGGAGTCGGACCGGTTGATGGCCATGGCCCAAGGCATCTATGGCGAACTGGGGCGCAAACTCACCGAGGAAGGCAGCGGCGGCGCGGCGGATGCCAGCCTCTCGGCCGGTGTCGGCACGCCGACGCTGGATGGTTTTGGCATCGTCGGCGGAAATATCCATACGCCGGAGGAATACGCGGAAGTCGAGAGCGTGGTGCCCCGGATTTATCTGCTGTCGAGGATGATCATGGAGTTGGCTAATCGATAGCATTCAGCCCTGCAAACAACCTGCGGCAAGGACAAACTCCTGTGGCGAGGGGATTTATCCCCGTTGGGCTGCGCAGCAGCCCCACACCAGACACCACGGAAAAACAGATGAACCGCGCCAGCCGGATTACGACTGCTGCGCAGCCGAGCGGGGATAAATCCCCTCGCCACAAAAGCGGGTGCGCTTTTTGATGGCGTCGTTCTAGTAAACCCACACCTCCACCCGCCGATTCCGAACCCTGCCTTCATCCTCGCTATTGGCCGCCACCGGCATCAAGGCGCCGAACCCGCGTACTTCCCGCAACGCCACGCCGTATTTGACCAGTTCACGGCGCACCGCCATGGCTCGCAGTTTGGACAGCAGGTCGGCCCGCGCCGGGTCGTCCTTGGCGTCGCCAAAACCCACCAGGGTCACGCGTCGGTCGGCTTTGCCGTGCTGCTGTATATAGTCGAGCACGCGGCTCAGGTCCTGGTGGGCCTTGTTGTCCAGGCTGGCGCTGCCTTCTTCGAAGCGGAAATTCACGGTCAAGCGTTGTGCGTGGCGGCTCAGGGCCTGGTACCCCTCGGGCATCAGTGCATTCGGCGTGACGGCCATGGCCTCGACGGTCTGGGCGATAAACCCGTTGGCCGCGACGATGGCCTGGCCTTTGTCGCTTTGGGTAAACGCCACCAATGCCTCGGCCCACGGGTTGGTGCCCCAGGGGGGCAAATAGAAGAACAGGCGCCGGGAGAGTGGGTAGTCTTCGGTGGCGATCAGGTGGTTGAGCGGCAGCATGGGTTGGGAAGCGCCGTCGACAATGGCCAGCGCCTTGGCCTGGCGCACGTAGGGCAAACCGATGAAACCGATGCCTTGCGGGTCCTGGCTGACCGCGTCGGACAACTGTTCGCTGGACTCGAAGCGCCGCGCGGCAGGATCCAGTCGTTTTCCCTGTCGGCTGAGGACCAGTTCCTTGAAAGTGTCGTAGGTGCCGGACTGTTCATCCCGGGCATACAAATGAATCGGCCCGCCCGTTCCGCCGACGGCCTCCCAGGTTTTTGCCTCGCCGCTGAATATCCGCGCCAGTTGCACGGTATCGAGTTGGCGCAGCGGGTTGGAGGAATGAAGGATGATCGCCAGGCCATCAATGGCGATGACCTGCTCGGCGGCAGGACTTTTCAGGTCGCCCAGGGACGATAATTCCTTCAGTTCATTGTCCTTGATTGGCCGGGAAGAGGCCGCCAGGTCGGCGCTGGCTTGTTTGAGGGCGGTGAAACCGGTGCTGGAGCCGTGGGCCGCGATGTCGACTTCCACCCGTCGGCCATCGGCGGTCTGGCCAACGATGCGTTGCTCGTTGTCGCGCCCGGTGATTTCGCTGCTGACCCTGAGCAGGCCCTGATCTTCCATCAAGCCTCTGACCAAGGCCGGTCCCAGCGCCGCGCCGATGGTATTGGAGCCCTGGAGGCGCAAGGCGGGGCCTTGTTCGGGAATGGGCAAATTGCCGGCCCATGCCACGAACGGCAGCCAGAGGCCCATGAAAACCACAACACACAGCCGCATGCCGGCACCTTCTGAACCCGAGGAAGTGCCGGAAGATTAAGTCAGTCAGGTTACTGAAAGGTGACAGGGGTGCGACGGAGCACCGAAATCCAATGTGGGAGCGAGCTTGCTCGCGATGGCGGCGGCACATTCAAGATCAATGTGACAGCTGGATCGCTATCGCGAGCAAGCTCGCTCCCACAGGGGGTGGTGTGACGCAATCAGCTCAACTGCAACCAGATCGGCGCATGGTCCGACGGTTTTTCCATGCCCCGCAGCTCATAGTCCACGCCAGCGTCCTTGACCCGCGGCAGCAGGCCGTGGGAGGTGAGGATCAGGTCGATGCGCAGGCCGCGCTTGGGCTCGTCCTCGAAACCGCGGCTGCGGTAGTCGAACCAGCTGAAACGGTCGGTGACGTCCGGGTTCAGGTGGCGGAAGCTGTCCACCAGGCCCCAGTTCTTCAGGCGGTCCATCCATTCGCGCTCTTCCGGCAAGAAGCTGCATTTGCCGGTTTTCAGCCAGCGCTTCATGTTGTCCGGGCCGATGCCGATGTCGCAGTCTTCCGGGGAGATGTTCACGTCGCCCATCACCACCACCGGCTGGTCGTTGCTGAAGCGGCTTTCCAGCAGTTGCTGCAAATCGTTGTAGAAGCGCTCCTTGGCCGGGAATTTGGTCGGGTGGTCACGGCTTTCACCCTGGGGGAAGTAACCGTTCATGATGGTCACCGGTACGCCGTTGGCATCGGCGAAGGTGCCCCAGATGAAGCGACGCTGGGCGTCCTCGTCGTCACTTTCGAAGCCTTTGTACAGGCTCAGCGGCGCCTGGCGGGAGAGCAGGGCGACGCCGTAGTGGCCTTTTTGCCCGTGGTAATGCACGTGGTAACCCAGGGCCTGCACCTCGGCCAGGGGGAATTGTTCGTCGTGAACCTTGGTTTCCTGCAGCCCGATCACATCCGGCTGGTGCTTCTCGATCAGCGCCGCCAGCTGATGGGGGCGGGCGCGCAGCCCGTTGATGTTGAAGGAGACGATCTTCATGGTCGGCTGTCCTGGCAAAACTGCGATGCTAGCTGACATGTGGGAAGGGAGCCAGCGTGGCAGTAGGACAAATGCGCTGCTAATGTCCTTTGCATGTAGGAACGATCACGACCCCATCGGGTTCGTACTCATAAGAGCAGGGCCTCATCGAGCCTCGCCCCAGGAGATCCAACACCATGCCTGAAACCGCCACCGCCATCGCCGACGTCCATATGCTCGACAGTGGTTATTCCCGTGAAGCCCGTTCGTTGCTGTACCAGGCCTATCGCCATGAGCCTACCTTCAGCTACCTGTTCGAATCCGAGCGTCCCGGTTATGAACAGCGGGTACGGGCCACGGTGCGCGAGCTGGTCAAGCAGCATTTTCTCCAGGACCTGCCGGCCATCGGCCTGCTGGTCAACGACCGCCTGATTGGCATCGCCCTGATCGCCCCGCCGCAGCGACGCCTGGGCATCACCGAAAGCTGGGCCTGGCGCCTGCGCATGGTCTTGAGCACCGGTTTTCGCTGCACCCGGCGCTATCTGGAGTACCACGCGGCGGTGCTGGCCTGCCTGCCGTCGGATGCGGTCCATGTGTTGCCGCTGCTGGGGGTGCACCCACAGTTCCAGGGCAAGCATTTCGGCGAGCAGTTGCTCGAGGCGGTCCATAACTGGTGTGCGGTGGACGAGCATTCCCAAGGGGTGGTGCTGGACACTGGCAACCCGCGCTACCTTGAGTTCTATAAACGCCAGGGATACGAGGAAATCGGTGAAGTCGCGGTAGGACCGATCCGCGAGCATGTGTTCTTCCACGCCAACCCGCAGATTCTGCAAAGTGCAAGGGCATAGTCGGGCGAACTTTTAGGAAATGTCCGGCTCTATCAGGCACCTACGCTCGTGATAGCATCCGCGCCATGAACCTCCCAGGAAGAATGACCGGTGGCGCGCTTTTGCTGTCCCTCAGCTGCGCGGCACTGGCAAACAGTGAATTGGAAGTACGCGTCCAGCCGTCCAATGATGAACTCAAGGCCAACGTCGAAGGTTACATCGGAGGCGTGGGGGATCGTGACGAGGAGGCCTTGCTGCGCTTCAGTCGCGGCGCCGAGGAACAGGCGCGCAAGGCCGCCCAGGCGCTGGGCTACTACCAGCCGCAGATCGACAGCCAGGTCAAGGGCGGCAAGGATCCACGGCTGGTGCTGACCATCGACCCCGGCGAGCCGGTGCACCTGCGCAACGTCACCGTGCGCATCGATGGGCCGGCGGTTTCGCTCAAGGCTTTTCGCGTGCCCGACAACGCCGCGCTGAAGCCCGGCGCGGTGCTCAACCATGGTCGCTATGAAGACGCCAAGCGGGCGATCCAGAACCAGGCCTCGCGCTACGGTTATTTCAGCGGTCGTTTCACCCAGCAGAAACTCCGGGTGGACCCCCAGGCGGGCATCGCCGACATCGAACTGGTCTACGACAGCGGCCCGCGCTATGCCTTGGGCCCGGTGAGCTTCGAGGGCGACACGCCGTTCGACGAAGACCTGCTGCAACGCATGGTACCGTTCAAGGCCGGTACGGCGTACGACTCCGAGCTGATTGCCGAACTCAACCAGGCCTTGCAATCGAGCGGCTATTTCGAAGGCGTTCGGGTGGATGCGGCCCCCACCGCCGCCACCAACAATGTCATTCCGGTGGCGGTCAAGCTCGATACGCGCAAGCCGCGCACCATGGGCCTTGGCCTGGGCTTTTCCACCGATGTCGGGCCCCGGGCCAAAGCCAACTGGACGCGCCACTGGGTCAACCCCCAGGGCCACAGCTATGGCTGGGAAGCGGAAGTGTCGGCGCCCCGGCAGAATGTCGGCCTGTGGTACGACGTGCCGCTGGACCCGCCGCTGACCGACAAGATGCGCTACGCCGGCGGTTATCAATATGAAGAACTGGCCGGTACCGACAGCCTCAGCAAACTGCTCACCGTGGGCCCGGAATGGCACAGCAAGTTGCCCAGCGGCTGGCAGCGGGTGGTGTCGCTCAAGTGGCAGCGCGAGGAGTACCGCCTCGGCGACGATGCGGGCCTGAGCACGCTGTTGATGCCGGGCGTGAGCTATTCCTATCTGCGCAGCGACAACCGCATCGACCCGCACAACGGCTACCGTTTGCAGTTCGACACCAAGGTCGCCAAGGAAGGACTGGGCTCGGACAATAACCTTGTATACGGCACCGCCATGGTCAAGGGCCTGACCACGGTGTTCGACAAGCATCGCTTGCTGGCGCGGGCGCAAATCGGCGGCAGCGCCACCAATGGCTACAAATCCATTCCGCCATCCCTGCGCTTTTTCGCCGGTGGCGACCAGAGTGTGCGGGGTTACGACTACCAGAGCCTGTCGCCGGAAAACTCCGAGGGCGACCGTATCGGTGGTCGCTACATGGTCGCCGGCAGCCTCGAGTATCAGTATTCCATCGCGGAAAAATGGCGAGTGGCGACGTTCATCGACCAGGGTAACGCCTTCAACAGCCTGGAGCTGCCGAGCCTGAAGACCGGTGTGGGTGTCGGCGTGCGCTGGGTGTCGCCGGTGGGGCCGATCCGCCTCGACCTGGCCCATGCGATGGACGATGAAGGCGGTATTCGATTGCACTTTTCCATGGGGCCTGAGCTGTGAAGCGTGGTGTGAAGATAACGCTGCTGGCGCTCGCCGGGGGGCTGCTGGCGGTCGTGCTGGCCTTGAGCGCGGTGCTGGGCACGGCATTTGGCAGCCGCTGGGCCCTCGGCCTGGTGCCGGGGCTGGCCGTGGAGAATTTCCAGGGCCGGCTGGGCGGGCAGTGGAGCGCCGATCACCTGCTATGGCAGCAGGGCGACAGTCGGGTGGCGATGGATCGAGTGATATTCGCCTGGTCGCCGTTGTGCCTGGCGCGCATGACCCTGTGCATCGAACAGCTCAAGGCCGACCAGGTCGCCTTGCAGTTGCCCGCCTCGGCCGATGCGCCGAGCAGCGGCCCGATCAGCTTGCCGGACCTGGACTTGCCGCTCGCGATCGAACTGGGCGATGTGCAAGTCGGCAGCCTGTCGTTCAACGGCAGCGAGCAACTCAAGGGCCTGCGATTGGTTGCCCACTGGACCGCCGAGGGCTTGCTGATCGACTCGGTGCAATTGCAGCGCGACGAGCTGGGTCTGACGCTGTCCGGCTTGCTCAAGCCCGGCGGCGACTGGCCGTTGAATGCCGAAGGCCGGTTGACCTTGCCAGCGCCAGGTGCCACGCCCTGGGCCCTGGACCTGAAAGTCGACGGCAACCTGCTCAAGACCCTCAACCTCAAGGCCGACAGTCGCGGCTACCTGCAAGGCCAGTTGACCGGTGAGCTGCAACCGCTGGCGGACAACCTGCCCGCCAAGGTGCGCATCACCGCCGACGCTTTCAAGGCCAGCGCCGATCTGCCGGACACGCTGTTGCTCAATCAGTTGGAATTGACTGGCGAAGGCGATCTGAAAAGTGGCTATCAATTGCTTGGCAAGGCGACGTTGCCCGCCGAAAAAGGACCAGTGGCATTGCTGCTGCAAGGCACCGTGGACGCCAATGGCGCACGGATCGTCGGCCTGGACCTGGACGCCGGCAATCAGCAAAGCCTGAAACTCAGCGGGCAAGTGGACTGGCGCGACGGCTTGAGCGCCGAGGCGAAAGTCGCCTGGCTGGATTTCCCCTGGCATCGCCTGTATCCGCTGATCGACGAGCCGCAGGTGACGTTGCGCAGCTTCAATGGCGAAGTCTCGTACACCGATGGCAACTACCTGGGCAATTTCCAGGCCGGGCTGGACGGCCCCGCCGGGGCTTTCAGCCTGGACAGCCCGTTCAGTGGCGACCTGACGCAAATCCATCTGCCGCAACTCAAGCTCGCCGCGGGACAGGGCCAGGCCGAAGGACACCTGAGCCTGCAATTTGCCGACGGCATTGCCTGGGACACGGCGCTGCAACTGTCGGCCATCAACCCGGCGTACTGGCTCGGCGAGCTGCCCGGCACCCTGGCCGGGCCGTTGCGCAGCAAAGGCGCGATGAAGAACGACCGCCTCGAGCTCGACGCGGACCTGGATCTCAAGGGCAAGCTGCGCGGCCAACCGGCGCTGTTCCAGGCCAAGGCCAGTGGTGCCGGCGAGCAGTGGAACCTCAGCGCGCTGGACATCCGCCTGGGGGATAACCGCATCAACGGCACCGGCAGCCTGCAACAGAAACTCACCGGCCAGATCGACATCAAGCTCACCCGCCTGGCCCAGCTCTGGCCGCAATTGCGCGGCCAGGTCGTTGGCCGGGTCGATGTCGCCGGCACGCTCAAGGTGCCCCAAGGCAAGCTCGGTCTGCAAGGCACGCAATTGGCGTTGCAGGACAATCGCCTGCAAAGCCTGAACCTGGACGCGACCCTCGACAGCGCCCAGCGCGGCAAGCTCGACCTCAAGGCCAGCGGCATCCGCGCCGGCGAAACGTCCCTGGGCGTGCTGACCGTCAGCGCACAGGGCGACATCAAACGGCAAACACTCAACCTGGACTTGCAAGGGCCTCAGCTCGACACGACCCTGGCGCTCGACGGCGCCCTCGACCAGGGCAATTGGCGCGGACGCCTGGCCAGCGGCGAGGTGCAGGCCGGCGGTCAAGCCTGGCGCCTGCAAGCCCCGGCGAAACTGGAACGCCTGGCCGATGGCACGCTCAACGTCGGCGCTCACTGCTGGCGTTCCTTTGATGCCAGCCTGTGCGGTGAAGACCAGCGGCTGATGCCGGAGCCGAAGCTGCGCTATCACCTCAAACAGTTCCCCATCGAAAGCCTGGCCCAGTGGATGCCCAAGGACTTTGCCTGGCAGGGCCGGCTCAATGCGGACCTGCAACTGGACCTGCCGGCGAGTGGCCCGAATGGCCGGATCCTGGTGGACGCCAGTGGCGGTACGTTGCGCATCCGTGACAAGGCGGGGGACAAGGCGCAATGGCTGGACTTCCCCTACCAGACCTTGACGCTCAATAGCCGCCTGACCCCCAAGCGCATCGACACCGACCTGAATTTCGTCGGCGCCAAGCTCGGCGAGCTGGTGCTCCAGGCGCAGATCAATCCGCTGCCGGCCAGCAAGCCCTTGAGCGGCTCGTTCCGCCTGACCGGCCTGGACCTGTCCGTGGCCCGGCCGTTCGTGCCGATGGTGGAAACCCTCACCGGTCACCTGAACGGCAGCGGGACGTTGTCGGGTGGTTTGCTCGCGCCCCAGGTCAACGGCGACCTGGTGCTCAGCGACGGCGAAGTCTCCGGCCCGGAACTGCCGGTCAGCCTCGAAGCCCTGCAGGTGCGGGCGATGATTGCCGGTGAAACGGTACGGCTCGACGGCGCCTGGAAAAGCGGCAAGCACGGGCAGGGCAGCCTGGCCGGGAACATCGGCTGGGGCCAGGCCCTGAGCCTGAACCTGGCTCTCAAGGGCTCGCAACTGCCGGTCACCGTCGAACCGTACGCGGTGCTCGATGTCGCCCCGGACCTGAACATCACGATGCAGGGCGAGCGGCTTTCCATTGCCGGCAAGGTCCTGGTGCCCAAAGGCGAGATCACCGTCCGCGAACTGCCGCCGTCCACCGTCAAGGTGTCGGATGACACGGTGATCGTCGGCCACCAGACCGAGGAGGGCAAGGCACCGATAGCCATGGCGATGGACATCGACGTGATCGTCGGCCAGGACAAACTCGCGTTCTCGGGGTTCGGCCTGACGGCCAACGTCCAGGGGCAGGTGCACATCGGCGACAACATGGACACCCGCGGTGAACTGTGGCTCAACGACGGCCGCTATCGGGCCTACGGGCAACGGCTGACGGTACGTCGGGCCCGGCTGCTGTTCGCCGGCCCCATCGACCAGCCCTACCTGGACATCGAAGCGATTCGCCAGACCGACGACGTGATCGCCGGCATCCGCTTGAGCGGCAGCGCCGAGCAACCGACCACGCAAATCTTCTCGGAGCCGGCCATGAGCCAGGAGCAGGCGTTGTCCTACCTGGTACTGGGCCGGCCACTGAGCACCACGGGCGAGGACAACAACATGCTCGCCCAGGCGGCGTTGGGCCTGGGGTTGATGGGCAGTTCGGGCGTGACCAGCAGCCTGGCCAATAACCTGGGCATCGATGACTTCCAACTCGACACCCAAGGCAGCGGCAACACCACCAGCGTGGTCGCCAGCGGCAACCTCTCGGAAAAACTCAGCCTGCGCTACGGCGTCGGCGTGTTCGAACCGGCCAACACCATCGCCCTGCGCTACAAGCTCAGCAAGAAGGTTTACCTCGAAGCCGCCAGCGGCGTCGCCAGTTCGCTGGATATCTTCTACAAGCGCGATTTCTAACCCTTCCCCAAACCCCATATAAAGCCAATCCCCTGTGGGAGCGAGCTTGCTCGCGATAGCGGCGTGTCAGTCAACGACGATGTTGAAGGTCATACCGCTATCACGAGCAAGCTCGCTCCCACAGGGATATCTGCATTTTGTCTGCTTGTGCGTAGCAAGCTAACTATTTGTTTGACATTTGCTGCCTAAGCAGTAATATCTCGACATACATTCACTGCCTAGGCAGCAAACGGTGCTCAGATGAAGCATTTCACCCCAGACGAATTTCACAAATGCCACCTCGGCATGCTGCTCGGCCGCGCCGCGCTGCTCAAGGACCGGATCATCGACACCCACATGGAGCCCGTCGGCATTACCGCCGCCCAGTTCAAGGTGTTGATCATCATGGCCCAGCACGGCATCGACACACCGGTCGAGCTGTGTCGCTACCTGTCCCTGGACAGTGGCTCGATGACGCGGATGCTCGATCGCCTGGAGCAGAAAGGTTTCCTGGTCCGCCAACGCTCGGCGGAGGACCGGCGCCAGGTGCAATTGGTGCTGACCGAAGCCGGCCAGGCCCTCGCCGATCGCCTGCCGTTCATCGGTGCCGACGCCATGAACCAGTTGGCCGGCGCCATCAGCCGCGAGGAGCTGCAAACCCTCGAAGACATCCTCAAGAAAATACTGCTCGCTGCCGGTGATCCCATCACCGTGTTGCGATTGGGGGAGAAATGAAACGTCAAACCTTGCGTACCCGCTTGAGCCTGGTGCTGTTGGCCATGAGCCTCGCCGGTTGTGCCAGCTACAGCGGCCTGAAGACCGAAGGCGTCAGCCTCGAGGCCAAGAGCCTCCAGGCTGGACAGTCCCTGACCGGGGTCACGCTGTCGCCGGCCGCGTGGCCGAAAAACGACTGGTGGAAAAACCTCGGTGATCCGCAGCTCGACGGCCTGATCCGTGAAGCCCTGCGCGACAGCCCGGACATGCAGGTCGCCAGCGCCCGGGTCCACCAGGCCAGTGCCGCGGCCTATGCCGCCAACGCGGCGCGCCTGCCGACCCTGGATGCCAGTGGCAGCGTCAGCCGTTCGCGTCTGGCCCGTGACCAGGATCCGCAAGGGCAGGGCGGGGCGTACAGCACCCTGCGTTCGCTGAGTGTGGACTTCAACTACAACTTCGACCTCTGGGGTGGCCAGCGTGCCGCCTGGGAAGCTGCCCTGGGCCAGGCCCGCGCCGCCGAGATCGATCGCCAGGCCGCGCAACTGACCCTGGCCGCCGACGTGGCCCGGGCCTACAGCGACTTGGGCCAGGCCCACATCATTCATGACCTGGCCGCCGAAGACCTCAAGCGCACCCGGCAGATGCTCGACCTGGGCAAGCGCCGCCTCAGCGCCGGGATCGACAGCGAGTACCAGTTCCAGCAGACCGAAAGCCTGGAAGCCAGCGCCGATGCGACCTTGATCGACGCAGAAAAACGCCTGCAAAGCGCCAAGATCGCCCTGGCGGTGCTACTGGGTAAGGGGCCGGATCGCGGCAATGAAATCGCCCGGCCCAACGTGCTGCAAGCCAGCGCGGTCGCCTTGCCCTCGAACCTGCCGGCCGAGTTGCTGGGCCGTCGTCCGGACCTGGTCGCGGCGCGCTGGCGGGTCGAGGCGGCGAGCAAGAACATCGAGGCCGGCAAGACCAACTTCTACCCCAACCTCAACCTGAGCGCGGCGGCAGGGGTGCAGTCATTGCTCGGCGATGCGATGTTCGGTTCGGCCAGCCGCTTCTTCAATGTGGCGCCCACCGTGTCGTTGCCGATCTTCGACGGTGGCCGCCTGCGGGCGGACCTGGATGCCCGGGACGCCGATTACGACCTGGCAGTGGCGCAGTACAACAAGAGCCTGGTCACGGCCCTTGGCGATGTCAGTGACACCATCAACCAGTTGCGCGACATCGCTCGCCAGATCGGTGCCCAGCAACATGCCACCGACATCGCACAGAACTCTTACGACACCGTGGTCCAGCGCTACGGCTCGGGCATCGGTAATTACCTGGACGTGCTGAGCATCGAGCAGCAATTGCTCCAGGCCCAGCGCCAACTGGCGAACCTGAATGCCGAGCAGATCGATTTGTCGATCCAACTGATGCAGGCCCTGGGCGGTGGTTTCGAAGCCCAGACCCTGGCGGCGGCCACGCCGACCCCTGCCACGCCGACCCACTGATTCGAGGTACTTGTCATGGCGACTGCCGAAACGACTCAATCCGAAAATACACAAGACAGCGGCAACCCACGCAAGCGCAAGGTCATGCTGTTGGCACTGGCGCTGATCGTCATTCTCGCGGGCCTGGGCGTGTGGGGCTGGCATGAACTGTATGGCCGCTGGAGCGAAAGCACCGACGATGCCTATGTGAACGGCAACGTGGTGGAAATCACGCCGCTGGTGACTGGCACGGTGGTGAGCATCGGTGCCGATGACGGCGACCTGGTGCGTGAAGGCCAGGTGCTGGTGCAATTCGACCCGAACGATGCCGAAGTCGGGCTGCAAAGTGCCCAGGCCAACCTGGCCCGGACCGTGCGCCAGGTGCGTGGCTTGTATAGCAACGTCGATGGCATGCGGGCGCAGGTCAATGCCCAAGAGGCCGAAGTGCAGAAAGCCCAGGAAAACTACAACCGACGCAAGAACCTGGCCGCCGGCGGAGCGATTTCCCAGGAGGAGCTGTCCCACGCCCGGGATGACCTGACCTCGGCGCAGAATGCCCTGGCCAATGCCCGGCAACAGCTCAAGACCACCAGCGCCTTGGTGGACGATACCGTGGTGTCGTCCCATCCCGACGTGCAAGCTGCCGCCGCGCAATTGCGCCAGGCGTTCCTGACCAACGCCCGCAGTACCTTGATCGCACCGGTCACCGGCTATGTGGCCAAACGCACCGTGCAACTGGGCCAACGGGTGCAGCCAGGCACGGCGTTGATGGCGGTGATCCCGCTGGATCAGCTGTGGATCGACGCCAACTTCAAGGAAACCCAACTGCGCGACATGCGCATCGGCCAGCCGGTGGACATCGAGGCCGACCTGTACGGCAGCGATGTGAAGTACAGCGGCACCATCGACAGCCTGGGCGCCGGGACCGGTAGTGCGTTTGCCTTGCTGCCGGCGCAGAACGCCACCGGTAACTGGATCAAGATCGTCCAGCGGGTGCCAGTGCGCATTCATGTCAACCCCGAAGAACTGGCCAAGCATCCGCTGCGAGTCGGCCTGTCGACCCAGGTCAGCGTCAACCTGCACGACCAGAGCGGCCCGGTGCTGGCCCAACAGCCACCGCAGAAAGCCTCGTTCAGCACCCAGGTCTATGACCAGCAGTTGGCCGAGGCCGACGCGATGATCACCCGCCTGATCCACGACAACAGTTCCGCGGCGAGCAAAACCGCGCAGCGCTGATCAGTTGTGGGAGCCGAGCTTGCTCGCGATAGCGGTATGACCGGCTACAGAGATATTGACTGCAAGGGCCTCATCGCGAGCAAGCTCGGCTCCCACAGGTCTTGTGTCCTACCCACTGAGTTCAGGCAACCCTGGATCCAGTGGGGGCAAGGCTTGCCCGCGATTGACTCTCTTCGCTTCATAGGATTTCGCAATGAGCAATAACGCGTCCTTCACGCCGCCCAGCCTGTTGCTCAGCACCATCGGGCTGTCGCTGGCGACGTTCATGCAAGTGCTCGACACCACCATCGCCAACGTCGCCTTGCCGACCATTTCCGGCAACCTGGGCGTCAGCTCGGAGCAGGGCACCTGGGTGATCACCTCGTTCGCGGTGAGCAACGCCATCGCCCTGCCGCTCACCGGCTGGCTCAGCCGTCGGTTTGGCGAGGTGAAGCTGTTTTTGTGGGCGACGATGCTGTTCGTGCTCGCTTCATTCTTGTGTGGCATTTCCACCTCGATGCCGGAGCTGATTGGCTTCCGGGTCATCCAGGGGCTGGTGGCCGGGCCGTTGTACCCGATGACCCAGACTTTGCTGATTGCCGTCTACCCGCCGGCCAGGCGGGGCATGGCCCTGGCGTTGCTGGCGATGGTCACGGTGGTGGCGCCGATTGCCGGACCGATCCTCGGCGGCTGGATCACCGACAGCTACAGCTGGCCGTGGATCTTCTTCATCAATGTGCCCATCGGCGTTTTCGCGGCGATGGTGGTGCGCCAGCAGCTCAAGGCGCGGCCGGTGGTCACCAGCCATCAGCCGATGGACTACGTGGGATTGATCACGCTGATCATCGGTGTTGGCGCGCTCCAGGTGATTCTCGACAAGGGCAACGACCTGGACTGGTTCGAATCGAACTTCATCGTCATTGGTGCGCTGATTTCAGCCATTGCCCTGGCGGTGTTCGTGATCTGGGAAATGACCGACCGCCATCCGGTGGTCAACCTCCGCCTGTTCGCCTATCGCAACTTCCGCATCGGCACCATTGTGTTGGTGGGCGGTTATGCCGGGTTCTTCGGCATCAACCTGATCCTGCCGCAGTGGTTGCAGACCCAGATGGGCTACACCGCGACCTGGGCCGGATTGGCGGTGGCACCCATCGGTATCCTGCCGGTGTTGATGTCGCCCTTCGTCGGCAAGTACGCGCACAAGTTCGACCTGCGTTTGCTGGCGGGGCTGGCGTTCCTGGCCATCGGCCTGAGCTGCTTCATGCGCGCCGGGTTCACCAACGAGGTGGATTTCCAGCACATTGCCTTGGTGCAGTTGTTCATGGGCATCGGCGTGGCGCTGTTCTTCATGCCGACCCTGAGCATCCTGATGTCGGACCTGCCGCCGCACCAGATTGCCGACGGCGCGGGGCTGGCGACGTTTCTGCGGACCCTGGGCGGCAGCTTCGCCGCATCGTTGACCACCTGGATTTGGATCCGCCGGGCCGACCAGCATCACGCCTACCTGAGCGAAAGCATCAGCACTTTCGAGCCGGCCACCCGCGAGGCGCTCAACCAGCTTGGCGGCGCGAGTGCTCCGGCCTATGCCCGGCTCGAGCAGGTTCTCAACAGCCAGGCGTACATGCTCTCCACCGTGGATTACTTCACACTGCTGGGTTGGGCATTCATGGGGTTGATCGTGCTGGTGTGGTTGGCGAAGCCGCCGTTTGCGGCGAAGGCGGGGCCGGCGTCGGCTGGGCACTGATCCAAAGGTCAATACAATTCAATGTGGGAGCGAGCTTGCTCGCGATGGCGGCATGACAGTCAACTTTTATGTTGACTGAAACACCGCTATCGCGAGCAAGCTCGCTCCCACAGGGGAATTCAGGTCGGGCTGAGAGGTGTCTCGGGCGCTGATAACAGCGGCGGCGGGGCGAACCCAAACGGCGCCAACGCAAACCCCTGTTCATCCACCTGCAACGCCCAGCCTTGCTTGTCCCAGTCCCCCAGCACGATGCGCCGGGCGGCGTGTTCGCCCAGTTGCAGCTTGTGGATGGCGGGGCGGTGGGTGTGGCCGTGGACCAGGGTCTTCACGCCGTATTGCTGCATGATCCGCGGGATCTCTTCGGGCGTGACGTCGACGATGTCGTTGGCTTTCATGCGTGTCTGCGTGCGGCTTTCACTGCGCAGTTTGCGCGCCAGTTTCTGGCGGCTGCCCAGCGGCAGGTGACGCAGGATGAACAGTGTGACCGGGTTGCGCAGCCAGCGCCGCAGCTTCATGTAGCCTTCGTCGCGGGTGCAGAGGCTGTCGCCATGCATCAGCAGCACCGGCTCGCCATTGAGCTGCACGACACTCGGGTCCTTGAGCAGGGTGCAGCCGGCCGCTTTGCAAAAGGCCTGCCCCAGCATGAAGTCGCGATTGCCGTGCATCAGGAAGATGGCCGTGCCGCTGTCGCTCAATTCGCGCAGGGCCTGGCAGATGGAACGCTGGAACGGCGTCATGGCATCGTCGCCGATCCAGGCTTCGAAAAAGTCGCCCAGAATGTACAACGCTTGCGCCGAGCGAGCGCGTGTGGCGAGTAAATCCAGAAACGCCCGGGTGATGTCCGGGCGCTCCTCTTCCAGATGCAAGTCTGAAATCAGCAATATCACTCAATGATCTCGGCTTTCTCGATGATCACGTCGTCTGCCGGGACGTCCTGGTGGCCAGCCTTGGACGTGGTGGCGACGCCCTTGATCTTGTCGACCACGTCGGTGCCTTCGATCACTTCACCGAACACCGCGTAGCCCCAGCCCTGTACGGTCTTGCCGCTGTGGTTCAGGAAGCTGTTGTCGGCCACGTTGATGAAGAACTGCGCGGAGGCCGAATGCGGCTCCATGGTACGGGCCATGGCAACGCTGTACTTTTTGTTCGGCAGGCCGTTGTCGGCTTCGTTCTGGATGCTCGGGCGCTTGTCTTTCTTTTCCTTCATGCCCGGTTCGAAGCCGCCGCCCTGGATCATGAAGTTGCCGATGACGCGGTGGAACACGGTGTTTTCGTAGTGGCCGGCGTTGACGTATTCGATGAAGTTGGCCACGGTCAGCGGCGCTTTCTCGGCGTTCAGTTGCAGAACGATGTCACCGAAGTTGGTGGTCAGTTTGACTTTGCTCATGGTCGGTACTCTTTCAAGGAATTCGTGGGTTTCGGGGCACAAACGCCCGCAACCGGTCTGGCTGCAATCGGCCAGGTTGGGCAGTTTAGCGTGCCGGGCACGAATTTCGAGGCTGTTTTTCATCTGGCCGTCGATTAAATTCAATCGTTTGCCGGCCTGGCCTGTCAGGTACTTGACAGCATCGGCTATGATACGGGCTTTGATTTATCAGGCCGCACCCGGCCGCGCACTTGTCTGTTCAAGGATCCTATGAGCAAGCCCACTGTCGACCCTACCTCGAATTCCAAGACCGGCCCGGCCGTGCCGGTCAATTTCCTGCGCCCGATCATCCAGGCGGACCTGGATTCGGGTAAGCACACACAGATCGTCACTCGTTTCCCGCCGGAGCCCAACGGCTACCTGCACATCGGCCATGCCAAGTCGATCTGCGTGAATTTCGGCCTGGCCCAGGAGTTCGGCGGCGTCACGCACCTGCGTTTCGACGACACCAACCCGGCCAAGGAAGACCAGGAGTACATCGACGCGATCGAAAGCGACGTCAAGTGGCTGGGTTTCGAATGGTCCGGTGAGGTGCGCTACGCCTCGCAATATTTCGACCAGTTGCACGACTGGGCGGTGGAGTTGATCAAGTCCGGCAACGCCTACGTGTGCGACCTGACTCCCGAGCAGGCCAAGGAGTACCGCGGCAGCCTGACCGAGCCGGGCAGGAACAGCCCGTTCCGTGAGCGCAGCGTGGAAGAGAATCTGGACCTGTTCGCGCGCATGCGCGCCGGTGAGTTCCCGGACGGCGCACGGGTGCTGCGCGCCAAGATCGACATGGCCTCGCCGAACATGAACCTGCGCGACCCGATCATGTACCGCATCCGTCACGCCCATCACCACCAGACCGGCGACAAATGGTGCATCTACCCCAACTATGACTTCACCCACGGTCAGTCGGACGCCATCGAGGGCATCACCCACTCGATCTGCACCCTGGAGTTCGAAAGTCATCGTCCGCTGTACGAGTGGTTCCTCGAGCACCTGCCCGTACCGGCCACCCCGCGTCAGTACGAATTCAGCCGCTTGAACCTGAACTACACCATCACCAGCAAGCGCAAGCTCAAGCAACTGGTGGACGAGAAGCACGTTAACGGTTGGGACGACCCGCGCATGTCGACGCTGTCGGGCTTCCGCCGTCGTGGCTACACGCCGGCATCGATCCGCAACTTCTGCGAGATGATCGGCACCAACCGTTCCGACGGTGTGGTCGATTTCGGCATGCTCGAGTTCAGCATCCGTCAGGATCTGGATGCGAATGCCCCGCGCGCCATGTGCGTGTTGCGTCCGTTGAAGGTCGTGATCACCAACTACCCGCAAGACCAGGTCGAAAACCTCGAACTGCTGCGTCATCCGCAAAAAGAAGAACTCGGCGTGCGCAAGCTGCCGTTTGCCCGTGAAATCTACATCGACCGCGATGACTTCATGGAAGAGCCGCCAAAAGGCTACAAGCGCCTGGAGCCGAACGGCGAAGTGCGTCTGCGCGGCAGCTACGTGATCCGTGCCGACGAAGCGATCAAGGACGCCGACGGCAACATCGTCGAGCTGCGTTGCTCCTACGATCCGGACACCCTGGGCAAGAACCCTGAAGGCCGCAAGGTCAAGGGCGTGATCCACTGGGTGCCGGCCGCTGCCAGCGTCGAGTGCGAAGTGCGCCTGTACGATCGCCTGTTCCGCTCTCCGAACCCGGAGAAGGCCGAAGACAGCGCGAGTTTCCTGGACAACATCAACCCTGACTCACTGCAAGTGCTGACCGGTTGTCGTGCTGAACCCTCGCTGGGCAATGCGCAGCCGGAAGACCGTTTCCAGTTCGAGCGCGAAGGCTACTTCGTCGCGGATATCAAGGACTCGAAACCAGGTCAGCCGGTATTCAACCGTACCGTGACCCTGCGTGATTCGTGGGGCCAGTGATCAAGTCTTAAGGAAACACCGTGCTTACGATCTACAACACGCTCACCAAGAGCAAAGAAGTCTTCAAGCCGCTGGATGGCAACAAGGTGCGCATGTACGTCTGCGGGATGACCGTGTACGACTACTGCCACCTCGGCCATGGCCGCAGCATGGTCGCCTTCGACCTGGTGACCCGCTGGCTGCGGTTCAGCGGTTATGACCTGACCTACGTGCGCAACATCACTGACATCGACGACAAGATCATCAACCGCGCCAACGAGAACGGCGAGTCGTTCGAAGCGTTGACCGAGCGCATGATCGCCGCGATGCATGAAGATGAAGCGCGCCTGAATATCAAGAAGCCGGACATGGAGCCGCGTGCCACCGACCACATTCCGGGCATGCACGCGATGATCCAGGCCTTGATCGATAAGGGCTATGCCTACGCGCCGGGCAATGGCGACGTGTACTACCGCGTCGCCAGGTTCATGGGCTACGGCAAGCTGTCGCGCAAGAAGATCGAAGACCTGCGCATCGGCGCACGCATCGAAGTCGACGAGTCGAAGCAGGACCCGCTGGACTTCGTGTTGTGGAAGGCGGCCAAGCCGGGTGAGCCAAGCTGGGAATCGCCATGGGGCGCCGGGCGTCCGGGCTGGCACATCGAATGCTCGGTGATGTCCACCTGCTGCCTGGGCGAGACGTTCGACATTCATGGCGGCGGCAGCGACCTGGAATTCCCCCACCACGAAAACGAAATCGCCCAGAGCGAAGCGGCCACCGGCAAGACCTACGCCAATGCCTGGATGCATTGCGGCATGATCCGGATCAACGGCGAGAAGATGTCCAAGTCCTTGAACAACTTCTTCACTATCCGCGACGTGCTCGACAAGTACCACCCGGAAGTCGTGCGCTACCTGTTGGTGTCGAGCCACTATCGCAGCGCCATCAACTACTCGGAAGACAACCTCAAGGACGCCAAGGGTGCCCTGGAGCGTTTCTACCATGCGTTGAAGGGCCTGCCCGCCGTGCCGCCTGCCGGTGGCGAAGCGTTCGTGGCGCGTTTTACCGAAGTGATGAACGACGACTTCGGCACGCCGGAAGCCTGCGCGGTGCTGTTCGAGATGGTGCGTGAGATCAACCGTCTGCGTGAGAGCGATCTCAATGCAGCGGCCGGCCTGGCGGCCCGCCTGAAAGAACTGGCCAGCGTGCTGGGTGTGTTGCAGCTCGAAGCCGATGATTTCCTGCAGGCCGGTGCCGCGGGCCGCGTGGACGCCGCCGAGGTGGAGGCATTGATCCAGGCACGCCTGGCGGCGCGAGCCAACAAGGATTGGGCCGAATCCGACCGCATCCGCGACCAGCTCACCGCCATGGGCGTGGTGCTGGAAGACGGGAAGGGCGGGACGACCTGGCGATTGGCGGACTAGGATTTCTTAGCGCGTACAATCCAATCCCCCTGTGGGAGCGAGCTTGCTCGCGATAGCGTCGGATCAGTCAACGATCATGTTGAATGAAAGATTGCCATCGCGAGCAAGCTCGCTCCCACAGTTTTTTGAGCGGTCCACAGGCATCGCATTCATTGAAGATCCCACAGTTTTTTTGTGCTCAGCCTGGCAATCATTCCTTTATGAGCTAGTACTGTCTGGTCGATTCGACGTTCCCACTGTCAGGAGTCTTCCATGTTGGCTCATTGGTCGCTTGCGGCAATTCATCTGCTGGCGTTCGCCCTCGGATTCTGGGCGGTGCTGACCCGCGGCACGGCGCTACGGCGCCTGGCGGGCGGTGTGGACGCGGTCCGGGGTGTCTTGGTGGCTGACAACCTGTGGGGCCTGTCGGCGCTGGTGCTGTTGGTGACCGGGGGGATGCGCGCTTTCGGCGGGTACGAAAAAGGCACGGACTATTACCTGCATCAACCGCTTTTTCACTTGAAGATGACGTTGTTGCTGCTGATTCTGCTGCTAGAGATCGTACCGATGATCGCCCTGATCAAATGGCGGATGGCAATGCGCAAAGGGGTGGCGATCGATCCTTCGAACGCCGGCCGACTTGCACGGATCAGCCACATCGAAGCCTTGTTGCTGATCCTGATGGTCGTCGCCGCCACAGGCATGGCGCGCGGCGTGGGCTTGGGCTGACCGGCCGCGAACGCCTGCTTCGTCATCATTAAAACGAAACGTCTGACAGCCTTGCCAAGCGCCATGCCATTAGTATCGATTCACGGACGGGGTGAAAGAAGGCGGGGAGAGGCAGGGGACGGCGCAGTCGGCCAGGATCTTTAGCCAGCCACTGCGACGATGCAAACGGGCTGGCTGCGGACTGCTGCAATGTTCAGGGAGTTTGCGGCTTGTCAGGAGCGGTAAGGCCGGCCTGAATACGCTGATAGATCTCTTCACGATGCACCGCAACGTTTTTCGGGGCGTTGATGCCGATCCGTACTTGTTGGCCGCTAACGCCCAGAATGGTGATCGTGATGTCGTCACCAATGTTTATGCTTTCACCGACTTTGCGGGTGAGTATCAGCATGGTGTTCTCCTTGATTGCTTTATAGGGCACCTGATTCAGACAGTGCAGATGTCGGTACTGCTTATAGATTAGTGCTAAGTGTCACAATGTGGGTGCCTCTTTCTGACGTGCAGACGCAGCATTAATTCCCAGGGTGCGACTATACAGAGACGCCGGGCAGGATTCTCGTGTTTTGAGCATTGTTTGCGGCGATCTTGACGGGCACGGGTGCTAAAATCCATGCCTCATGTCTTCCAGGGGAAACGTTGTGCGTAAATTGGCTTGGGTTATCGCGGTATTGGTGCTGGCAGGATGCGGTGAAGGGCGTGACGTCGAAGCACCGAAGCCGAAGCCCGCCGCCACCTCCGCACCGGCCGTCGCTGCCGCGCCGCAGTGGGCCGTCGAGGTTCGTGGCGAGACACCGCAGGCTGTCAGCGACCTGACCGGTTGGCTCATCGAGCACAGCTTCATGTCGAACGTGGTGCGGGAGAACGGCAAGGAGCGCGTCCTGGTCGGCCCTTTCAGCTCCGAGGCCGAAGCCCAAGCCAAGCAGGAACAGGTCACGGCCGCCCTGGTCCGGGCGAAGAAGCGCAACATCGAGACGTTGGTGGTGGATTACCCGACGGCTCAATAATCGGGCAGCCCAAAAAGTCAGCCAAGCCACAAAACCTGTGGGAGCGAGCTTGCTCGCGATAGGGACATGTCAGTCAACATCAACGTTGGCTGATCCACCGCTATCGTGAGCAAGCTCGCTCCCACAGTTGGTTTTGTGCTGTTCACGAGTGCGAGGTCAACCGCAGGCTTTCATGTCCACCGGTCCCACGAACTCGTTCCCACGACCCATGACGCACGCCACGCTCTGGTTGCGCTGGCGTTCCCAGCTTTCGACCGGGTAGGTCTTGTCCCAGGCTTCGTACAGGCGCCGGTCCTGTTTCGACAGGCGCAGGCCATATTGCTTACTCATGTAGAAATAGGTCCGGGCGATCATCCCCCGGATGGAGGGGCGGGGCATGACTTTCTTGGCCTTGAAATCCACCTGGGTCAGGCATGAGCCGTATTGGCCCTTTTGTTCCGGCAGCCAGCCGAAACTGAAATTGCTGCGATCGCCATTCACTTCCCCGATGCTCGGCACCAGGTTGTGCAGGTCGGCCTCGGCCCGTTGATAGACGGGATCATAGCGGGTGCAGTTCTTGCGACCGCCTTGTTGCCAGCATTGACGCTGATGGCCGATCTGCCAGGCCGGGACGATATGCTCCCACTCGATGCGGGCGGCACGGCTGGCATTCTTGCGCGGTACGTAACCGCAGGCGGCCAGGTTCACGCGATTGCCGGTGTATTTGCAGCCGCAGTAGAACTCGGTGGATTGCGGGGCATAGAGTTTCCAGGCGATTTTCTTGGCTTCGTTGAAGGTGCGCGGGGCACCGGCCTGTGCGCCCATGGTGATGAACACAAGCAAAAAAGCTAAACAGCGAACACTCATCAGGCTCAATCTTCCTTCGGCACAACCCAGAAAACCTGCACACCGCCGTCGTCGCGATAGGCGAGGGTCACGTTGTCGTTCTCGTCGATTTCTTCCAGGAGACGTTCCCATTCATCCACCGGCTCGTCGGGCAGGCGGAAGATCAGGGCGGCCTTGGCTTTTTGCGCGGTGGAGGCGTTGATGATTTTCGAGACCCGGAGGCCGAGTCGCGTATAGGAATCTAAGGGGGTAGTTGCAGCGGAGGGGGTGGCCACAGGGTTATCCTTATTAAGCTGTACGGGCATACAGTATTTAACCGTAGGCATTTACGCAACTACTTAAAATTCAAGAGGATCGTCTGACAGCACTTTTTTCGTTTTGGTGTAGGAGAAAGGAATTTTTTATCTGTTTGCGTAAACAGGTGTCACCTGCTCGATGTAGCGAAGCTATTGATTGATTTCATCGGGCGCTAAAGAAAGTGCTTCGGCGGGCGATGTCCTTCCTAGGAATCCCCCTCTATGGAGTTTTGACATGTCGTTTTCCATCGGCTTTCCCAATGCGGCAGCGGTGACCATCGGCGGAAAATCCGCCGCCACCCTGAAGGCTTTGAGCGAGGCAGAAGACCAGGCCGCCGATGAGGCGCTGGGTACAACGCAAGACTCGGGCAAGGTCCGTACGGGCATGGGCGCTGGCGCTGAAGCAACCGATCAGGCGCAGGAGGGCGGTAGCACCCAGAGCGTAGCGGTCCAGGTGCTGCTCAAGCGGATGCAAGAGCTTCAGCAGCAGCTCAGGGAGCAGCAACAACAACTGGCCGCCGCCCAGGCGCGCGACTATGCCTCGGAGGAAGCCAAGACTTCGGCGGTCATGGCAATCCAAGGGCAGATCGCCGACACCAGTGGCGCTTTGCTGGAAGTCACTGGCCACCTGGTCACGGAGTTGTCCAAGGGCAGCGGTTCGGGTTCGGTGGTCAATACGACGGCCTGAGCTTCTACGTTGAGCTGCGACGTTGCGGATCAAACCGCAACGTTGACAAATCTGCGAAGCCTTACCATAGTTCACTTCACGCAAACGTTTGCGCGGCGTTCCGTGCATTGATTTGCTCACAATAATCATAAGATCGGAGTGAACCCATGAAGTTGCCATTCGCTGGACGCCTTCTCGCTGTTGCCATGCTCGCGGCCGCATCCGCTGCGCTGCCTCTCTCCTCGGCATTCGCCCAGAGCGCAGAAAAACCCAAGGTTGCCCTGGTCATGAAATCCCTGGCCAACGAATTCTTCCTGACCATGGAAGACGGCGCCAAGGCCTATCAGAAGGAACACTCCGCCGATTTCGACCTGATCTCCAACGGGATCAAGGATGAAACCGACACCGCCAACCAGATCCGCATCGTCGAGCAGATGATCGTGTCCAAGGTCGATGCCCTGATCATCGCGCCAGCGGACTCCAAGGCCATGGTGCCGGTGATCAAGAAAGCCGTGGATGCCGGCATCACGGTCATCAACATCGATAACCAGCTCGATCCGGCCGTGGTCAAGAGCAAGAACATCAACGTGCCGTTCGTAGGCCCTGACAACCGCAAGGGCGCGCGGCTGGTGGGCGAGTACCTGGCCAAGCAACTCAAGGCCGGTGACGAAGTCGGCATCATCGAAGGTGTCTCCACCACCACCAACGCCCAGGCACGTACCGCGGGCTTCAAGGATGCGATGGACGCGGCGCAGATCAAGGTCGTGTCCCTGCAATCCGGCGACTGGGAAATCAACAAGGGCAACCAGGTCGCCGCGTCGATGCTCAGCGAATACCCGAACATCAAGGCACTGCTGGCCGGTAACGACAGCATGGCGGTCGGTGCCGTATCGGCCGTGCGCGCGGCGGGCAAGGCGGGCAAAGTGCAGGTGGTGGGCTACGACAACATCAACGCCATCAAGCCAATGCTCAAGGACGGTCGTGTCCTGGCGACTGCCGACCAGTTCGCCGCCAAGCAAGCCGTGTTCGGCATCGAAACAGCGCTGAAGATGCTCAAGGGCGAAAAAGTCGACAGCGGTACCAACGGCGTTATCGAAACTCCGGTCGAGCTGGTGACCAAGCCGTAATCCTGGCGACACAACGGTGCTCGCCCATCCGGGCGAGCGCATTGGAGAGTTTGATATGTCCGTTCGCGACCCGAACGCTGTCCTGTGCGTCAGCGGTATCGGCAAGACCTATGCCCAGCCGGTACTGACCGATATCAACCTGACGTTGATGCGCGGTGAAGTGCTGGCGCTGACCGGTGAAAATGGCGCCGGCAAAAGCACCCTGTCCAAGATCATCGGCGGGCTGGTGACGCCGACGACCGGGCAGATGCAATTTCAGGGGCAGGATTATCGTCCTGGCAGCCGGACCCAGGCTGAAGAGCTGGGCGTACGCATGGTGATGCAGGAGCTCAACCTGCTGCCGACCCTGTCCGTGGCTGAAAACCTGTTCCTCGACAACCTGCCCAGCCACGGCGGCTGGATCAGTCGCAAGCAATTGCGCAAGGCGGCCATCGAGGCCATGGCCCAGGTGGGGCTCGATGCGATCGATCCCGACACGCTGGTCGGCGAGCTGGGGATCGGTCACCAGCAGATGGTCGAGATCGCCCGCAACCTGATTGGCGATTGCCATGTGCTGATTCTCGATGAGCCGACCGCCATGCTGACGGCCCGCGAAGTCGAAATGCTCTTTGAGCAGATCACCCGCTTGCAGGCACGTGGCGTGGCGATCATCTACATTTCCCATCGCCTCGAAGAGCTGGCGCGGGTCGCCCAGCGCATTGCGGTACTGCGCGATGGCAACCTGGTCTGCGTCGAGCCGATGGCCAACTACGACAGCGAGCAACTGGTGACCCTGATGGTCGGCCGGGAGCTGGGCGAGCATATCGACCTTGGCCCTCGCCAGATCGGCGCGCCGGCGTTGACCGTTAAGGGCCTGACCCGTTCCGACAAGGTCCGCGACGTGTCCTTCGAAGTCCGCAGTGGCGAGATCTTCGGCATCTCCGGCCTGATCGGGGCAGGGCGCACCGAACTGTTGCGGTTGATCTTCGGTGCCGATCCGGCCGACAGCGGTACGGTGGCGCTGGGTTCGCCGGCCCGGGTGGTGAGCATTCGCTCGCCGTCCGATGCCGTGGCCCATGGCATCGCGTTGATCACCGAAGACCGCAAGGGCGAAGGCTTGCTGCTGACACAGTCCATCGCCGCCAACATTGCCCTGGGTAACATGCCGGAGATTTCCAGTGCCGGCCTGGTCAATGGCAGCGCCGAACTGGCCCTGGCGCAGCGCCAGGTCGATGCCATGCGCATCCGCAGTTCCAGCCCGACCCAGTTGGTGTCCGAGCTGTCGGGGGGCAACCAGCAGAAAGTCGTGATCGGGCGTTGGCTCGAACGCGATTGCGCCGTCATGCTGTTCGACGAGCCGACCCGCGGCATCGACGTCGGCGCCAAATTCGACATTTATGCGCTGCTCGGCGAGTTGACTCGCCAGGGCAAGGCGCTGGTCGTGGTGTCCAGTGACCTGCGGGAACTGATGTTGATCTGCGACCGGATCGGCGTGCTGTCCGCCGGGCGCCTGATCGACACCTTCGAGCGCGACAGCTGGACCCAGGATGACTTGCTTGCCGCGGCATTCGCCGGCTACCAGAAACGTGATGCGTTGCTCAACGAAGCAGCGCCTAGGGATTTTTCATGAAAACCGCATCTGCCGTTGGCAAATCAAGTGGCAACTTCTATGGCCTCGGGACCTACCTGGGCCTGGCTGGCGCACTGCTGGCCATGGTCGCGCTGTTCTCAACCCTGAGCAGCCACTTCCTGTCCTATGACACGTTCAGCACCTTGGCCAACCAGATTCCCGACTTGATGGTGCTGGCGGTCGGCATGACCTTCATCCTGATCATCGGCGGCATCGACCTGTCGGTGGGCTCGGTGCTGGCACTGGCGGCCTCGACGGTCAGCGTGGCGGTGCTCGGCTGGGGCTGGAGCGTCTGGCCATCGGCCTTGCTCGGCATGGCCGTGGCGGCGCTGGCGGGTACGGTCACCGGTTCGATCACCGTTGCGTGGCGGATTCCATCGTTCATCGTCTCCCTCGGCGTGCTGGAAATGGCCCGGGGCCTGGCGTACCAGATGACCGGGTCCCGGACCGCCTACATCGGCGACTCGTTCGCCTGGCTGTCCAACCCCATCGCCTTCGGTATCTCGCCTTCGTTCATCATCGCCTTGCTGGTGATTTTCATTGCCCAGGCGGTGCTGACCCGCACGGTATTCGGTCGCTACCTGATCGGCATCGGCACCAATGAAGAAGCCGTGCGCCTGGCCGGCATCAATCCAAAACCCTACAAGATCCTGGTGTTCAGCCTGATGGGCTTGCTGGCCGGCGTGGCGGCATTGTTCCAGATTTCCCGCCTGGAGGCCGCGGACCCGAACGCCGGCTCGGGGCTGGAACTGCAGGTGATCGCGGCGGTGGTCATCGGCGGTACCAGCCTGATGGGTGGGCGCGGCTCGGTCATCAGTACCTTCTTCGGCGTGTTGATCATCTCCGTGCTGGCGGCGGGCCTGGCGCAGATCGGCGCTACCGAGCCGACCAAACGCATCATCACCGGCGCGGTGATCGTGGTGGCGGTCGTACTCGATACCTATCGCAGTCAGCGCGCCAGTCGGCGGGGCTGAACCATGGCGACGATCAAGGATGTAGCAGCGCTCGCGGGGATCTCCTACACCACCGTGTCCCACGTGGTGAACAAGACGCGGCCGGTCAGCGAGGAGGTGCGGCTCAAGGTCGAGGCGGCCATCGAGCGCCTGGACTATGTGCCCAGCGCCGTGGCCCGGTCGCTCAAGGCCAAGACCACGGCGACCATCGGCCTGTTGGTGCCCAACAGCCTCAACCCTTACTTTGCCGAGTTGGCCCGGGGCATCGAGGATTATTGTGAGCGCAACGGCTATTGCGTGATCCTGTGCAACTCCGACGACAACCCGGACAAGCAACGCAGCTACCTGCGGGTGCTGCTGGAAAAACGCATCGATGGCCTGATCTTCGCGTCCGCCGGAGGCGATGTCGGCCTGGCCGAGGGCCTGTCCAGCGTGCGCACGCCCATGGTCATCGTCGACCGTGGGCTCGATGGCGTCGACGCGGACCTGGTGCGCATCGATCATGAATACGGCGCCTACCTGGCGACCCGGCACCTGCTGGAGTTGGGTCACCACGACATCGCCTTCATCGGCGGTCCGGCCGATACCAGCGTGGCGCAGATGCGCTTGGCCGGTTACTGCCGGGCGCTGAAAGAGGCCGGGATCGAGCTGCCCGTCGAGCGCATGCTCGAAAGCGATTTCACCAGTACCGGCGGTTACCGCGCCGCTGCGCAACTGCTTGAACAGCTGCCGCCCAGCGCGATCTTCGCGGCCAACGACATGATCGGCATCGGTGTGCTGCGCGCCGCGGCTGAACGCAATGTGCGTGTGCCCAGCGAACTGTCGGTCATCGGTTTCGATGACATCCAGATGAGCCGCTATGTCTACCCGGCGTTGACCACGGTGGGGCAGTCGATCCTGCAGCTCGGGGAAATGGCGGCCGAAGTGCTGCTGCGGCGTATCGCTACGCCGGGCCTTGCCACCGACCAGCGGATCGTGACGCCGAGTATTGTCTTGCGAGAGTCGACTGCACCGCTGTCCGGTACATTCGCCCAATACCGCTGAACCGAATTGATGAGTAGTGATGTATGCCAGCAAAAGTAGTGGTAATAGGCAGTCTGAACATGGACCTGGTGACCCGGGCGCCGCGCTTGCCCCGTGGCGGTGAAACCCTGATCGGCGAGTCGTTCGCCACCATCCCGGGCGGCAAGGGCGCCAACCAGGCGGTAGCCGTCGCGCGCCTGGGGGCGCAGGTGTCGATGGTCGGCTGCGTGGGCGACGATGCCTATGGCGAACAATTGCGCGGCGCGTTGCTGGCCGAGGGCATCGACTGCCAGGCGGTCCGCGTGGAGAAGGGGTCCAGCGGCGTGGCGCTGATTGTCGTCGACGATAACAGCCAGAATGCGATCGTTATCGTCGCCGGTGCCAACGGTGCGCTCACCGCCGAGGTCCTGGACGGTGTCGATGACGTGCTGCAAAGCGCCGATGTCATCATCTGCCAGCTCGAAGTGCCGGATGCCACCGTCGGCCATGCCCTCAAGCGCGGGCGTGAGTTGGGCAAAATCGTCATCCTCAACCCCGCGCCGGCTTCCCATGCGTTGCCCGCCGACTGGTACGCCTGCGTCGACTACCTGATTCCCAATGAAAGCGAAGCCGCGGTGCTGAGCGGGCTGGCGGTGGATTCCCTGGAAACCGCAGAGGCCGCCGCGGCGCATTTGATCGCCGCCGGTGCCGGCAAGGTGATCGTCACCCTGGGGGCCCAGGGGCTGATGTTTGCCAACGGCGCCAGCTTCGAGCATTTCCCGGCCCCGCGGGTCAAGGCAGTGGATACCACAGCCGCCGGGGATACCTTTGTCGGCGGCTTCGCGGCAGCCTTGGCCAGCGGCAAAAGCGAGGTCGATGCGATTCGTTTCGGCCAGGTCGCCGCTGCGCTGTCGGTCACCCGCGCCGGCGCGCAACCTTCAATCCCCACGTTGCTGGAAGTACAGGCTTTCAAATCATGAAAAAGACGCCGTTGTTGAATGTGGCACTGTCCCGACTGATCGCTTCCCTCGGCCATGGCGACAAGGTGGTCATCGGTGATGCCGGCCTGCCCGTGCCGCCCCAGGTCGAATTGATCGACCTGGCCTTGACCCATGGCATTCCTGACTTCGTCAGTACCTTGAAGGTGGTGCTCAGCGAAATGCAGGTGGAAAGCCATGTCCTGGCCGAGGAAATCCTCGACAAACAGCCGTTGGCCCTGGCAACCCTGGAGTCACTGAATGCCGAGGGGGCGTTGGGTGAGCGGGCGTTGGTCAGCCATGAGCAATTCAAGGTCATCAGCCGACAGGCGCGGGCGATCATTCGCACAGGCGAATGCTCGCCGTACTGCAATATCGTGCTGGTCGCTGGAGTGACGTTCTAACCCTGTTCAACCCTGCACAAGGAGTGCGCCATGCACCGCTATGCTGAGAAAATGCATCAACTGATCCGGAGTCTGCTGCTTTTGTCATTGATCACTGCAACGAGCGCCCAGGCGGCGGAAAAGATCGACCTGATCATCGACACCGACCCAGGCGCCGACGACGTGGTGGCGCTGCTGTTCGCCCTGGCGTCGCCCGAGGAGCTGCATATCCGTGCGCTGACCACCGTCGCCGGCAATGTGCGCCTGGACAAGACCTCGCGCAACGCTCGCCTGGCCCGTGAATGGGCGGGGCGCGAAGACGTGCCGGTCTACGCCGGCGCGCCGAAACCCTTGATGCGCACACCCATCTACGCAGAGAACATCCATGGCAAGGAAGGCCTGTCGGGTGTCACGGTGCATGAGCCGAAGAAGGGGCTCGCCGAAGGCAATGCCGTCAACTACCTGATCGACACGCTGAAGGCGGCCAAGCCCCACAGCATCACCATTGCCATGCTGGGACCGCAGACCAACCTGGCGCTGGCGTTGATCCAGGAGCCGGACATTGTCCAGGGCATCAAAGAAGTGGTGATCATGGGCGGTGCGCACTTCAACGGCGGCAATATCACCCCGGTGGCCGAGTTCAATCTGTTCGCCGATCCGCAGGCGGCCGAGGTGGTGGCCAAGAGCGGTGTGAAGCTGACCTACCTGCCGTTGGACGTGACCCACAAGATTCTCACCAGCGAGGCGCGCCTGAAGCAGATCGCGGCGCTGAACAACAATGCCAGCAAGCTGGTGGGCGATATCCTCAACGAATACGTCAAGGGCGACATGGAGCACTACGGCATGACGGGCGGGCCGGTGCATGACGCGACCGTGATTGCCTACCTGCTCAAGCCGCAATTGTTCACTGGCCGTTCAGTCAATGTCGTCGTGGACAGTCGCGAGGGGCCGACGTTCGGGCAGACCATCGTCGACTGGTACGACGGCCTGAAGGCGCCGAAGAACGCGTTCTGGGTGGAAAACGGTGATGCCCAAGGGTTCTTTGACCTGCTGACCGAGCGCCTGGCGCGCCTGAAATAACCTGCCTGGCTATCGCGCGCCCCCAGGCTGGACCTGCGGGCGCGTGCCTCAATCCACGGCGTCGACGATGCTCGGGTAGCGCTCGAATGTCTGCTGGATGAAGTTGCGGGCGACTTCTATCCCCAACTCTTTCACCAACAATTCTATGCAGATGATTGCCAGCTCCTCCGGGCTGCCCGGGCTATAGGAGCTGTGGCCCTCCGACCATTTGGCATTGATGGTGGCTTCGATACTGACGGTACTCATGGTCGGGCTCGCGAGTTGAAGGTCTGTAGGCTGAGTTAAACATTTTTGCCCGGGATTTGGCACTGCGACTTAGGCATTGGGGGAGGGCTGTGCGACACTTGTTCTTTTATTTTTCAAAGGGGCTTCGCCGTGCAGATAGATTTGAACGCTCCTGATGGCCTGACCGTCGAGGCGGTTCGTCAATTGCTGGCCTCGGCCAGTGACGACGAGCATACCCAGCTGCGCGTGACCAAGGACGGCATCGCCTATCTGTCCTCGGGTGTGGTCGGTGGCGTTGACATCGAGGGTTTGCGGTTTCGGCTCGAAACGTGGGCGAAGGGCTCGGGGTACGTCGGCCGGGTCGCTGCCAGCGACGAGGTCTGGGTCATGCAGATCTACAACGCGCTGAAGGACAACTGGCCCAATCCGCCCTTCGATTACATTGACGTTTATTGAGCCGCGTTCATATCCAGTCACGATTCAGGCCTGAACAGGGCCGTGGGCTCAGGCAAACTGCCAGCTTTCCCGGCCTGATGGTTGCGGCGTTGAAACCAAGCGCCGTTTAGGCTGTCGCACGCTCTCTGTTTATTCATCGAAAAAAGGAGGCTTCATGCCTTGGAAGCTCGCGTCATTGAGTACTTTGCTGGCCGCCATGCTCTTGAGCGGTTGCAGCAGCACCTCTGAATCGACCCCCGAACCTGTGGCGGCCGAGACCGGTCACAGCCGCTGCGAAGCAAAGGCCGCCGAGTTCGCCATTGGCCAGAAGGCCTCGCCCCAGTTGCTGGAGCAGGCCCGTACCCGTGCCGGCGCGCAGAATGCCCGGATCCTCAAGCCCAACGACATGGTCACGCTCGAGTACCGCTCCGATCGCCTGAACCTCAATACCGATGCCAACCTGGTGATCAATCGGGTGAACTGTGGCTGATTGAGGGTTTTCAATCGCCCATAAAAAACCCCGTCACATGGACGGGGTTTTTTTGTGCGCCGAGAAATTACTCTGGGCGAACCTGTGCAGCTTGCATACCCTTTTGGCCTTTCTCAGCCACGAAGGAAACGGTCTGGCCTTCTTTCAGGCTTTTGAAACCGTCGCTTTCGATAGCTTTGAAGTGTACGAACAGGTCGTCACCGCCACCTTGAGGAGTGATGAAGCCGAAGCCTTTTTCATCGTTGAACCATTTAACGGTGCCGGTTTGGCGATTAGACATGGTGTATCTCCAAGAAACATATATTTTCAGTGTACTGTGCTGCTCAGGCCAACTGGGCACACCCGGGTATCATAGTCGAAATGTTCGATTTGGGAGCCCCCCGCAGGCGCTGTTTGCCAATCAGTCGTGTTTACTTTATCGCCTTTACCCGCTGAAAGGCCCGGTTTTAAAGGCCTTGAGCCGAAAGTAAAGACGATAAAAAAAGCTGTAAAACCTGAATAAATCGTCCAAAAAAGCCTGAAATCAATGTTTTTAAGCCTCGTGGCGTCTATCTGGAAGACCTGTTTCCTTACTTTTTCGGCTTGTCAGTGGCCTTGCATTTTGCAATCTGGCCCAGTGCTTTTTGTTGAAGCTCCGGGGTGGCCTGGTTGTCCATCAGCGCCTGGATATCACTCGCCGGGTAGGACTTGATGGCGTCGGCGCCACAGGCGCAGTGGGATTTGGCCGCCGCCGCGCCAATCTGCGGGGTAGCCGCCTGCGTGCATTGGGCCATGTATTTATCCCGCTCGCCCTTTGGCCATTCGGCGTGGGCACTCAACGGCAGCAGCAGAGCAATGGGGGCGACTACGGCGAACAGGGTATTGAGACGCATGCGGGGATGCTCCTTGTGGGTCGATGTTCTGTGATTCGAGGGCGCTAGGGCCGATCAAGTTCAGCACTCTGGCATAAAAGCGGACGATTTGCCTTCCTGTGACAGCCTTGTGCATCGATGACCGTTCATCTGTGCTAGCATGCCGGGCTCGGCTATTTCCAGGCTGCGGACGAGCGTTCGTCCCGGTGGCAAAGAGTCCGAATAACCCTGATTTGAATCCCAGTCACTCTGGTTCGGTTTTCCCGGTTGGCCGCAAGGCTCCTGCCGCTGTAAGGCAGGCGTTCGTCATTGAATGGCCTGGACTGGATCTTGTACTGGCTCATCCCAACCCACGTGACCTTTGGTAGGGGTCACCACTAGGAGAGGAGGCGCCATGCCAACTATTACTCTTCCCGACGGCAGTCAACGTTCGTTCGATCACCCGGTTTCCGTAGCCGAGGTCGCCGCATCCATCGGCGCGGGCCTGGCCAAGGCCACCCTGGCCGGCAAGGTCAACGGTAAACTGGTCGACGCCAGTGACGTCATCGACAGCGACGCGACGCTGCAAATCATCACGCCCAAGGATGAAGAGGGGCTGGAGATCATTCGCCACTCCTGCGCACACTTGGTTGGCCACGCGGTCAAGCAACTGTACCCGAGCGCGAAGATGGTCATCGGGCCGGTCATCGACGAAGGCTTCTATTACGACATCGCCTTCGAGCGTCCTTTCACGCCGGACGACCTGGCCGCCATCGAACAGCGCATGCAGCAACTGATCGAGAAAGACTACGACGTCATCAAGAAAGTCACCCCGCGCGCCGAAGTCATCGAAGTCTTCAAGGCCCGTGGCGAGGACTACAAGCTGCGCCTGGTGGAAGACATGCCGGACGAGCAGGCCATGGGCCTGTACTACCACGAAGAATACGTCGACATGTGCCGCGGCCCGCACGTGCCGAACACGCGTTTCCTCAAATCCTTCAAGCTGACCAAGCTGTCCGGCGCCTACTGGCGCGGCGATGCGAAGAACGAGCAGTTGCAGCGCGTCTACGGCACTGCCTGGGCGGACAAGAAGCAACTGGCGGCCTACATCCAGCGCATCGAAGAAGCCGAAAAGCGCGATCACCGCAAGATCGGCAAGCGCCTGGGCCTGTTCCATACCCAGGAAGAGTCCCCGGGCATGGTGTTCTGGCACCCGAATGGCTGGACCCTGTACCAGGTGCTCGAGCAGTACATGCGTCAGGTCCAGCGTGAAAACGGCTACCTGGAGATCAAGACGCCGCAAGTGGTCGACCGCAGCCTGTGGGAGAAATCCGGGCACTGGGCCAACTACGCCGACAACATGTTCACCACCCAGTCGGAAAACCGCGACTACGCCATCAAGCCGATGAACTGCCCGTGCCATGTGCAGGTGTTCAACCAGGGCCTGAAAAGCTACCGCGAGCTGCCGATGCGCCTGGCCGAGTTCGGTGCCTGCCACCGCAACGAGCCGTCGGGTGCGCTGCACGGTATCATGCGTGTGCGTGCGTTTACCCAGGACGATGCCCACATCTTCTGCACCGAAGAGCAGATGCAGGCCGAATCCGCCGCCTTCATCAAGCTGACCATGGACGTCTACCGGGACTTCGGTTTCACCGAAGTCGAGATGAAGCTGTCCACTCGTCCGGAAAAACGCGTCGGTTCCGACGAGCTGTGGGATCGCGCCGAAGCGGCCCTGGCCGCCGCCCTCGATAGCGCGGGCCTTGCGTATGACCTGCAGCCGGGCGAGGGGGCTTTCTACGGTCCGAAGATCGAGTTCTCGCTGAAAGATTGCCTCGGTCGCGTCTGGCAGTGTGGTACCCTGCAGCTCGATTTTAACCTGCCGATCCGTCTGGGCGCCGAATACGTGTCCGAAGACAACAGCCGCAAGCACCCGGTCATGCTTCACCGCGCGATCCTCGGTTCGTTCGAGCGTTTCGTCGGGATTCTGATCGAACACTACGAGGGTGCGTTCCCTGCGTGGCTGGCACCGACCCAGGCAGTGATCATGAATATCACTGATAAACAGGCAGATTTTGCCGCCGAAGTCGAAAAAACTCTCAACCAAAGCGGATTTCGTGCCAAGTCCGACTTGAGAAATGAAAAGATCGGCTTTAAAATCCGCGAGCATACTTTGCTCAAGGTTCCCTTTCTCTTGGTTATTGGAGATCGGGAGGTCGAGATGCAGACTGTCGCTGTGCGTACTCGTGAAGGTGCTGACCTGGGCTCGATGCCCGTCGCCGAATTCGCTGAGTTCCTCGCGCAAGCGGTTTCCCGGCGTGGTCGCCCAGATTTGGAGTAATTATTATTAAGCGTGAAATGAGACAAGATAAACGAGCTGCACCGAAAGCCCCGATCAACGAGAATATCTCGGCACGCGAGGTTCGGTTAATTGGCGCTGACGGCGAGCAGATTGGCATCGTCTCGATTGATGAAGCGCTTCGTATTGCTGAAGAAGCAAAGCTTGATCTGGTAGAAATTTCCGCGGACGCAGTCCCACCGGTTTGCCGGGTGATGGACTACGGCAAGTCGATCTTCGAGAAGAAGAAGCAGATTGCCGCGGCGAAGAAAAACCAGAAGCAGATTCAGGTAAAAGAAATCAAGTTTCGTCCAGGGACGGAGGAAGGGGATTACCAGGTAAAACTGCGCAACCTGGTACGTTTCCTGAGTGACGGGGACAGGGCCAAGGTATCCTTGCGATTCCGCGGCCGTGAGATGGCCCACCAGGAGCTGGGGATGGAACTCCTCAAGCGGGTTGAACAAGACCTGCTCGAGTACGGTTCGGTCGAACAGCATCCTAAGATGGAAGGACGCCAGCTGATCATGGTCATCGCCCCGAAAAAGAAGAAGTAATCAACAGGGCACGGCAGGCCTTGCGATTATGTTTATCAACTGAATGCGGAGTATCCGAACATGCCAAAGATGAAAACCAAAAGTGGTGCTGCTAAGCGGTTTCTGAAAACTGCTAACGGTATCAAGCACAAGCACGCTTTCAAGAGCCACATCCTGACCAAAATGTCGACCAAGCGTAAGCGTCAACTGCGCGGTAGCAGCTTGCTGCATCCGTCTGACGTGGCAAAAGTCGAGCGCATGCTGCGCCTTCGTTAATTTTTGGATCAAGAATAGAGGAAGTAACTCATGGCTCGTGTAAAGCGTGGCGTCATTGCCCGTAAGCGTCACAAAAAAATTCTGAAACTTGCTAAAGGCTACTACGGCGCGCGCTCCCGCGTATTCCGTGTTGCCAAGCAAGCGGTAATCAAGGCAGGCCAATACGCCTACCGTGACCGTCGTCAGAAAAAACGTCAGTTCCGCGCTCTGTGGATCGCTCGTATCAACGCTGGTGCTCGTGTTAACGGTCTGTCCTACAGCCGTTTCATCGCTGGCCTGAAAAAAGCGTCCATCGAGATCGACCGTAAGGTTCTGGCTGATCTGGCAGTGAACGAAAAAGCGGCGTTTGCTGCGATTGTCGAGAAAGCTAAAGCCACCTTGGCTTAAGTACCCCCGGCAGTCACCCGGGCTCACCTCTGTGGGCCCAGGTGTCAAACGTCATAAATAGGGGAAGAGCCTTAAAGCTCTTCCCCTATTTTGTATCTGGAGTCTGTACATGGAAAACCTGGACGCGCTGGTCGCTCAAGCACTAGAGGCTGTGCAAAGCGCTGAAGATATCAATGCCCTGGAGCAAATCCGGGTTCACTACCTTGGCAAGAAGGGCGAGTTGACCCAGGTGATGAAGACCCTGGGGAACCTGCCAGCCGAAGAGCGTCCGCAGGTCGGTGCGCTGATCAACGTTGCCAAGGAGCGTGTCACAGAAGTCCTCAATGCGCGCAAGGCATTGCTCGAGGAGGCGGACCTGGCTGCCAAGCTCGCCGCCGAGTCCATCGACGTGACCCTGCCTGGCCGTGGCCAGACTTCCGGTGGCTTGCATCCGGTGACCCGGACCCTGGAACGCATCGAGCAGTTCTTCACCCACATCGGCTACGGCATTGCCGAAGGCCCTGAGGTCGAAGACGACTACCACAACTTCGAGGCACTCAACATCCCAGGCCATCACCCGGCCCGGTCGATGCATGACACCTTCTATTTCAATGCGAACATGCTGTTGCGCACCCATACCTCGCCGGTACAGGTCCGCACCATGGAATCGCAGCAGCCGCCGATCCGCATCGTCTGCCCAGGCCGTGTGTACCGCAGCGACTCCGATATCACCCACTCGCCGATGTTCCACCAGGTCGAAGGCCTGCTGGTCGACCGCGACATCAATTTCGCCGATCTTAAAGGCACGATCGAAGAGTTCCTGCGGGTGTTCTTCGAAAAAGAACTGGCGGTGCGTTTCCGCCCTTCGTACTTCCCGTTCACCGAGCCCTCCGCTGAAGTCGACATGGAGTGCGTGATGTGCAGCGGTAAAGGCTGCCGTGTCTGCAAGCAGACTGGCTGGCTGGAAGTGATGGGCTGCGGGATGGTTCACCCGAACGTGCTGCGTATGTCCGGTATCGATCCGGAAGAATTCTCGGGTTTTGCTTTCGGCATGGGCGCCGAGCGCCTGGCCATGCTGCGTTACGGTGTGAATGACTTGCGCCTGTTCTTCGACAACGACTTGCGGTTCCTTGCGCAATTTCGCTAGGTCGTGGTAACGAATTTATTAGGAGAACAGGATGAAATTCAGTGAACAATGGCTGCGCGGCTGGGTAAGCCCGCAGGTAAGCCAGGACGAGCTGGTCGCTCGCCTGTCGATGGCCGGTCTTGAGGTCGATAGCGTAACGCCGGCCGCCGGAGAATTCAGCGGCGTGGTGGTGGGCGAGGTGTTGAGCACCGAGCAACACCCGGACGCTGACAAGTTGCGGGTTTGCCAGGTCAGCAATGGCGCGGAAACCTTCCAGGTGGTCTGCGGCGCACCCAACGTGCGTCCGGGCCTGAAGATCCCGTTCGCCATGATCGGTGCCGAGCTGCCAGGCGACTTCAAGATCAAGAAGGCCAAGCTGCGTGGCGTCGAGTCCAACGGCATGCTGTGCTCCCAGGCCGAACTGCAGATCGGCGAGGGTAACGATGGCCTGATGGAACTGCCGGTTGATGCGCCGGTGGGCCAGGACATCCGTGAGTACCTGGGTCTGGACGATGCAAGCATCGAGGTCGACCTGACGCCGAACCGTGGCGACTGCTTGTCCCTGGCCGGCCTGGCCCGCGAAGTCGGCGCGCTGTATGCCGCCCCCGTGACGCGTCCTGTGGTCGCAACCGTGCCGGCGATGCATGACGAAGTGCGTTCGATTGAGGTCCTGGCGCCGGCGGCATGCCCGCGTTACCTGGGGCGTGTGATCCGCAACGTCGACCTGTCCAAGCCAACACCGCTGTGGATGGTCGAGCGCCTGCGTCGTGCCGACGTGCGCAGCATCGACGCCGCCGTCGACATCACCAACTATGTGATGCTGGAGCTGGGTCAACCGTTGCATGCGTTCGATCTCGCCGAAATCAAGGGTGGCATCCGCGTGCGCATGGCCGAAGAGGGTGAAAAGCTGGTGTTGCTCGATGGCCAGGAAGTGACCCTGCGCAGCGACACCCTGGTGATTGCCGACCATACCCGCGCCTTGGCGATTGCTGGCGTCATGGGCGGCGAACACAGTGGTGTATCCGCCACGACCCGCGATGTATTCCTGGAAAGCGCGTTCTTCGACCAGATCGCCGTCGCTGGCAAGGCGCGTTCCTATGGCCTGCACACCGATGCCTCGCACCGCTACGAGCGTGGTGTGGACTGGCAGCTGGCCCGTGAAGCCATGGAGCGCGCCACCGGCCTGCTGCTGGAGATCACCGGTGGCGAAGCCGGCCCGATCATCGAGACCGTCAGCGAAGAGCACCTGCCGAAGATTGCACCGGTCACTCTGCGTGCCCAGCGCATCACCCAGATGCTGGGCATGGAAATGGCGCCGGCCGAAGTCGAACGCCTGCTCAGCGCCCTCGGCCTGAACATCAGCGCCGATGGGGCAGGGCAGTGGCGCGTCGAAGTGCCAAGCCATCGCTTCGATATCAGCCTGGAAGTCGACCTGATCGAAGAACTGGCCCGCCTGTATGGCTACAACCGTCTGCCGGTCCGCTACCCGCAAGCGCGCCTGGCCCCGCAAGCCAAGGCCGAAGCCCGCAGCGACCTGCCGGAACTGCGCCGCCTGCTGGTGGCCCGTGGGTATCAGGAAGCGATCACCTACAGCTTCATCGATCCGCGCCAGTTCGAGTTGTTCAATCCGGGTGTCGAGCCGCTGTTGCTGGCCAACCCGATTTCCAACGACATGGCGGCCATGCGCTCGTCCCTGTGGCCGGGCCTGGTCAAGTCTCTGCAGCACAACCTGAACCGTCAGCAGGATCGCGTGCGTCTGTTCGAAAGCGGCCTGCGCTTCGTCGGTCAGCTGGACGGCTTGAAGCAGGAGTCGATGCTGGCCGGTGTCGTCTGCGGCAGTCGCTTGCCGGAAGGCTGGGCACAAGGTCGCGATGTCGTCGACTTCTTCGACGTCAAGGCTGACGTGGAAGCGGTGCTGGGCTTCGCCGGCGCGCTCGACGCATTCACTTTCGTACCAGGCAAGCATCCGGCGCTGCACCCAGGGCAGACCGCCCGCATCGAGCGAGACGGGCGTGAAGTCGGCTATGTCGGTGCCATCCACCCGGAACTGTCGAAAACCCTGGGCCTCGACCGTCCAGTCTTCGTTTTCGAGCTGGTGTTGGCCGAAGTGGCCCAAGGGAAAATGCCGAAATTCCAAGAGTTATCGCGCTTTCCTGAAGTGCGTCGTGACCTTGCGTTGCTGGCCGATCGCGACGTTGCATCCAGCGCTGTGCTGGAGGTAATCCGTGAAAATGCAGGCGAATGGCTGACGGACCTCAGGCTATTTGACGTGTATCAGGGTAAAGGCATTGATCCGCATAGAAAAAGCCTTGCAGTTGGCTTGACCTGGCAGCATCCATCGCGCACTCTTAATGACGATGAGGTGAATACCGCAACGCAGAATATCCTCACCTCGCTCGAAAACAGGTTGAACGCCACGTTAAGGAAGTGACGTATGGGGGCTCTGACGAAAGCTGAGATGGCGGAACGTCTGTATGAGGAGCTGGGCCTGAATAAACGGGAGGCCAAAGAATTGGTCGAACTGTTTTTCGAAGAAATCAGGCACGCTCTCGAAGACAACGAACAGGTCAAGTTGTCCGGTTTCGGCAATTTCGACCTTCGGGACAAACGCCAGCGGCCTGGCCGCAATCCGAAAACGGGAGAAGAAATCCCGATCACGGCTCGCCGTGTGGTCACCTTTCGTCCAGGGCAGAAGTTGAAGGCCCGAGTTGAGGCTTATGCTGGAACCAAGTCATAACGACGAACTACCCGTCATCCCGGGCAAACGCTACTTCACCATTGGTGAAGTCAGCGAGCTGTGTGCGGTAAAACCGCACGTGCTGCGCTATTGGGAGCAGGAGTTTCCTCAACTCAACCCGGTCAAGCGCCGCGGAAACCGCCGGTATTATCAGCGACAAGACGTGCTGATGATCCGGCAGATCCGCGCGCTGCTGTACGACCAGGGGTTCACCATCGGCGGCGCACGCCTGCGCCTCTCCGGTGATGAGGCAAAGGACGATACAACCCAGTACAAACAAATGATCCGCCAGATGATCGCCGAGCTTGAAGATGTGCTGGTGGTGCTCAAGAAATAAAATTTCTGCTTTAAATACTTCCAGTTTTCAAAAGCTTGCGATATATTCCTGAGCGTTCCGTTGAGAAGCGGAACAAGATTCACGCCTAGTCGGGGCGTAGCGCAGTCCGGTAGCGCACTAGCATGGGGTGCTAGGGGTCGAGTGTTCGAATCACTCCGTCCCGACCATATAATTCAAGGGGTTGCGAGATTTTATCTCGCGACCCCTTTTTATTTTTATGCGTTTTTACTCTACAAAATCACTGGCTCTCAGTGGAACCTTCAAAAGAGAGGGAAGCCGCTGACGCTGATGCGATGGTTCCCTAAGTGTTGTTTCGAGTGGGCTTGGTTCTATCATGAGCTTGCGTTCATGCATGCTCTGTTTTGATCACTCGCCGGATATTGCCCTTATGAGAGACCTGCCGCCTACCGCGACCTTGCGCGCATTCGAAGTTGCCACCCGGCACTTGACCTTCACTTCAGCCGCACAGGAGCTAAATGTTACTCAAAGCGCGGTCAGTCACCAGCTCAAGCATCTCGAGGCGCTCTGGGGACTGCAGTTATTTGAATGTGGCAAGGCGTTACGCATCACGGCAGCGGGGGTGGCGCTGGCGCCCATCGTGCGGACCCGCAACAAGTCTGCGATTTGTTCACAGCCATCGACCACTCGTTCGGACGCATCGACGTCCTGGTCAATAACGCCGGGATGCTGGCGCATCAGTCGCGTCTGGAGGACCTCGGCTTCGAGCGGATGCAGCGCATCTTTGCGGTCAATGCCATTGGGCCAATACTCTGTGCTCAGCAAGCGGTGAAGCGCATGTCTTACCGCCACAACGGCCCGGGAGGCGTGGTGATCAATGTCTCATCGACCTCGGCGCGCCTTGGCAGCCCCAATGAGTACGTCGACTATGCGGCGTCAAAGGGCGCCTTGGAGACCTTCACCATTGGATTTGCAAAGGAGGTGGCCCGGGAGGGGATACGCGTCAACTGCATTCGCCCCGGACATATCTATACCGACATGCACGCCAGTGGCGGTGAGCCGGGGCGGGTCGATCGTGTGAAGGACTCGATCCCCATGGGGCGGGGCGGTCAGCCCGAGGAAGTGGCACGGGCGATTCTATGGCTCGCCAGCGCGGAGGCGTCATTTGTTACCGGTACATTCCTCGATGTGACGGGTGGTAAATGAGCCAGGGGCTCGGATCATCGACTCCTTGCGCGCGGTTTCAAGTCGTAGCGGGCTGCTTAACCTTACGACTCAAACCCGGTGTCTTACCCGTAATGCGCTTGAATGCACGACTGAAAGCGGCCTGGGATGTATAGCCCAAACGCTGCGCCACCTCTTCAATCGGCAGCCTTTCGAGGGTCAGCCACTGGCTCGCAAGCCGCATTCGCAGTTCGGTGACGTAGCGCAGCGGGGTCATGCCAATCGTGTCCTGGAAGCGCTCCGCGAAGACCGAGCGTGAGGTATTGCAGTGCTCGGCCAGCTGCGCAACGGTCCAGTCGCGGCCCGGATGTTGATGGAGCGCAAGCAGTGCACCGGCCAAGCGTGGATCGCGCAAGGCGGCGACCAGGCCAGAGGCATTCCCGCAGGCGCACTCGACCCAGCCACGAACGACCATGGCAGCCACCACGTCAGCCAACCGCGCGAGGATCCCGGCGAAGCCGACACGGGCGGCGCTGACCTCGCGTTCCATGGTGGTCAGTATCGGCACCAGCCCGGGGTAACGCTGACCGCCGGCATCAATCAGCATGAGGCCCGGCATCAGCCGGCCAAGGCCATGAATACTACCCAGTTCAAACTCCATGCAACCGCTGAACAAAATAGTGCTCGGCGTGGGACTGGCATCGGTTCCGGCATCCACCGCGCTGACGGTGTCACCTAAGGGCGCGCCGCCTAGACGATCAATGTCCTGAACAGGCGCGTCCGGATGGGAAAACAGTTGATGAGCTGCGCCGTGGGAGATGAACACGGCGTTGCCGGCAGACAGCGCGTAGGTGCTGCCGTCCTCCATTCGCAGTACCGCATTGCCGACGGCCAGGAAGTGGAACCAGGCGTGCCCAGGTTTTTCCGCGAAACGCAGCCCAAAAGTTGGACCCGCCTGGATACGCCGGTATTCAACGCCACGCAGGCGCATGCCGCGCAACAGCTCGTTAATGAGGTCCGAGGAAAGAGCAAACTGATCTGCAGGCATCGTTCAGGTGTTTTAGTCAAAAAGTTGAGACTTAGGATCATAGATCATCCAGTTTTCGGCGCCTAGACTTCGGCTCGCAATGAAGATTGGGAGATCGAGCAATGACTGACTGTGTATGTAACGCCGTATCCGACCGCTATCCCGGCGTCGGCGCGGACGTAGAGCCTGCGACGCCCGCATGGATGGCCGTCTTCTCGTTGGCAATGGGTGTGTTCGGGTTACTGACCGCTGAGTACCTTCCGGCCAGTTTGTTGACGCTGATGGCTACCGACCTGGGAGTGTCCGAAGCGCTGGCTGGCCAGGCGGTAACGGTGACAGCCGTGGTGGCGCTGTTCGCTGGCTTGTTGGTGCCAGGCCTGACCCGCGGCATCGACCGACGTTGGGTGTTGCTGGGTTTTTCCACGTTGATGGTCGCTTCCAATCTGTTGGTCGCCATTTCCTCCAGCTTCGCGGTGCTGTTGTTGATGCGCATCTTGCTGGGCATTGCCCTTGGCGGTTTCTGGAGCATGGCGGCGGCGGTAGCGATGCGCTTGGTGCCGAGTGCTTTGTTGCCTCGGGCGCTTTCGATCATTTTCAGCGGCATTGCCATCGGGACGGTAGTTGCAGTGCCGCTGGGGAGTTATCTGGGCGGGTTATATGGCTGGCGCAGCGCGTTCTTTGCAGCGGCGGCGGTCGGCATAGTGACCCTGGCTTTCCAGTCGCTCACTCTCCCGCGCCTTGCGCCGCGCCGGCCGGCACGCCTGCGCACCGTGCTCGAGGTGTTGCAGCGCCCGGGCATTGCCATGGGCATGTTCGGTTGCGTGCTGGTGCACAGCGGGCACTTCGCGATGTTCACTTACGTTCGGCCATTCCTTGAAGGGACTACCGGCATCGGCCCGCAAGGGCTGTCACTGATGTTGCTGGGGTTCGGTGTGGCGAACTTCGTCGGCACGCTGTTAGCCGGGAGGTTTCTGGAGCGCCACCCTCTGGCCACTCTGGTGCTGATGCCCTCGCTGGTCGGCGTCGCAGCACTGGCGTTGGTGCTGTTGCCGGCGTCGGTGCCGGGGCAGGCGGTACTGCTGGCGATCTGGGGCCTGGCCTTTGGTGGTGTGCCGGTGGCGTGGTCGAACTGGGTCGCCCGAGCGGTACCTGATCAGGCGGAAAGCGCCGGGGGCATGGTGGTGGCATCTGTGCAGTCCGCCATCGCAACGGGCGCGGCCGCTGGCGGTGCAATGTTCAGCCTCGGAGGCAGTGCAGGAGTGTTCGTAGCGGCGGCCGTGCTGATGCTGCTGGCCGCGTTGCTGATTGCACTGCGTATCCGAATCCCATCTGCGCATTGTATTCGCCAGCCCAAGCCGGCGTTGCACCTTTGATCCGGTTTCTCAAACCGCTTCGATCCCGTCCGTATTCAGGAGATACACCATGAACAATACGACGTCTCACCAAGGACGCCTCAAATCGTTGCGCGCGGCAGGTATCGGCAATGCGCTCGAATGGTTTGACTGGACCTTGTACGCAACTTTTTCGGTGTATCTGGCAAGCAATCTGTTCGACAAGACCGATGCGCGCTCGGCGATGCTCTCGACCCTTGCCGTGTTTGCGGTTGGCTTTGTCGCTCGCCCTGTGGGCGGATGGTTGTTTGGCCGACTGAGCGACCGACTGGGGCGGCGGACCATCATGGTGATCACCATGCTGCTGCTTGCGATCAGCAGCCTTGGCATCGCGCTTATCCCTGATTACCAGAGCATCGGCCTGAATGCCTCGGTCGCGCTGCTGTTTTTCCGCCTGGTGCAGGGGCTCGCCCATGGCGGTGAGACAGGGGTGTCCTACACCTATGTCGCAGAGATCGCCCCAAGCAAGCACCGTGGCTTATGGTCGAGTTCCGTTTATGTGGGGGTGACGCTGGGAGTGATGGCAGCAACGGCCGTGGCGGCGTTGCTGACCTGGCTGCTGGGCGCGCAGGCCATGGGTGACTACGGCTGGAGGATCGGTTTCGCCATTGGTGGAGTACTTGGTATTTATGCGCTGTTTTTACGCCGTAGTGCGCAGGAATCTCATGTGTTCGTAGAGCAGCAGGGGCAAGCGCGGCCGCCGCGCAAGCTGTCCACAGGGGAGATGCTACGCGTCGCGCGTAACATCGTCATGCTTGCAGCGGCCGCCAATGTCACTTACTACGCGTGGGTCACGTTCGGCGCTTCGACGGCGATTGCCCAGGGTATGGACGCCACGGGTGCCTATGTGGCCAGCCTTCTCGCGCAGATCCTCTGCGTGTGCTGGTTGCCGGTCTGCGGAATGTTGTCCGATCGGGTAGGACGCCGGCCCATGGTCATCGCCTGGGGCCTGGGTGTGATCGTGCTGACCTATCCCATCTCGATAATGGTGACCACTGAACCCTACACGCTGTTCCTGGCACAGGTGCTGGGGCTCGGCGCCTGGTCGTTGATCGCGGCGATTTTCCCTGCAGTGCTGTCCGAGCAGGTGCCGACCCAGGCGCGGGCTCAGGGCGTCGGTTTTGTCTCATCGGTTTCAGTGGCGATCTTTGGCGGCACCGCCCCTTATCTACACAACTATCTTAGCGGCGCCGACCTTGGCTACTTCTACGTCAGCTATGTCATCGGGTTGGGCATAGTCACTGTCCTGGCAGGGTTCCTTATCGACGAAACGGCGGGCATGGACCTTGCGCACATCGAGGCGCCTGGCGTTCGAGTCAGCGTACATACATTGGCTGGTCGAGCCGTAGAGTCGGCCGAACAAAGGAGTGCGACTCTATGAGTTCCATAGACCTCATAAACGCCGCTGCACGAGGCGAACGACCGGGCGCCAACGTGACCGTCAGCCAGACGTCGGGGCCACGTCAGGCCGCACGCGAGACCTGGGTCGAAGTCCCTTCCGAGTCGGGCCCGGCGGCCGCCTGGTGCTACTCCGATCGCCGCGCCTATAGCCCGGGTGATTCGGTTTGCCTGTATCTGTCGTCGAACCGCCCGCAAGTGAGACTCCGGATCTACCGTGATGGCGCCATCGCCCGCACGCTGCATACCACCGAAAACCTTGATGCTCGATTCCACCCCATTCCCGAGCGTGCCTATGAGCAGGGCTGCCAATGGCCTGCCTTCATGCAATGGACAATCCCGGCGGATGCCGAGCAGGGTGCCTATATAGTGGAAGTACGGGGCGGCGACGACAGCGTCCTTGGGCATCATCTGTTCATCGTTAAGGCGCTGCGCAAGCGTGCCGATGCCTTGGCGCTCGTCGCAGCCACATCGACGTGGGCCGCTTATAACGACTGGGGCGGTGCCAATCATTACTTTGGCATCCACCCCGGCACGCCGCGTGGTCGATCACCGTTGCTGTCGGCGCAGCGCCCTTGGGCGCGAGGGCAGGTGTGGCTGCCGGAGGATGCGCCCCGTTGCGTCAACGCGACCCGGCCCCGCAAGCCAGGGCCGTCGCGCTATGAGTTTATCGAATGGGCCAGCCTCAACGGTTACGCCAAGTACTACGCGCTGGCGGGGTGGGCTTCTTACGAGAGACCTTTTGTGGTTTGGGCCGAGCGGCAAGGTTATACAGTGCATATCCTGACCCAGGACGATTTGCATCATGACCAGCACGCGCTTGAGGGCTACGCCTGCGCCGTCTTCGCCGGGCACGACGAGTACTGGACGCGGGAAATGCGCGACCATGTCGACGCCTTTGTCGAGGAGGGTGGCAAGGTCGCGCGCTTTGCTGGCAATTTTATGTGGCAGATCCGCTTGGAAGACGGTGGCCGGCGGCAAGTGGCCTACAAGTACGATGCCGGTGCGCTCGATCCTGTGGCCGCTACCGAGCCTCATCGGCTAACGGGGGCTTGGGAAGATCCGAGGGTAAATCACCCCGGGGCAACGACGTTCGGGGTGAATGCTCTGCGCGGGATATACGGCAGCTTTGGGGGAATGGCACCGCGCAACCCACGCGGGTACACAGTTTTCAGGCCTAAGCACTGGGCGTTCATGGGGACGGGCCTGGGTTACGCGGACATGTTCGGAGACGAAGCCAACATCTTTGGTTATGAGGTGGATGGCCTGGAATACACGTTCGTCGACGGCCTTCCAGAACCGCTCTGCACAGACGGTGCGCCCTGCGGATTGCAAATCCTGGCAATGGGCTGGGCGACCAATGCCGAGCATGGCCGCGCCGAGGACGCCTATTCATTCATGCTCGGCGATGGCGATGCCCGGTTTCGTGCTTCCATCCTGGCGCCTGACCTTAACGACGCCAGCATCGATTTGCATAGCCGCGGGGCCGGCATGGTGGTGCACTTTCACAAAGGTCGAGGTGAGGTCTTTACTGCCGCCACATGCGAATGGGTACATGGGCTCATGCAGGCAGACATCTACACCGAGATGATCACCAAAAATGTGCTTGAGCGTTTTTTGCGCAATACACAGGAGGTTGGCTGATCGCCTTAAAAAGGCGGTAATGGCTTTCGATGTAATAGATCCAAGGTCTAGAGCCCAAGTAAATACTGGCTTGGAAAAGTCCAGAGTAAAATTTTGGGATCTTTCAAGGAAGTATGAAAAAGGAGATGGGGTGCTAGGGGTCGAGTGTTCGAATCACTCCGTCCCGACCATATAATTCAAAGGGTTGCGAGATTTTATCTCGCGACCCTTTTTTATTTATAGACCCCTTGGCTCGGGTTGTTGCCGTTGTCAGTCGCTGCCAGCATTGATCGGGTTGGGTTGACGCTTCTCTATGGCGTGTTTGAGCAGCGCTGCGCTGCGGAATATGCCATGGGCGAATTTGCTGTAGGGCATGGTCAAGAAAAACGCCATGACCAGGCCGAGATGAATCGCCAGCATGAAGCCCAAGGCACTGGTTTCACGAAAAGCCAGCAGCGCCAGGCCGCTTGCGCTGACCAGAAACAGCAGCGCGATGAAACCGCGATCCATGGGTTTTTGGTTCTCATCGCCGTGCGCAGGGTTGCGACGCAGGTTCAGCCAAAGAAGACCCGCCGGGCCGATCAGCAGGCCGATACCACCGGCAATACCCAACATCACCGGCAAGCTGAAGATCGGATAAGGCGCCGACCACTTCAGCAGATAGTGAAAGAGCGTGGCGACACCGGTGGCGGCGAAGCACAGCATGAAGCCGTAGAAGGTGAGGTGGTGGAATCGGCGGCGCCACAAGGTGAATTGATCGTCGGCGTTATTGCAGCCTTCGCCATGACCGCCGTCCAGGTATTTGAGCTTCGCGATGTTGGCCGTAGCCTCCAATGCCGCGGACGTTTTCAACGGCAGTGGCGCTGCGACCGGTGAAACGTTGCGCCAGAAGCGCCGTACACCCATGGTCAGGGCGAGTACCGCAAAGCCGAACACTGAGCCAAACATCAGCGCCAGGGTGTTATGCGGGAAAATCTTGTAGAAGTCACCTCCGGAAATGGCCGTGAACAGGTTGCCCATGAGCATCAGGGTCAGGCATAAAAACAACGCCAGTCCCCCACCGGAAGCCAGCGCCAGGGTCAGGCCGTTGCGCTGATACAACTTGCCCAGCGCTTGCGGCCAGGCGTATTCGGCGTAAGTATCCAGGCGCACTTTGGCCATGGCTTGGGGTATGTTGACGTCGAATTCGTGTGGGGCGGCGTACTGACAGGCGTGCAGGCACGCGCCGCAGTTATGGCACAAGTTCGCCAGGTAATGGATGTCGGCCTGAGTGAATTCCAAGCGCCGGGTCATCGCCGGAAATACCGCGCAAAAGCCTTCGCAATAACGACAGGCATTGCAGATGGTCATCTGCCGCTGGACTTCACTTTCGTCAAGATTCAACACCGGGATCAGCCCGTCCGGCGCTTGGGGATCAAACAGTTGCATGTCGAGGCTCCGTGTTTGCAGATGAAATGCCAAAGCCCACCGAAGCGGCCGCCTGCGCACCGGCGATGCGGCCAAACGCGGTACCGATGGCCATGCCGATGCCTGCGGTGTAGCCCTTACCCAGAACATTGCCGGCCATCATTTCCCCCGCGACGAACAGGTTGGGGCTCGCTTTGCCGTTGAAATGCACGGCAGCGGTTTCGTCGGTAGCGAGTCCGAGATAGGTGAATGTGACACCCGGTTTAAGCGGGTACGCGTAGAAAGGTGGTTTCACCAATGGCCGCGCCCAATGGGTTTTGGCGGGCGTCAGTCCTTGGGTGTGGCAGTCGTCCAACGCCGTGTGATCGAACGTGCCAACGTGGCAGGCGCTGTTGTAGTCCTCGACAGTCTTGACGAATTTTTCTTGAGGCAGCTTCAACAGACGGGCAAGGTCTTGCAGGGTATTGGCGGTGGTTCCGGGAAAAACCGGCGGCATGAAGCGGCCAATGGCTTGTTGATCGATGATCGAATACGCCTGCTGACCGGGTTGCCCGGCCACCAGACGCCCCCAGATCGCATAACGTTTTGGCCAGAAATCCTCACCTTCGTCGTAGAAGCGTTCGCCATCACGATTGACCACCACACCCAGCGATACGCAGTCGATTCGGGTGCAGATGCCGCCGTCGTAGAATGGCGCGCGGGCATCAATCGCGACCATGTGTGCTTGCGTCGGATCGCCGATCACATCTGCGCCCAGGTCGAGCATGCGGCGTAGCAAAATGCCGGTGTTGAATCGGGTGCCCCGGATCAGGAAATTATCCGATGGCCATTCACCGCGTTCGTTCTGACCCCAGGCTTCGCGGAGCCATTCACGGTTGGATTCGAAGCCGCCGGCCGCCAACACGCAGGCCCGGGCTTCAATGCGTTCTGCGGCGAAACGCTGACCATCGACCTCATGTTCGCCCACATGGGCGGCGACGAATTTCCCCTCATCCAACTCGATGTCGGTCACTTGCGTGTTGTATCGAACTTTTACACCCAGGCGCTCGGCGCTGCGGAAATACGCATTGACCAGCGCTTTGCCGCCGCCCATGAAAAATGCATTGGTCCGCGCCACGTGCAGCGCGCCGGACAGCGATGGCTGAAAATGCACGCCGTGTGAACGCATCCAATCGCGGCAAGAAGACGATGCCCGAATTACAATGCGTGCAAGCTTTTCATCCGTGAGGCCACCGGTAACCTTCAACAGGTCTTGCCAGTATTCTTCTTCCGGATAGGTATCGATCAGCACGTCCTGCGGTTCGTCGTGCATGCACCGCAGGTTACGGGTGTGTTGGGAGTTGCCCCCGCGCCAGATTTTCGGAGAGGCTTCCAGTAGCATCACGCTGGCGCCCGCTTCTCGCGCCATCAGAGCGGCGCACAAGGCAGCGTTGCCACCCCCTATGATTAAGACATCGATCATTATCGCTCCTCGATTTGCAAGGAAGCGGGAACGAAGTGCTCCTTGCGAGTGGGGAGAACGATAGGGTGGGGAGGGAGTGGCCGAAAGACTGCTTTTGATGCGGGGTGTTTAGTTTTTCTAAAGGCCGTGTCGTCAGGAGATGTCTGGGTTGAAGGAGGATTACGCGTCTACCCCTTCTATCCACGTAGCTCCAGGCCACTGTTTGTCGACGACCAACTGTCGCGCAACATCGACGATGACTAACCGCGTTGCCAGCGCTGCCGGAGAGAGTTCATCGTCAGCCAGCGTCGCCAGAAGATTACGCCGGCCCACATGGGGATCGGCAATCCTGACCAGTGAAAGTCCGGACCCGTCTTTCAATGCAGCGGCCGCCCCCGGTTGTATCGTTGCCGCATGACCGGCCCGAACGGCGTTCATCAAAACAGCGAGACCGTCGACTTCCATAATGACATTGGGTGTTAGCCCGACCCGCTCGAACGCGCTCATCAATGCCGAGCGCAATCCATGTTGCGCACTGGGCATGACCAGCGGCAGGCCGCCGAGGTCGGCTAACTGCACGCTGTCACCAGAAGGCGCTTGAGGGAGGCTGGGCGAGGCAATGACAAACAGCTTTTCATCCAGCAGCGGCGTCACGCTCCAACGTTTACCTCCTTCGAGCTGGAAGAGGATGGCCAAGTCAATCTGCCGTGCGTTGAGCTGTGCCGCCAAGTGGCCGGAAAGCATTTCCACCAAATGCAGTTGTATGTCCGGATAACGCGCACGCATTGCGTTGATCAATGGCAACGCGAGCACCGTTGCGGTAGTCGGCGGTAAGCCAACGCTGACATAACCGCTCATTCGCCCGCGATGGGCGGCCATGATGGCGTTTTCCGCCTGGCGTAGCGTCAATTGGGCATGGTGTAAAAACGCAAATCCGGCGCTAGTGGGCGTGACGCCGGTGGAGGTTCGGTTCAGGAGGCGGGTGCACAGTTCGCTTTCCAGCTTGGAGATTTGCTGACTGAGGGCTGACACGCCTACGTCCAGTTCAAGTGCCGCACGCCCCAGGCTGCCAAGCTCGATGATTTTTACGAAATAGCGCAGCTGTCTCAATTCCAATGTGGTTGCTCCCCACGGATGTGTGAAAACCTGCCTCGGTGATACCTATCAACGCACGCAACCAATACAGACCAGCCGCGTCATTCCAGATATCTACTTACTTATCGGGACTGACCCTCGCAAAGCGAGGCCCTACGTACCAATCATTTCACCCGCGAGATCCGCCAGGGCGCGGAGCCTGTCCATCTGCTTCATGTCGTGGTGATAACCCATCCAGATATCACGTCCTGGTGGTTCACTGCCGACGTCTACCCATCTCAGGGCGGTCAACTGATCGCCAAGCACCCGTGGCAAGACCGCCACACCCAATCCGCGGGCGCACATTTGCGCCTGAACGGTACGGCTGCTGCTGGTGAACACGGTTCTGGCGCGGGGAAACATCTGCTGTAGCCAAAGCACGTCGGGGTAGTGAGCTTGCGCTGTGTTCATGAGGATCAACCCCAGGCCTTCTCCCTCTTCAGAGGGGGAGAAGGGCGAGTGCGCGGCGACGTACAGTCCGTAGCTGAGTGTCGTCAGTCGACGTTGAACGATATCAGGTTCGGTGAACGGCACGATGCGAAAGGCGATATCCGCATCGCGGCGAGTCAGATCGAACAGGCGATGTCCGGGGATCACCTCTGGAACGATCAACGGGTACCGTCGCGACATTTCGTCGAGTACAGGGGCGAGCACATAGCAGGCGAACCAGTCCGCCGATGAAATTCGCAACAGTCCTTCAGGTTGATCGCTGTCGCCCGCCAGGTGCCGCTCAATGGAAAGGGCGCTTCGCTCCATTTCCTCGGCCAGCCCCAGAATTTTCTCACCGCTGTCCGTCAACACCAGACCTTGCCCGGTGCGGCGGAAAAAAACCTGCCCGCTGTGCTGCTCAAGGACGTGAAGCCGCCGTCCTACGGTGGGATGGCTAACGCCCAGTTGCTTCGCGGCAGCGCCCAGCGAGCCGGTGCGGACAATCGCCAGAAAGACGCGCAAGTCGTTCCAGTCCATGGGCTCACCCCCAACAAAAATGAACGGCGAAGATGCAGCAATGGCCGTCCCGTTGCAACCCCATGGCGGAACAGCGCGGACGGAAGATACCGCATATGCCTATCGCTGGAAGCGAACATTTCAAGTCGGCTTTTGCCCCAGCCTGAGGGCGCCGCATAACGGGTGGCGGCCTTACAAAAATGCACGAGGAATGTGCATCCCTGGCAGTGCCGCCGCCAGTCGTTGACTTCGACAATAGACCCTCAATGACGGCAACAAACCCTGAGGCTTGCCGTTTCATCTGTCAGGCAGCGCACCTGAGTGAACATGAAGCCAGCCTGCGCTAGTCGTATCTTTCTGGAGTTGCCCAATGACATCCAAACTGGATCGCGCCCCAGCAGCCGAATCGCGCCGATGGTTTGCTTTCGCTGTTCTTCTTGTCGGCGCCTTTCTTCCGCCGCTGGATTTTTTCATCGTCAATGTGGCGTTGCCGTCCATTCGTAGCGGCCTGGCGATTACACCGGCGCAGGTCGAATGGGTCATTTCGGGTTATGCCGCCACTTACGCCGTCTTCCTGATCACGGGCGGTCGGCTGGGTGATCTGTTTGGCCGCCGCCGGGTGTTCTTCGCGGGCATGGCCGGCTTCGGCATTGCCTCCCTGATGTGTGGCCTGGCCAACTCGCCGACGGTGTTGATCGGCGGACGAGTGTTGCAAGGTTTGAGCGCTGCGGCGATGGCACCGCAGGGACTGGCGTCCATCCACAGCCTGTTCCCGGAGCATGAACGTTCGCGTGCCTTAGCGGTGTATGGCGCAACGATCGGCTTCGCGGCGGTTGTCGCCCAGGCACTGGGGGGCTGGCTGATATCGATGAATGTCTGGGACCTGCAGTGGCGTGCAGTTTTCTTGATCAATCTGCCCATCATCACCGCTGTGTTTATGGGCGGAATACGGCTGCTTCCCGATACCCGGAGCCAAGTTCCGGTGCCGCTGGATCGCATTGGCGTACTGCTGTGTGCGCTGACGGTCGGGTTGCTGGTGGTACCGTTGATTGAAGGCCGGGAAGCCGGTTGGCCATGGTGGCTGTGTCTGTTGCTGCTCGGCTCGCCGATAGCCGCTGCTGTCTTTTGGCGCTACGAGATCGCGCTGGAGCGTCGGGGCGGCACGCCCTTGGTCAGTCCGCAACTCAGTCGAGCACGCGGCTTGGTGGCCGGACTGACGGGCGTACTGTTCTTCTACGTGGTATCGGCATTCTTCCTGACGTTTTCGATTTATCTACAGGACGCGCTGGGTGCAACGCCATTGGCCTCGGGGATGATGTTCATCCCGTTCGGCGTGGGCTTTCTGATCGGTCCTTTGACAACGCCCTTTGCCATCCGCTTGTTCGGCCGTTTTGTACCCGCCATGGGCATGATGCTCGAGGTACTGGGGTGTCTGATCCTGAGCGCGGCGGTCGCAGCGGCGCCGACAGGGCAGAGCCCTCAATTGGCGTTGGTGATCCTGGCGGTGGGCTTGCTCGGGTTTGGCCAGGGCTGGGCGCTGCCGACCCTTATTCGAACCGTGATAGATCGTGCGCCACCCGGCGGATCGGGAATGATCTCCGGGGTAGTCAATTCGGCCTTGCAGATCAGCGCCGCGCTTGGGGTGGCGGTACTCGGTGGGGTGTTTTACGCACTGGCCGCTCCTGCGCAAAGTCCTTCCTCCCTTGCCACCGGATTCATTGCCACCCTGCTGGGCATCGCTGCTTGCCTGGTCGTTTCAGCGCTGCTGTCCGTTTATGCCTCGATGCCTCGTTCAACAAAAGCGGCTGCTCCTTTCGGCGTTTCGATCAGCCCCGAACCGTGACTGACGCCAGCGCCGCGCAGTTGCCAACTGCTCATCTCACCATAAATGCTTCACTTAGGAGTCAACACATGACGGGTAAATTTATCAATCAAGTAGCGGTCGTCACGGGCGGCTCGACTGGAATCGGCTTTGCGATTGCCCAGGCGCTGTTAGCCGAGGGGGCCAAACGCGTCTATATCACTGGACGCTCGGCGGCGACGTTGGACGCCGCGGTTAGCGCACTGGGCGAGAATGCCGTGGCAGTGGTGTCCGATGTCGCTCGGCAGACCGATCTGGATTCGCTCAAGGCACTGGTCGAAGGCCGGGACGGTCAACTCGATGTGGTGTTTGCCAATGCCGGTATCTGCGAAAAAAATCCCGTGGGCGAAACGACTGAAGCCGCTTACTACACGATGTTCGATATTAACGTTAAGGGCGTATTTTTCACTGTGCAGACGCTGTTGCCGTTGATGAAGGATGGCTCGTCAATCGTGCTGACCGCTTCCATTTGCTCCAGCAACGGGATGGAAGGCCTGAGTCTTTACAATGCGTCGAAGGCTGCGGTGCGTTCATTTGCACGTACTTGGGCCAATGAACTCAAAGGCCGAAAAATACGCGCGAACGTGCTCAGCCCTGGCTTTACCCGGACGCCATTGATGGACAACGGACTGAAGATGGATGAGAGCCAGATCGAAGCCCTCAGAAATCACGTAGGGCAAATCGTGCCGCTGGGCTACATGGCCCAGCCGGAACAAATAGCGTCGTCCGCACTGTTCCTTGCCTGCGCTGACGCCAGTTATGTCAACGGCGTAGAACTGATGGTCGACGGTGGCCTCTCACAAATCTAAGCGATGTCCGGTTGTGTCACTCAGGCAGTGGGGAATAAAAGCGAAAAAAGGATGGTTCCGGGCTTGGGCTGTTCGACACTCACCTTACCGCCATGCAATTGCATGATCGCCATGACGATGGCGAGGCCGAGGCCGTATGAGTCGGAGCGTTGGTGACGGGACGCATCGCCGCGGTAAAAACGGTCGAACAGTTTGCTCAGGGTTTCGTCGCTTAGCACGGGGCCCTGATTCTCCACTTCAATTCGGCACCCGCCGTCGACTGCAACGATGCGCAGCAGAATTTCACTGCCTTCGTCGGCGTAGCGAATCGCGTTGGCGACCAGATTGCTCAGTGCTCGGCGCAGCAGCAAAGGATCGGCGTGCACGGTGCCATCGCCCATAATCTTGATGGACATCTGCCGCTCTTCGGCCAGGCCTTCGAAATAACCCGCGATGCGCTGTGATTCGTCATGTAGCGACAGTGGTTGGCGCTCGACCGGCGATTGCGCTTCGTCGGCGCGAGCGAGGAACAGGATGCTTTCGACGATCCGGGAAATACGCTCCAGTTCTTCAAGGTTCGAGGCGATAAGCGCCTGGTAGTCGTCCTCGCTACGGGGCTGGCGCAGGGCGACCTGGCAGTGCCCCATCAACGAACCCACCGGCGTGCGTATTTCGTGAGCCAGGTCGGCGGAGAACTGCGTCAGTCGCTGATAACCCTTGGCAAGGCGGTCGAGCATCGCGTTGTAGGCGTCACTCAGTTGTTGCAGTTCAACCGGTGTGTCGGCACTGTCCATCCGGCTGTCGAGTCGCTCAGGCGTTATGTTTGCGGCATGGGCGGCCATTTTGCGCAACGGGCGCAGACCGCGTCGCAGCAGCACATAACCGAGCACCGCCGTGAGCAGAAAGGCCAGGGTCACGGCCAGGTAAATGCGTTCGCGAAACGCCGCGAGCATGGCCATTTCCTTGCCCATGATGTGCGCGGCAGTCAGGCGAACGTCGCGCCCGCCCGAGGTGGTTTGTACGGAAGCGGCGCGCAGCGGTACTCCAGAGTCGGTCACGCCGCTGCGCAGGTCGTTGACGCTCAGCTTCGCCTCTTGGCCGATCACAGGCAGATCGGGCAGCGTGACGTTCAGCGGATTGACCAGGATCACCGGCTGCTGGCCGGGCTCCTCGATGATAAAAATATCGTCTTCGCTGTCGAGCATGTTCTTGAAAATCTGCGGGCTGTCACGCAGCTTCTCGATGGCCAGTTCGTAATGCAGCAGTTTACGGAAGTGATCCAGACGGCCCATGACCGCGTGATCGCTGTAGATCAGTACCGAGGCTTTCATCGACTGGTACAGATAAAACCCGGCCCCGGCCACGGCGAGCATGGCCACCAGCGAGAACGCCAGGGTCGAGCGCAGGGTCAGGGATGGTTGGCGTCGGGTCCGCATGGCCTCACCTCGCACACATAGCCGATACCGCGAATGGTATGGATCAGTTTGATCGGGTAGGGCTGGTCGACCTTGCTGCGCAGGCGTTTGACGGCCACGTCCACGACGTTGGTATCGCTGTCGAAATTCATGTCCCAGACTTCCGAAGCAATTTGCGCCCGGGACAGAACATCGCCTTCGCGGCGCAGAAACAGATGCAGCAGGGCGAACTCCTTGTTGGTCAACACAATCACTTGCTGCTGGCGCGTGACGCGGCGACGCACCAGGTCCAGCTCCAGGTCGGCGATGTGGAAATGATCGGCTTCGCGCACCACGCCACGGCGCAGGATGGTGCGAATGCGCAACAGCAACTCGGTGAAGGAAAACGGTTTGACCAGATAGTCGTCGGCGCCCAGTTCCAAGCCGCGAATGCGGTCATGCAACTGGTCGCGAGCGGTGAGAAACAGCACCGGCACATCTTGCTTGGCGCGCAATAGCTCGATGATTTGAAATCCGTCGATGCCGGCAACATCACATCCAGCACGATCAGGTCGTAGGACGTTTGCAGTGCCATGTGCAAGCCATCGGCGCCGTGCTGGGTCCAGTCGACGTTATAGCCGGACTCGCCAAGTCCCTTTTTCAGGTACTCGCCGGTTTTGGTGTCGTCTTCGATCAGCAGAATATGCATCGTCAGGGGGGCTCGGATCTCTTTTATAACGGGATTCAACCCGCGGTATCGGCATCTCAGGATTGCAGTGTAACCAGCTGAGAAGGTTGAGTCGGTTACATTTCTGTCATTCGTAAAGGCGTCGTTGCGAATGACAGAAATGTCATTCGGCGGTCATCGTGAGGTCCCGATCCGGGGGCGAGGATAGCGGCACTTAAACCCGTGAGGAATTGTCGCAATGAAGCTCAAGACTGCTCTGTCCACCACCTTCGGTTTGCTGATGCTCAGTGCCGCTGTCATGGCCACTGCGGCCGATATGCCGGTGATCAAGCCGCTGCGGGGCACCGTCGAAAGTGTCAGCAACAACACGCTGACCTTCACCACCCGCTCCGGCGCCCAGCAGACCATAGGCCTGACTGACAAGACCGGTATCAACCGGGTATCAAAGACGGATATCGATTCGATCAAAGCCGACAGCTTCGTTGGCTCTGCCGCCATTCCACAGGCCGACGGTTCGCTGAAGGCACTGGAAGTCACCGTATTCGAGTCCAGCCTCAAGGGCAGCGGCGAAGGTCACTATGGCTGGCAAAATGCGGATGGCAGCACAGGCACCATGACCAACGGCACCGTGGGCAAATTGTCCAAAGCCAATGGCCGTACGCTGACCGTCAATTACAAGTGCGGCGAGAAGCAACTCGTCGTGCCGGAAGATGTACCCATCGCCTACGTGGAACCAGGCAAAGCCAGTGAGTTGGTCAAAGGCGCGAAAATTGTCGTGTTCCCGGCCGAGGGCGGCACAACCGCACGCGGTATTGCCGTCGGTAAGGATGGATTCCAGCCACCGATGTAATCACCTGAACAGGTTGGAGCGACGCCGTCCGGCATCGCTCCAGCGCACGGATGGTTTCTGAGTGGGAAAAACATGAGTAAAGAATCAATCCATCCCTGGCCCGTCCGCCTCACCCATTGGCTCAACGCCATCGGCATGACCTGCATGTTCATGAGCGGTTGGGCGATTTACAACGCCTCTCCGTTGTTCGCCTTCAAGTTTCCGGTGGCGTTGACGGTGGGCGGATGGCTTGGCGGCTCACTGGCCTGGCACTTTGCGTTTATGTGGCTGCTGTTCATCAACGGCCTTGTCTATGTGCTGTACGGGTTGATCAGCCGCCATTTCAAACGTGATTGGTTGCCGATCAGCCTCCCAGCGCTAAAACATGATTTGACCGATGCACTGCGTTTTCGACTGGTGCACGAGCAGGGCGTTTACAACGCGGTTCAGCGCCTGATGTATTGGATGGTGCTGGCGGCAGGGGTACTGGTCGTCGTCTCGGGGCTGGCGATCTGGAAGCCCATCCAACTGCAAGAGCTGGTCGCGCTCCTGGGCGGCTACGACATTGCCCGGTACGTGCATTTCGCGGCGATGGCGGTGATTGGCGCGTTCGTGATTGTGCATCTGACCTTGGTGATGCTGGTGCCGAAAACCTTGTTGCCCATGATCACGGGTGGCGTACGGCCCATTGAAAGCGGAAAAACCGACCATGATTGAGCCCAAAAAGCGCGCGATTCAGCGCATCAAGCTTGAGCCCGCACAGCAGCTTCAGCTGGAAAATATCCAGCGCCGGAACTTTCTCCGGGGTGGCTTGACCGTCGGTGCGATGGCGATGCTGAGCGGTTGTAACCTGCAGGACGGCGATCAGGTCGATAAGGTGCTGTGGGCGATGTCGCGATGGAACGACCGGGTTCAGGCCTGGCTGTTCAGCGGTCAGAAACTGGCGCCGACCTTCACCAAGGCGCAAATGACCACGCCATTTCCCTTCAATGCATTCTACGGTCAGGACGATATACCGGAGGTGGACCTGTCCGATTATTCGCTGGCCGTCTCCGGACGGGTACGGGACAAGGCGCCGTGGACGCTCGAAGGCTTGCGCAAACTGCCGCAGCGCACTGACATTACGCGCCTGATCTGTGTTGAAGGCTGGAGCGCCATCGGACAGTGGGGTGGCGTGCCGCTGAAAACCTTCCTGGAACACATTGGGGCCGACACCACGGCTAACTTTGTCGGCTTCAAGTGTGCTGACCGTTATTACTCCAGCCTGGACATGGCGACTGCATTGCATCCGCAAACGCTTCTGGCACTGGATTACGGCGAAGTCGCCTTGCCGCCGGAGTATGGCTATCCACTACGGGTTCGAGTACCGACCAAGCTGGGCTTCAAAAACCCCAAGCATATCGTTGAGATTTTCGTCAGCAATGATAATCCAGGCGGGTATTGGGAAGATCAGGGCTATAACTGGTTTAGCGGGATCTGATAAAGCAAACGTGTGAACACTGGAAAAGGTTACGGTCGATACCATCTGTCATGCCGGCAGACCAAGCGATTCCCGATACTGCGCTTCATCGACCTCGCTCAGCGCCCCATAGCCGTCGTAATGGTAGAACCGATGCTTGTCACGGGCATAACGGTCACTCAGAAATTCGAGGGTGGCCAGGTCGATCCGCTTGGCGCTCAACAGGCGTCGATGACAGAACAACTTGCGCGTGCCCAGTTGCAGGAAGTCGGGATGGGGCACGCGCACTTCATCAGGAACGAACGCCACGTCCAGCGGCTTACCTTGCGAGAAGATCAGCGCAGGACTGACGGCATAGGTGCCGAGCATGCGGGTATCCGACGGATGTAGCCGTTTCTTCGCCTCACCGTAGTAATACACCGTGTCCTGGTCCTTGGCCCAGCCGTGCCCACAGGACTCGAAAGAGGCCGCTTGTGCCTTACGAATCGGTTCCGGGGGATGGTAAAAAATCCGGTGGCAGAACACGGATTTGCCGTCTGTCAGGTAGGGCGAGCCAAGTGAGCGGAATTGCTCCGCGGGTTCTTGGGAAAACCGTTCGGGCACTTCCGTTTGCGCGTTATGAAACGGGATCAGATACAAGCCCTGGGCATCCCCGCACAGATGCGTGTCCAGCAATTGGAAACTCGCAGCGTCCAGCCCGTTGATCACGCGTCCATGGAAATACACCTGGTCGCCGAGCTCAAAACCGAGACCGATGGCCTGTAGCGGCAGCGTTTCCGTGTGCGTTTGCGCGGCTTCAAGCCGTGTCTGCAAGCGGTGCCACCAATAACCTTCCAACTGTGGATGGGCTTCGAAGTAAGGCGCCCACGCCGCTTGCATGGCCGCATCGATGATGCCGCCAGAGCCCAGCGGGCCGTGCTTGTCACCTGCCAGCACGGGCGAGTAATCCTGGTCACTACGACAGGGCTGGGTCACAACGAAGCTCTCCACGTCGACATCGAGGCGTTTCTGGCGCTTGTAGACGTGTTGGTGATCCCGGTAGTAATCGAACCCCAAGTGACGAAAACTCGGGCCATGGGCATCGCGCAGGCCGGTCCCGGCGGCGTAGACGTACTGGTCGTCCACGGCAAAATACTCATCCTCGTATTCGCTGGCGCTGACCACGCGACCGCACGCATCGAACGCCGGCTGCCAGCACTGGAGCAGGTGGAAGTCGCCCACGTAGCGAATGGTTTTTCCGGTCAGGTAATAGGCGCGTTGCTTGTCCTTGGCGTAGCGTTCGTTAAGCACGGTGAAGGTCGCCAGGTCGGCATTGTCGATGCGGTAGAAGTATTCATAGGCAATGCTCGAGCCTTGCTGCGCTTGCACGATGATCGACTGCCCATCGGTTCCCCAGCGTTGGGCGAGCATCTGGAAGTCGTCCGGGTTGGCGACCGGCAGCGGCGTGCCGTTCTTCTGGTGCAGGGGCTTGAAGCCCCTATAGACTTGATCGTCGATCACTCGATAGGACGGGTGGTTGCAATACCGCACCCGCGCCGTGGCGCTGGCGATAATGTGCCCCTGCAAAAAGAGATGCACGCCGTCGCAGAACAGGGCGGACGCTGAAGTCACCGAGGCTGGGGACGAGGCCCGCAGGGCCAGCCTGTCGGGTCGCGCCTCGTGGATTTGGGTGATCGCGTACTCGCCGAACCAATAGGCACCGGTTGCGTCACGCCAGTACTGGTGACCGAGGCTTTCCAGGCCTTTGTCGAACCGAAACGGCAGGGGCTGCAGCGCGTGGTAGCCGTGGCGCTCCCGGTAGGCCGGAAGCAGGTAGTAATCACGCAGGGCTTCGCGCAACACCCAAGGGTTGCGTCGATGCCGCCAAACCGGCTGACCGGCCAGCAAGGGCGAGGGCGGATAGTGCCCAGCGCTGGCACATTGTGCCAACTCGCTGGGTCGTGTGACTTGAGGGTTGAGCATGATGTACACATCAGGCACTTGCCCATCGCCCAGCAGCACACCGTCCATGAATGCGAAGCCTTGATGCCATTCAAGGTTCAGCGGTTCCCAGTCAGCAATAGCAGTCTCTATGTCTGTCATGTCATTGCGATCTGCACGTTTCATGGTTGGCCAAAGACGACAAGTTTCACCTGAGTTCGACCCCTGGCGAGGCTGGCCCAAGAGTGTATACTTTGGCAAATTTTGTCAAAAAAACAGGCAAAGTCATGAGTACCATGAACATCTCCCTGCCGGACGCTCTCAAATCATTCATAGATGATCAGGTTAGCCAGAGAGGCTACAGCACCAGTAGCGAATATGTGCGGGAGCTGATTCGCAAGGATCAGGATCGGCAGCACCTGCGTGGCTTGATACTGGCCGGGGCGGAGTCTGCTCCCACTGCTCCTGTGAATGGCGACTACTTCGAATCCCTTCGGGCCAAGGTGCGCAAGGGGAGGGGATGAAGGCGAAACCCGTCATTGCGCGAGCTCTTGCCAGCCAGGATGTAGAGGACGCCATCAACTATTACCTAGGCGAGCAGGCAGAGCAGGCGGCACTCAATTTCATCGACGCCTTGGAAAACGCCTATATGCACATCAGCCGCCATCCGGCATCGGGTATGTCCAGGTACGCCCATGAGCTGGGTGTCCCCGGATTACTCTGCTGGCCGCTGAAACGTTATCCCTATCTGGTGTTCTACGTGGAGTGCAACGAACACATTGACGTATGGCGAGTTCTACACGCCATGCGGGACATTCCTGAATGGATGTCATCATGAATCAAGCGAACCCGTTGGCCACAATGACGTAGCCCAATCTGCAAAGATTGGGCTTTTTTACGCCTGAAAATAGGGACCACCAAACCAAAGATCCCCGCAGCCACGCTCAAAAAATGAACTTGAACAGCGCAATCACCACGATCAGGCCAATCAGGAAGATGATACCTACGGTGCCGCCAAGGAATTTCAACATAAGAACGCTCTCAATCGGATGGGCTTAATCGTCTAGACCGCCACCGATAGCGCTCGTTTCGTCGAATATTGATTCGTGATGATCAATGGACCGCAAAGGACCTTGGCACTGGCACATGTTCGAATTTGGAAATGGTCTTGATCCAGTAGCGGCGGTAGTCCGTCTGGTCCGGTGCCAGCGGCTTGTGGCCGGACCATGGGTGTTTCTCCTTCAGGCTGGCGCGGTACGCTTCCCATTCTTTCTGCTCGGCCACTTCCCGGGCTTTGCTCCGGTCGTCGAACCAGCCCAGCACGTAAGCTTCGCCCTGGTCCGTGCCGTGCGCTATCAGCAAATAAATCTCTGTCATGACTGACCTACCGTTCTGTCCTGCGCCCCAGTGGCGGGGTCTTATCCTGGGTATCGGCCGTTATTGGCCGTTTTTGAGATTGATCGCAGAAAAACGCTGGGCCCAGAGGTGCGCCTGACGAAATTGATGGACCGTCGAGCGGTCGCTTGGGCTGGCGAGTGCTTCGACGGCGGTTTTGCGCAAATCGCTGTCTTCATCCACGATCCAGACGCCCGGTTCCTGGCCGCGCAGGGCCATTTCACCGAAGCGGGTGGAGATGACGGGCAGGCCCAGGGCACGGTATTCGTAGTATTTGATCGGGTCGACCGAGGCGGTCAGGCGATTGAGCTTGAATGGGATCAAACCCACCGAAAACCTTGCCATGGCCGCGATTGCACTGGCGTGGGAGCACTCGGGGAGCAACTCGATGTTGGCAGGCAATACGCACGGCGCGGGTGTGAAGACGGGGCCGATCAGCCGGATCCGGTTTCCGGGATTGGCCTTTGCCAGTGCTATGACCAGGTCCCAGTCGAACCAACGACCCAGCGTGCCGACATAACCCAGCACCTGTTGCTTGGCTCCGAGGTCCAGGTTCTCGACCGACGCCAGTCCGTGCATGTCACAGGCATTGAGGGCCAGCTCAACCTGGTCGGTCATGCCCAGTAGTTTGTCGCGAAGCGGGCTGGAGGACGCAAGCACTGTGTCCACCCGTCGAATGAGCCGCGCCTGGCGACGTTCCATGGAACCGCGTGACAGGCCCCGATAAAAGGCCGGGAAATCATCCATGGCATCGTAGATGGCAGGGCTTTGCGGGATCAGCGCCAGCAGTTGCAAGGCCAGCTCGGAAGGCTTTCCCACACAGATCATGCAGGGCCCTTGCGCGGAAAATGCCACGGCCTCTTTGAACAGGTTGCGCCACAGTCGCTTGAGCAGCACGGCCGAGCCTCGCAGGGGCTCGATGGGTAAGCTCCGGGGTTTGCAGACCCGCAACCAGGGTGGAACGCTGACGCTTTGCCGATCGACAACAGGCGGCTTGCGCCTGAAGTCAGTCAGCGTCGGTAAGCGTGTCGGGTAGGGATCGATCCAGAAGACCGGCGCTCCGGTCTGCTGGTGATACCAGTTGACGAAGTGATGGGGGCGCTGGCTGAAGCTGGCCCATGGTACCGGGGACAGGTAGATCATGCGCATGACTGGAAGTACTGCCTGAGAGCGTCGACGATCCGCGCTGCGGCCTTGCCGTCACCATAGGGGGAAGCCCCGCGCGCCATGCCCTGGTAAGCCTGTGGGTCATCGAGCAGACGTTGTGCCTGTTCGACGATGGTGTCCCGGTTGGCGCCCACCAGCTTGACCACGCCGAGCTCGACAGCCTCCGGGCGCTCGGTTTCCTCCCGCAATACCAGCACGGGTTTGCCCAGGGCCGGGGCTTCTTCCTGCACGCCGCCGGAGTCACTGATGATCAGGTACGAGCGCTTCATTGCCGCGATAAACGGCGCGTAATCCAGCGGTGCGCAGAGGAGGATGTTCGGCGTCTGGCCGAGCAATCGGTGCGCGACATCCTTGACGTTTGGGTTGGGATGGACGGGGTAGAGGATCTGGATGCCTGGGTTGCGCTCGGCCAGGTCCTTGAGGGCCTGGCAGATATTCTGGAACGGTTCGCCGAAGTTTTCCCGCCGATGGCAGGTCGCCAACACCAGGCGTTTACTGGCGTCCAGTGGGATAGCCAAGGCTGAGTCCTGTGCCGCGGTCATCAGCAAGGCATCGATCACGGTATTACCGGTCAGGGTGACATCCCTGGCGGCGACACCCTCGCGCAGCAAGTTGTCCACGGCGTGCTGGGTCGGCGCGAAATGCCAGCGAGCCAGTTTGCCGGCGATCACCCGGTTGGCTTCCTCGGGGAACGGGTTGCACAGGTCTCCGGTACGCAGGCCCGCTTCGACATGGCCAAAGGGAATCCGCAGGTAGAAACACGCCAATGCAGCGCACATGACCGTGGTCGTATCGCCTTGAGCCAGTACGACGTCCGGTTTCTCGGCTTGCAGTACGCCGTCGAGTTCAAGCAGCAAGCGTGAGGTCAGCGCCGTCAATGACTGGTTGGGGCGCATGAGGTCCAGGTCCAGGTCGGCGGTGATTGCGAACCCCTCCAGCACCTGATCCAGCAGGCCTCGGTGCTGGGCGGTGGCGAGCACCCAGCAATCGATGTTCTTTTCGGCCTGGAGCGCCTTGATCACGGGGGCCATCTTGATGGCTTCCGGACGCGTACCAACGATGCAAAGTACCTTGCGAGTCATGCCTTTTGATTTCCTATCGTGGTGGCAAGCGAGCGTGATATCCGGTCCGCGTTGGCCATGAGGGTCAGCGTGTGGGATTTCTCGGTAAGACTGGGCAGGCAGGCACCGTCGACAATGTGCACGCCGCCAAGGCCCGCGACTTCGCCAAGGCTATCAGTCTGCCCGATCCTGGGCGTCGAGTGCATGGGCAGGGTGCCCGCATAATGGATATCCGCCCCCGGCCTGCCGACGGTGAAGCTCATGGGCATCAAGATCGCGCCCATTTTCCAATAGATCCGGCGCAGCTTTGCCTCGGCGGCCTTCATGAGCCCCTGGAGCTCTGGATGCTCGTGGCCGTGGATGCTCAACGAGCCGTCGGGGCGCAACACCGCCGTGTTGTGAGACAGGTGCCCGGGGAGGAAGAGATTCCCGACGACGCATGCGCTGAGCAGGTTTTTCAGCAGTTCGATGCTGTAGCGTTTGCTCAGGGGGATCCGGCTGACAAATTCGGTCATGGGCAAACCTGTGGTGCTGAACGTCGAACCGAACGCCGTGGCATCGGATGCCAGCGCCAGGGCAAACGATAACTGGCCCAGACCCAATGCCGGCGCCCTTGGGGTCCCGAGCATTTTCGGCAGCCACAGCAGGAAGGCAGCCGTCGGCGATGACAGCAGCGGTATCGGGGCCGAATGGTTCAGGCCCTTGAGGGCGAGCCGGGTCGAGGCCAGGGTGCCCGCCGCCAGCAACAGGCGGGTGCCGCGCCAGCAACAGGCGGAGCGAGGGTCGATGATCGTCCATGAACCGTCCTGTTTCTGCAGCTCGTCCACCAGGAAGTCCTGGACGTGCTGGAATCCCGGGTATTGCTTGAGTTTTTGCAGTTCTTGCGATGCATTGTACAAGGCCTGGTTATGACAACCCCACAAGCAGTTTCCCGACAGGTCGCAGGCCTTGCGCTCGTCCAGGGCCTGGCTCAAGACGGCGACCCGGGAGCGGCCAAGGCGGAACCCCAGGTCGGGAAACGCCCCACGACGCCGGGCGTAGTGATCGAGCAGGCGTTGATGCAGGGCGTCCAGTGGCAGCGGCGGTTGCGCCCACTCATCGAGGCCGAAATAGCTTGAAAGATCGTCGTCGCCCCGGCCACTGATGCCGATCCGGCGGGCGACCGTTTCGTAGGACGCCTGCATCTCGGAATAGTCGATGGGCAGCCCGGCAAAGTCGCTGGCACCGAGCCTTGCCACGCCGCAACCCCAGGCATTGGACAGGCCTCCGGTTGCCAGCGAGCCGATGCCGATGAAATTGTCGGTCTCGATGCGATTGCCGGCGCTGAACCCTTCGAAGACATGGGCATGGGTCGGTGTCTTCAGTTTGGGCGATACCACGTCCGGTTGGTTCAAGGCGTGGAAGTTTTCGCCGATCATCCATTTCCACTGCTGCGCGTCGTTGCTCCTGGCGTCGAGGAATGGGCGGGTTGGCGGCTCCGATGAGCCGGTATTGGCCTGGGCATCGACCATGAGGACTTTCAGGCCCGCCTTGACCAGCGGATAGGCCGCCGAAGTCCCGGCCGGGCCACTGCCGACAATGATCACATCGAATTCAGGTTTCACGGCGGGCTTCACTTCCAAGCAACAGCTGACGGGCAAAGGAACGGCACGCCAGCGCCGCTAGCTGCCACACCGATGCTTTGACTGCGGTGAGTCCCAACGCAACCAACGTGGCGACAGGGCTGCGCGACTGTTGGACGCCGAGAAACACCTGGGCGCCCTGGGGACTGGCTTCGGCGATAGCGAGTGCAACCTGCAGGCGCCAGGCCAGCTCCTGGCCGTCGGGCTTGCGCAGGACGCTGGGGGTGTCCAGGAGCGTCAGGAGTATCGGCCAGCCCATCATCAAGGGCGAATGAATGACGGGGCGGGTTTTTCCCGCACGCTCCAGTGCCCGGGCATAGCGACTGACCAGGCTGCTGTGCGGCGGGCTTTTGAGCAGGTAGTGCAAGAGTACTGCGGCTTCCTGGAGAAGGCCTCGACGTTGCCCATGGCCGGAGCGATGCATGCCGTGGGCAAGGGGACGCAGTTGGGTGCCGAGTTTTTGCAGGGAACGCTCGCTGGCCATGGGCGGCAGGTGGATAAGGGAGAAAATCCGCTCCAGGCCCAGTTTCGTGCTCAAGGATCGCCCGAGCGACCAGCGCAATAACCTGAGCAATGGCACTGGCAGGGGGATTGGCAGGCGAGTGGCACGGACCCGGTGCGTCGCGATCGACCTCAGGAAGTGGCCAAAGGCAATCGGCCGCACGGCGCCCAGGTTGAGGACCTCGGCATGCAGGTCGTCGCGCTCGGCAACGGCCAGTATCGAGGCCGCGAGGTCGTCGACATGGATGGGTTGCACGCAAGGCGCGGGCATGAGGATCGGAATGAACGGGCTTCGACGAACCAGCCCTGACAACAAACCGAAGAGGCCACGTTCGGGGCCGCCGTAGACTTGGCCGGGGCGGATCACGGTGCCTCCGGCGGCCAGCACGTGCTGTTCGATACGCCACTTGGTCCGGCCATAAATGCTCGGAGCCATGGCCTCGGCGGTTTGACTGGAGATGAAGATGAACCTGGCCGAGCCTTGTTGGGCGCACTGGATCAGCGCTTGGGCCGCGTTGACTTCGTCGTCCGCGCCGGCGTTGGTACCCGTCGAGGTGTCGGCGGCCAAATGGATCAGCGCCTGAATGCCGGCCGGGCACGCGGGGGCCGGGCCCCGCAGGTCATAAGGCAGCCAGGCAGAGGAGGCCGGACCCGGCTGGCGCGTCGCGTAAATGACCTCATGTCCCCTTGCCGCCGCGAGGGTGGATACCCGTTGTCCGATGTAGCCTGTCGCGCCGGTGATCAATAGCTTCATCGTCATGTGCCTTCGGCACGGTCAGCGGGAACCGGCGGATGCGGAGTGGAATGAAACACGAACAGTTTGCTGATCCAGTAGGTCATGGCCACGCAGGCCACGTCGCAGACAAATTTCACCGGAGCAGGGCTGTCGACGATAGACAGCCCCGCGCTGAACAGCGCCGACGCGACCGGGATATTGATGGCGAGCAACGAGAAATAGCGCACCGCTTGAGCCTTGCTGCTGCCATGGCTCGACTGGAACGTGAAGTGGCGATGCAAAAAGAACGCGAACACACCGGCGACGCCTTTACCGGCCATGTTGGCCAGCACGGGTTGTTCCTCGAATAGCGCGATCAACAGCAAAAAGACGCCCATGTCCAACGCATAGGCCACCAGTTGGATGGCGCCATACCGAATAAAGATCAAGACGTCCTCCTGACGACCACGATGTGATGCAGGGCCAATACCCGCCTCAACGGCTGCAGCAGCTTTTCAACGACTTTGAGCACGGGGATCAACGCGTCAGGCAGTAACTGGCGAAAGTTCAAGCCGCCGGAAACCAGGTAACGCAGATAATTGCCGCAGATTTCCTGATGGACGATTTCCAGGCCTGGGTACTTGCTCTCGAACGCCTGTCTGTCGCGAACGAAGATGATGTAGCTCAGAGCCTGGTTGGCGCCGTTCATGGGGCCGCTCGACGGTGTTTCCCAGGATGGGAAGTGCATGTCGAAGCCTTCGGACTTGAACAGGCGTTTATAGAGAAAAGCGGCAAAGGGGCCGTGGAAGGGCTCGATCAAAATGGCCCCGCCGCCGATCTTGAGCGTTCTTTCCAGTTCCGTGAAAAACCGATCGGGGTGAGGGAAATGGTGAAAGCAGTTCTGGCCGTAAAAGGCCCTGACCGAGTGATCGTCCAGGCTCATTGCCTCGGCATCGAGGGCCATGTCCAGTTGTTCGGTGGCGACAATGTCCGTGGCCAGTACTTCCGGGTATGAATGGCGCATGGGCGCGATGCCCGCCCCCAACTCCACCTCAAGGCCTTCGACCTTGAAGTGACGGTCTGCCAGGCGATGAAACGCGTTGTGAAACTCCACGAAGACTTCCCGGAGCATTCGCTTGCGTTCAAGCATTTGGCCGTGAAGTTCGAGGCGTTCGCTGCCATCGACATCCAATGCCTTGAGCGACGGGTCCGATAAAAAATCTCTCAGCGCTTTAATGAGTTTTCTTCCCGCAATGACGTTGCTATAGCACGCCTGGACTGCCGTGGCCGGCTGGGCACCGAGGCGATGTCGTAACCGAGGAACGCCATGATCAGCTGCAAACCCATGAGCATGGGCAGTGCACTGAGCATCACCGTGCCGGCGGGTGTCGCGATGCCATTCTGCGCCGATTCATACCAGTGATAACTGCCGAAGAAGACGCCGAACAAGAACATGACAATCCCGATCGGCAGTTCGATCGAAGCCAGGGACATGTCGCGAAGATAATAGTTGTAGAGCACGCGCTTGGTGAAATTGCGCAGGTGCTTGAACAGGAATTCGCCAATGATCTTCGAGATCTTGAGGTGACTGACTTCGTCGCCGTATCGGGCCTCCATCGGAATATCTACCACCACGGCGCGCACGGTGTTCAGGCGGAACAGGATGTCGGTCTCGAAAAAGTAGCGCTGGCTGACCTTGTCCAGGGGTAACAACCTGGCGACGTCACGGTGAATCGCCGTGTAGCCGTTGGTGGGGTCGAACAGATCCCAGTAACCGGTCGACAGTTTGGCCATCAATGACAGTACCGCGTTGCCGAACAGGCGCAGCCGCGGCATCGATTGGACTTCTTCCAGGTCGAAAAACCGATTGCCCTTGGTGTAGTCCGCTTCTCTGGCCAGGATCGGTTCGATGAACAGCGGGATCAGGGTCGGGTCCATCTGGCCGTCCCCGTCGACTTTGACGATGATACTCGCACCGTCGGCGAGGGCTGCTCGGTAGCCGGTCATGACCGCGCCGCCCACGCCTTGGTTGACCTCATGGGGCAACACCTTGACCCGGGGGTCGTTACAGGAAGCCAGGACATGCCCGCCGGAACCGTCCGGGCAGGCGTCGTCGATGACGTAGATGCGCCAGACCTCCGGCCCTATGGCCTCGATGACCCCGCCGATGTGCGCGGTGACCCGATAGCTGGGGATGACGACGGCGACGCGTTGTTCGTCCGTGAAAAGCGCTGTTTTTGAGTTCATCGATATCGCCCGCTATTGCCTGAATGAAAGTGACTTGAATTCCAGGGGGATGTCGGTGTGCCCGGACGCATAAATGATCACGGACGTGGCATTCGCGGGGGCAACGACGCTCATCTCATGGGTCTCCCATTGCGTGGTGCAGTCAAAGGTCTCGATGCTGGTGGTAATGAAGTCGCCTTGGTCGTCCATCCAATTGGCCTGGATTCTTCCGGCGGTGGTCGTCGTTGCGCAACGTGCGGACACGCTGTTGATGTACGTCAGCCCCGGCGTCACTTCGACCCGCTGTGTGGCCGGTGTCTTGACGTTGACGGTCAGGATCTGGCGCGACGCGTCATAGGTCGAGGGTGACGTCAGGCTCCAGCCCTCCAGGCTGGACAGCTGCGGGTCGCGCAGGTGTTCTTCGTGCGTGACATTGAGTTTGCGCAGGTCCAGGTCACCCAGTCTGGCATACGACGTGGACACCGTGAGCAGCCGATCGAGTTGCACCTGGGGAAGGAACTTGAGGTCGATCACCAGCCAGTTCACCTGGTGCCGGCGCAAGCGCTGGGTAAGCTCCGAGGGCGAGGTCGCCGTGTCGAATTCGTTTTTCCACTTCAGGTTGTACCACGACGCATAAAGGGCATCGCCATGCAAACCCGCCATCAGGGGCGATGCAAAGACCGCCACGGGTTGGTTCCCGCTATTCAAGGCGTTGACGGTGTCGATCATGTTTCGGATGGGCAGGCGTTCCAACAGGTAGGCGTCCCGACCGGCCTGGCTCAATAGCGCGGAGGGTTTGATGTCGCCATAGTAAGTCGCGGCCTGGATGAAACGGGTATTGGTCAGGACCAGCACCGCCCCGGCGACGATGGCGAGGCTGCGCGGGAAGAACCTGGGGTCGGAAAAGGGCAGGGCCAGGATCACTGAGAACAGCGCGAAGGAGGGGAACACATAACGCAGGTAGGCCGTTGAGTGGAACGTCATGAACATCGCGCCGGCGCCCACCAGGAGGATGCACAGGGCTTTTTTGTTGCCGCTCAACAGCACGGCGATGGCGGCCGTGGGCAGCAACAGCCATTGAAAGCCTGCCGCGCCGACGCGCCCCTCGATGAACTGAGGCGACTTGAAGACCATTCGATAGAGGGTGTCCCAGGTCACCCCTGTGCCGAAAGCGGCTGGCGGTTCGAAATTGATGTTCGGCCACAGTGGCGAATGGAAAATGGCATTGAAAAACGGAAACACCGGATTACCGGTCAAGTACCCGGCAGAGACGTAAGGGGTGGCACCGGCCAGCATCAGCCCGGCACTGCCGAGCAGGAGCGTCTTGACGATGCCTGGGACAGCCCAGGCCTTGTACTGCACCAGCAACATCACCAACAGGACTGGCAGGACGCTCAGGGTCACCGCCTTGGTCGCCATGGCGAAGCCCAGCAGGATGCCGGCCAGCAGCAGTTGCGACAGGCGCTCCGTGGGATCCGGCGTGAAACGTGAGACCTTCAGGATCGCCAGTGTTCCGGCCATCATGAAGGCGGTCCACGCCGACTCGATGTGCAGGCTGCTGCTTTCAGCGAAGGCGAGGGGCGTCGACACAAAGATCAGGCTTGCCCAACGGGCACTTGTGGCAGAGCCTCCGGCCCAGAGGGTCATGTTGCGGATCTGCCACGCCAGCAGCAGGGTGAATGCGCTGTTGCTCAGGCGCGCCGCCGTTTCGCCGCCCAGCATATAGACGATGCTATAGATCCAGTCGGCCAGCATGGGCATGACCGCCCACACATACGTGCTGGCATCGAACGACCATTGATGCCGCTGGGCCAGGTGTGACGGGACGAAGAGGTGCATGGCCAATGCGTCGTGCCCGACCTCTGGCATGAAGGCGACCAACACGTAAAGACAGGCGAAGCTGCAGATCAGAACGTCGAGCGCCGTTTGCAGCGGTGTTTGCGCTGATCGGGTGGCGTGGATGTGTCGCAGCAGTTCACGGCCTATCGACGTGACGTGTCTGTGACCCAATGCAAGCGGCAACAACAGCAGCGCGCCATACAGCCCGGGGTAGTTGATCGGCCAGTAGGCCGCCAGGCCTGTCAGCGTACCGAACGCACCGGCTCCCACCAGCAGGTGGACGCTCCAGTCGGCCGAAGCTGCTTGCCTGAGCCCCCACCTGCCGAGCACGGTGGCAGACAGCGCGAACGCCGCTACGACTATCACCGGCCAAATCTGCGCGCAGGCAATGGCCAGGCACGCCAGCAAACCCAGGCAAAGCACGATCGGTGGCTTGCGCGTGAAGACGGTGAGGGCGGCCAGGGCTGCCATCGACAGCAATATCGTCCGGGTGCCGCTGTTCATGGACGCCAGTTCAAGCGTCGAAAAACCGTATACGCCGACCACCGCACTCGCCAGTAAAACCAACAACACCACGGCGTACTTCAGGCTGAATCTGGGCAAAATATCGTCTCGGCTAAAGGGACAACGCTGTTCACTGGATGCTTGTTCGATTCATTGTGGCGAGGGGATTTATCCCCGCTTGGGCTGCGAAGCAGCCCCAAAAAGGCTGAATGCAACCAACCTGGCACGCTGCGGTGGCTGGATTCAGGGCTGCTTCGCAGCCCAGCGGGGATAAATCCCCTCGCCACAAATTCATCTGCTGCGCATGCAAAGGGGCTGCTTATACGTCTCGGTACGTGTGCGGAACCCAGGCTCCCCACTTGCTCTCGTAGATCGCCCGGTTCTTTTCGAAAAGTGCCTGTTTTTTCCGGGCACCCAAGGTATTGAACGAGGCGGACAGGTGGTGGTGAACGAAGACGTCTTCGGCACAGGCTGCGCGCATGCCACGCCGCTGTACGCGGCGGCAGTAATCGTCATCCTCGAAGAACCCCAGGCCGTACTCTTCGCACAGGCCACCGATTTGCTCGTAGGTCGAGCGCGGGAACATCACGCAGAAAAACGCCAGGGTGTTGATTTCGAACCACTCGCCCATGCGGGCCCGGGTCATTTGCGCGGCTTCGGCGGGCATGTCTTCCAACCGCTCGTAGCGGGTGCCGACTTTGGCCTCATTGCCGATGTTGTTGGTGATCGGGCCGATGATGCCGATCTCCTTGTGGTCCTGCAGGTGGCGGATCAGGCCTTTGATCCAACCGGCGGTGACCACCGTATCGTTGTTCAGGATGACCAGATAATCGCCACTGGCGGCGGCGAGACCCAGGTTGTTGCCGGCAGCGAAGCCCCTGTTGTCCGGGTTGAGGATGACGATCCGGTCGGGATGGCCGTCGGCCCAGGTGCTGAGGTAGGCCGGGGTCTGGTCGCTGGAGTGGTTGTCGACGACGATGATTTCAAGGTTCGGGTACTGGCTCTGGGTCAACAGGCTGTCGAGGCAGGCTTTGGTCAGTTCGAGGTTGTTATAGGTCAACACCACGACGCTGACCTTGGGCAGGGGCAACGTCGCGATGGCCTCGCGCAGGCTGGCGGCCCGGTGCTGCCAGGTCTGGCCCCGGGCGAACGATTGACGTGCCTTTGGCGCAGTGCTGGCCTCTGGCAACGCGTCCAGGACATCGCGTATGGCCGAGATGAACCCGATCGGCTCTTCAACCGCCCGGACCAGCTCGCCGAACTGGCTCAATTCCGGCAGTTTCACCGACACCACCGGTTTTCCCGCGCTCAGGTATTCATAGACCTTGACCGGGTTGGTGGCGAGGGTCAACGGCATGACCTTGAACGGAAGCAGGCAAACGTCCATGGCGTAGAGATAGTAGGGCAGGGCGGCATAGGGCACTTCGCCTTCCAGGACCACATTCGAGCAGGCCTTGAAGTATTTTTTCGCCTGGACGGTATCGCTGCCGATCAACAGGATCAGGTGCTGCGGGAACGACTGGGCGACGCGCTTGACCAGATCCAGATCGAACCATTCGGCAATGACGCCGTAGTAGCCGATGATCTGTCTGTTGGCAGGGTCCCGATAGACCTTGTCGGGACGTTGGCTGAAGAAACCGAACTCGCAGGCGTTGCGGATCACCTCAACGTTGCGATTTTCCCGCTTGCCGTGCTGTTCGATCCAGTCGGAGGTCGCCACCAGCAGGTCGGCCCTGCGCATCAAGGCGATTTCAAGGTCGAGCAATTCCTGGGCAACGTTGCCGAAGCCTTCGTGATGATCCATGCAGTCATAGACCAGCGTGGCGTTGGGGACACGCCTTGCCAGCGGGAACCAGTAGGCGTGCTGGACGATGCAATCCACGGCACCGACGTTCGCCGATTGCAGGAGCATGGCCAGGCCTTGGCACAACTGGCCGATCGCGGCCGCTGACGGCGGGGCATGATAAATGGCCGGTGCGCCGCGTACCTTGAACCGGATCTGGAACAGCCGTTGGGAGCCTTCCAAAGGCTCTGCTTCGAAGCCGGGGGCATCATCGTCGATAAAGTGGTTCGAGACATAAAAGGTCGTTTGCCCGGCCCGGGCCAACTCCTTGGCCAGGTTTTGTGGACGCTGGATACGGAAGTGCCAGTCAATCACGCCGAACATCAGGATCATGGGCTGCCCGTCACTCGACGGCACGGCAAGGTTCACGGGCGGTGGCAGAGGTTGCAGCGGGACGAGGCCAGCGGGTGCCGCTGATTCGCCTGGCGTTGCCTTGCCGGGTTTCAACCAGCTTCTAAGCCGACGCGCCAGTTTGCTTTTGCGGTGTGCGGAAAGTGGCAACCGGGCGTAGACCCAGCGCGATAACTGATACAGCCGCTTGCGTATCGAATAACGCAGCGGTGCGCGTTCAATGGCGTTGCCCCAGTCCGAAAGCTTGAACAGCTCAGTCTGTTTCGCCGCCAGTTGGGCGCGCAAATCCACCGCCCAATCGGAAAGCGCCACCGCCTCGCTTTCTTTTGTCTGGAGCAAGGCCTCGGTGTCTTTCAGGCGCTGCTCGGCCAGCCGCAGTTGCTCGCGCAGACGCCCGGCCTTGCCTTCTTGAAGAGACAGGCGAGTGCGAAGCGCTTGTGATCCCAGGTTCAGTTGTTTGATGAGCCGATCTCGATTTTCGATTTCCTTGACCAACTGCAAGGCCTCAATGGATTTGGATTGTGTCGAGCGGGTCAGTTGGTCAATGCAATCAACAAGACGGTTGATCTGGTCCATGCGGTTTTCGGGTCCTTTGGTCAATACGACAACGCACACTCGGTCTTTCAGGATCGATGTTGGCTTCAATCATCAGCCAGGCCCCCAGCCGTGCAATGAATCAGCATAGCGGTTGCTGGACGGGGTGCCACGCGACAAACGTCATATGACGTCGGCGAAGCCTTTGCGTGTCCTCTGGAACCAGGCGAAACCGGCGCAGGCAATCAGCACTGAAACTGCCGAATAAGCCGCCAGGTGCTCCCAGTGCGGCGGCCGGCCCCAGAACAGGACATCGCGAACCATTTCCACCGGCAGTGTCAGGGGATTTGCCTGCAAGGCGGCCTGATAGCTTTGCGGAAGCGTCGAGAGCGGATAGAAAATCGGCGAGAGAAACAGCATCGCCGTGATGATGACGCCGATGAACTGGCCGATATCGCGCAGGTAGACGCTTATCGAGGCGAGAAACCAGGAGATGCCCAGCGTCAGCAACACCAATGGAAACAGCACCAATGGCAGCAGCAGGGCAGTGATCGGTGGGGTTCCGAACAGGGCGATATAGAACATCAGCCAGGCCAGGACGCTGACCGCCATGTGGAACAGCGCTGCGCCGAGCGACACCAGGGGCAGGGTTTCCAGTGGAAATACGATTTTCTTGACGTAGTTGGTATTGGCCAGCACCAGGCCCGGCGCACGGTTCACGCATTCGGAAAACAGGTTGAAGACCAGCAGGCCCGCGAACAGCACCAAGGCGAATTCGCTCTTGGATTCACCGCCGCCAGACCAGCGGGCCTTGAAAACGACACTGAACACGAATGTGTAGACCACCAGCATGAAAACCGGCGTGAAGAACGACCATAGAATACCGAGCATCGAGCCTTTGTAGCGACCAATGACTTCTCTGCGGATCAACACGTAGATCAGGATTCGATTGATCAGGACACTCTTGATCATGGCGACAGGGGACGTGCTGAACGACTGCATCGGTGCTTGATCCTCAAGGCAATAGCGGATGCTCCTCGAGTCGCATGCTCATGGAGTAGGCCCAGTGTAGATTGATTAGAAGTTTTTTATCCCATCTGTGCTTAACTCATCCGCAGCGCCCAACGAAGGACGGATTTCAGTGGCACCGCAATAATGGCCGTGATTCATGAAAGGGTTTTGTCGATGTCGTTTGAAGTGGCCATCCGCGCCGAAAACCTGAGCAAGTGTTATCAGATCTACGATGCGCCCAAAGACCGTCTATTGCAGATGCTGGTGCGCGGCAAGAAGCGTTTCTATCGCGAGTTCTGGGCCCTGGACGATGTTTGCCTGACCATCGCAAGGGGGGAGACCGTCGGTATCATCGGCCGTAATGGCAGTGGCAAATCCACCTTGTTGCAACTGATCTGCGGAACGTTGATGCCGACCCGCGGCAGTGTCCAGGGCCATGGCCGGATTGCGGCGTTGCTCGAGCTGGGGTCTGGTTTCAATCCGGAGTTCACCGGCCGGGAAAACGTCTATGTGAATGCGGCGGTGCTGGGCTTGAGTCGTGCGGAAATCGACGTTCGTTTCGATGACATCATCGCCTTCGCCAATATCGGCGACTTCATCGACCAGCCTACCAAGATTTATTCCAGCGGGATGCTGGTACGGCTGGCCTTCGCCGTTTCGGTCTGTGTCGAGCCTGAAATCCTGATCGTCGATGAGGCGCTTTCCGTCGGCGATGCCTCCTTTCAGTTCAAATGCCTGAATCGGCTGGAAGAACTGGCTGCCAAAGGCACCACGCTGCTGTTCGTCTCCCATGACATGAGCATGGTCAAGCGCTTTTGCCACCGGGTCATCTATCTGCGCGCAGGCCGGGTCGTGGCCAGCGGCTCGCCCGATGAAATGGCCGAGCTGCATTTGCTCGACATGCGTGACGAGCAGCGACGCTGGGCCAGTGGCGGGGTCACACCGGTGACGCGCAAGTCCTTCATGGGCGGGCAGGAGGGGATGGCCTTCGGGACCGAAGAGGGGCACATCAGCGCCGCCTGCTTCACCAACACCCAACAGCTTTCCTCCAGCTACCTGTATGGCGACGATATCGAGATTCGCGTCGAGGCGTTGCTGCATGAGTCGATCACTCAACCCAATATCAGCTTCACCATCCAGGAAGCCAGGCTGCTGGTGATCGGTGGAGGCAACTTCGCACTGCAACCCGGCCCGGTCGAAAATGGCTGGCGGCGCGCGGCGATCACGGTGCGCTTCCCGGCCCACCTCGCCGAGGGGCGCTACCATGTCACGCTCAAGCTGTTGCACGGCGCCACGGAAGACACTTCGCAGTTGATCGAGAAGCAGGTCGCGCCCCTGGCGTTCGACATGTTGCCGAACCACAAGGATTTTCTGGGCATGGTTGACCTGGGGTTGCAGAGGATCGATGCTCGACCGGTCGAGTCGCTTGCCAAGGCCAGCGGGACTCAAGGGGCGAAGGTCTTGACGGAACACCCGGTCGAGCGCACGTGGCAGGTCGCTATATTCGGCACCTTCGACGTAGAGAACTATGGCGATCTGCTGTTTCCGATCATCGCCGAGGCTGAACTGACCCGGCGCTTGGGGTCAGTCAATCTGCATCGGTTTTCCTATCACGGGAAAAGCCGACCCCAATGGCCCTATGCGGTGACGTCGCTGACAGAGCTGCCCCATGTAGCGGCGAGCCTGGATGGGGTCTTGATCGGCGGCGGTTTCCTGATCCGCTTCGATAAAGTGGTTGCCCACGGCTATGGCCCGACAACCGCCGATATCCATCACCCGACCGGTTATTGGCTGACGCCTGCGCTCATCGCGCAGCAGCACGCGGTCCCGGTCATGTGGAATGCCCCCGGGATGCATTGCAACGGTATTCCCGACTGGGCCAGGCCGTTATTGACGATGGCCCTTGAGCAAAGCCAGTACGTGCGCGTCCGTGATGCACTGTCGCGCGATACCCTCGGTGCGCTGACTCCACAGGCCGAGATCGAAGTGCTGCCCGATACCGCGTTTGGCTTGCCCCGCCTGATCGATGAACAGCAACCCTCGGCCGAGTTCATTCGCCTGCGCGAGCAGGCCGGGCTCACCGGCCCCTACATCGTGATCCACGCCATTCACGTGGTGGAGTCCTTTGTAAAACTGTTCGAAGACTACGCCGAAGCGTTCAAGGGCTATCAGTTCCTGGTGCTGCCGATTGGCCCTGTCCTGGGGGACGATCCGTCGGTCATTGCCGGGCGCTTGCCTGGGGCCGTCACCTTGTCGTCCTGGCCGGAACCGTTGCTCATGGCGGAAATTCTCAGCCAGGCCCAAGCGGTGATCGGCCATAGTTACCACCTGGCAATCACCGCCCTGGCGTTTGGCGTCCCGGTGTTCTGCTCGGCGGACCTGACCACGGGCAAATACACGGCGTTGGCTGGGTTCGACACACTCCACGCATTGCCGGACGTAACGACGGTCGATCCGCAATGGTTTCTCGCGCGGGTGGGCAAGACCCGCCCATCGCCCGCGGCGCGTGCGGCGGCGGATCAGTTGGTCGAGCATTGGGACCGGGTTGCGGCGATCATTCGCCAGGGCAAAACGTCGTCCCGGCCGGTCTTGGGCGCTTTTCTACAGCATCTGCCCAATCTGCTCGAAGCCGCAGCCCAGGGGCGCGACCCATTGCCGGCTGAATGTCCGGCAAGCCCCGTCGTGCCGGAGCCGGGTATCATCGAACCGGCACAGAACCTTGCAGCGCAGGAGCTTGCCCAGCAGCAACGGATTGTCCAGCTCAGCCAGCAACTGGCCCTCAGTGACGCCAGGATGCTTGAGTTGCAGAACTCCAATTCATTCCGAATGACCGCGCCACTGCGTTCCATTGCCCGTGGCATCAGAAACCTGACAGCGAACAAGAACAGACAATGCTAGATCTCTCTCGTCTCACGCCAGCGGCGCTAAAGGCCCATCCCTATACCTGGGCTGAAATCGGCAGTCTGTATTCGCCCGAGGATGCCGCCGCGTTGGCGGCGTCGTTTCCTCACGATCATTTCAAGACGGTGAGTGGTTACGGCGGTGAGAAAAATTATGACTATGAGGCGCGTGCCCTGGTGAGCATGGGCACCCATACGATCGCGTTCCCTGAAGAACTGAGCGAGGCATGGTTGAGGCTGGCGCAGGACCTCGGCTCGGCCGGCTATCGAGAGGCCATGTCGGAACTGACCGGGATCGACCTGCGCAGCGTGCCGATGGAGGTCAACGTCTTTCATTACGGCCCCGGTGCGAGCCTGGGGGCCCATCCGGACCTTCCGGATAAACTGGTCACCCATATCCTGTATTTCAATGAGTCCTGGGACCGCAACGACGGCGGTTGCCTGACCATCCTGCACCGCAACGATCCCAGCGCCGTAGCGGCCGAGATCGAGCCACTGGTGGGCAATTCGGCGGTCCTGGTGCGCTCGGATAACTCCTGGCACGCCGTCACCCCCGTGGTGAGCGGCTGCCAATCTTCCCGCCGCAGCCTGACGGCAACGTTCTATCGGCCCGGTTCCCTCAGCTCCATGTGGCCGCCAGGTGACAGCACGCCGCTGCATGGGTACCCACGTGCTTAAGCTCGACAGCGCCTTGATCGACCGCGACGCCGCCTTGGCCCAAAGAGACGCGGCTATCAACGAGCGCGATGTTGCCTTGGCGAAAGTCGACTTCCTGCAAAACACCCGTTCGTGGCGTTTCACCCGCCCCCTGCGCTCGCTGTTCCGATGGATGCGTTATGGGTTTGCCGCCGCCCAGGAACTCCCCGACACGGCCGCTGCAATCGTCTACCCGGCAGCACCGGAGCCGTTGCCGAACGTTGAGGTGGACGCTGATTTCGCCACGAAGGGACGCCTGGATATTCTCTGCTTCGCCAACATCGATTGGGCCGCACGCTTCCAGCGACCGCAGCAGTTGATGAGCCAGTTTGCGAGCAATGGTTATCGGGTGTTCTATATCGTCCCCGCCCGTGTGCCGGAACAGGGACGGCTCTATGGATTGACATCGGTGGCGCCCAACGTCTTTGAAGTGGTGCTGCAGCGCGAGGCGCAAGAGGCGTATTACGAAAAAATAGTGACGCCTGAAAATCATCAGGCTTTGCTGCGTGCCCTGGCTGCATTGGTCGCCGACATGCAGATCAGAACCGCCCTCTCGGTGGTGCATATCGCTTACTGGAGCCCAGTGGCACTCAGCCTGCGCACCCTGCATGGCTGGCGCATTCTCTATGACTGCATGGATGACTGGGATGGCTTTCCGAACATTGGCGAACAGCTGCTGAGCGAGGAAAAGACCCTGGTCGCCCAGGCGGACCTGGTGACCGTTTCCGCCGCGTTGCTTTACCAGAAGTGGTGCGCCCATAACCCACGCTGCGTGCTGGTGCGAAACGCGGTGGATTTCGCTTTTTTCCGGCAGCACTGTTTTACCAACGACGTGCTGAGCGGGCTTGCCGGCCCGGTGATCGGCTACTACGGCGCCCTGGCGCAATGGCTCGATTATCCCTTGCTGGCGGCGTTGGCGGACCGGCGGCCAACGTGGAACTTCATCCTGGTGGGGGACATTTTCGTCGAGGATCTGGCGGGCCTGGAGCACAAGCCCAACGTGCAGTTGCTGGGCCACAAGCCGTACTCGCAGATGCCGCTTTACCTGGATCATTTCGATGCCTGCCTGATTCCCTTCAGGCTCTACAACGTGACGCATGCGGTCGATCCGGTGAAGTTCTACGAGTACATCAGCGCAGGCAAACCGGTGATCTCCACGCCCCTGGCGGAGATGAATATTTACAAGGACCTGTTGTACTTCGCCACTGGGGTCGATGAGTTCATCGAGCAGATCGAGCGTGCCTTGGCCGAGCGCGACCTGGCCCTGTACAAGCGGCGTGTGGAGCTCGCCCGAGCGAACGACTGGAAGGATCGATTCGATAGCATGCAGCTTGCTATCGTCGGGCTGTACGAGAAAGTCTCCATCGTGCTCGTGACGTACAACAACCTCAATCTGACGATTCAATGTGTCAACAGCGTTCTGCGTAATACCACCTGGCCCCATTACCAACTGATTGTTGTCGACAATGGCTCGGACGATGGTACGGGTGAATATCTTGAGCGCCTGCGGCAAGAGGTGCCGACCGCGAAGATCATTCGCAACCCCGACAATCGGGGTTTTGCCGCCGCGAACAACCAGGGCTTGCGAGAAGCCGACGGCGACGTGTTGCTGCTGCTCAACAACGACACGGTGGTGCCGGGCGGCTGGCTGGACCCGCTGGTCAGGCATTTGAGAGACCCGAGTATCGGCCTGGTCGGGCCGGTCACGAATGCGGTAGGCAACGAAGCGAAAATCGCGGTTTCCTACACCGACATTCAACAGATGCAAGCGTTTGCAGACCGCTACACCGAAGCCCGCAAGGGGCAGGCGTTCGATATCTCGATGCTGGCGATGTTTTGTGTCGCCTTTCGTCGGAGCATCCTCGAAGAGGTGGGTTATCTGGATGAAGCCTTCGGGATCGGGATGTTCGAGGACGACGACTACAGCCGTCGCGTGCAGGCGGCCGGCTACCGGACGGTCTGCGCCGAGGACGCGTTTATCCATCATTATGGGCAGGCGTCGTTCAGGAAGCTGATCGCCAGTGGCGAGTATCAGGCTCTCTGGGACAAAAATCAGGCGTACTTCGAAAGCAAATGGGGGGCGTGGCAGGCCCACGTTCATCGTGACGAGCCTGGCGGGGAGACGGGGGAGAAGGCTGGGTCGCGATAAGGCCATCACCTTGACGGTAACACCGCCATCGCGAGCAAGCTCGCTCCCACATGGATGATCGGCAGCCACAACATGCATGCACGCCGCAGAACCCTGTGGGAGCGAGCTTGCTCGCGATGGCGTCGACACCGACACATCCAGCATCGTCGCAACAATGCCAAAGCTGTTTCAGCGCCCAGGCAAATCTTCACCCCTCAGATGAAACGCCCGGGGAGCAAAACCAAGCCAGTCACTGGCGTGCGAATGGTCGAACACCAGGTCCTGGTTCATCCGACCCACCAGCGCGCTTGAAAGATGTCGGTAACGTGGCAGGCAGCGCAAAATCGAAACGCCCGCGCTGAGTGCCTTGGCGGGGAGAGGCAGCGTTCGCTCCGGGCGTCCCATGGCCTGGAATATGCGCCTGACCATCGTGTGATAAGGCAAGGCTTCTCCCCCCGAGAGGTTGTAGCCGCCACTGGGCAGGCCAGGCGCGCTCACGGCGGACAGGCATGCCTGGATCACGTCATCCCCATGCACTGGCTGACGCAACCCGGTACCGCCACCGATCAGCGGGAAAAATCCGAAGCGCTGAATGAAACGCGCGATTTGCGAAATGTTCTTGTCGCGGCCAAAGCCATAGATCAGGGTCGGCCGCAGGATCACCCACTCGATTTGTCGTTCGATCGCCCACTGCTCGAGTTGTTCTTCCGCACGTCTCAAGCGTTGCGCCACGTCCCGCTCCCGAGCGTCAGGCGATGCGTGCTTGGCGAAGCGGCTCGTGGAGGAGAGCACGACAACGCGTTTGACGTGAGTGCTGGCAAGGCGTTCCAGGTAGTCGGGCAGCACCCAGAGGGGGGCGAATGACAGGAACGTGTCCAGCGCCAATCCGTGCCAGTCGTCCGCCTTTCGCCAGGTCACACCGGGGCAGGGCACCTTGGGCAGGCTTCGAGTGAAGGCGCTTGTCAGGTGGCCGGCTTGTGCCAGCAATGGCAGGGCGCGCTCGCCCAGTAGGCTGGAGCCGCCCAATATTCCTATCCGCAATTGGACGTTCTCATCGTAGGTTCCATGCATTCCTGAACCGGGTGGTGGCGTGGCGAAGGATCACCAGGCCGAATCGAAACCAGACCCCGATCACCACGCTGATCCACAGGACGGTAGGGTACTTGCGGCGAAAGAACTTGCGATAGAAACGCAGGAATCCCAGGTGTTTGTGCCATTCGACGAAATAGGGACGATGACGGCTGCAACCACCGAATACATGCATCACCCGGGCATCTGGTACGAACAGCACGCGCCAGCCGGCCTGATGGAAACGCATGCACCAGTCCAGGTCCTCGCAATGAAGGAAATAGTCTTCGTCCCATAACCCGACACTCTCGATCGCTTCGCGCTTGACCAGCATGCACGCCCCGGAGATGGCCTCAACGACAATGGGGGTACCGGGTAGCGGTTCCTTGTGCAATAAAAAGTCGGACAACAGCGATGGGAAAAGTCCCGAGAGCCGCGAAAGTCCGAAAGCCCGCATGAAGGCGCGCCTGGGCGTGGGGAATACCCTGCGTCCACCGGCTTGTTCACTGCCGTCCGGGTTGCACAGGAACCCTCCGACCATGCCGACGTCCGGCGCGCTGCGCAGTGCCAGCAACAAGCGGCCTATGGCATTGGGGTCAAGCTCGCTGTCCGGGTTCAGGAAAAACAGGTTGGGCGCCGCTGACAGGCGGGCACCTTGGTTGCACGCCACGGCGAAGCCGAGGTTGGCGGCATTGCGTACGATGTGAAGCGAGTCGCCGGCCGCGTGGGTTCGCTCCAGTAGCGTCAGGCTGTCATCGTGGGAGTCGTTATCCACCACGATCACTCGGGAAGCGCCGGCGGCAAACGCCGACCCTACACACGCCAGCAAAAGCTCGCCAGCGTTGTAATTGACGATGATCACATCACACTCGCCACGCAGAGATGATGTGGCCCATTCATCCATAGCGAGCAGTTCCACTGCTTCCAACTTCATCACTCCTTGTACAAACCTGGATACGTATGGGATCGCAACTACTCAGGTCTGTCTTCAAGATAGCAGGTTCGCTTCGACCAGTTCCGGCCATCAGCCATGACGACCGTGCGTAACAGGGGCGGCGAACCTGTGCAGAGAATCCGTTCGGATGGATCAGGCGCTCACGACGAGGCACTGGGGTGAATGCCAACGGCGCGCCAGGCGGCCTCGGCCAATTGCTGCCGGTAGTCTTCAGGGCTGCGTTTGACGCGGGCCGAGAGCCAGGCGCGGCAGTAGCTCTCCGCCGAACCGATGATCAGTGACGGGATCAGCTCGAAAGGCAGGTCTTGCAGATCCTGCTGGTGGGCCGGGTCGCTGAACCATTTCTTGAGCTCGGCGTTCCTGGCCAGATTTGCCTCGGCGAGCCGTTCGTTGAAGCCGCTGCGCGCGACCGCAAAGCGCGCCTGGTACTGGAACCGCGCCCAATCGGGTTGGCTGACCACCCAGTCGACGTAGCTGAACACCAGGGCATGCACCCACTCCTGGGTCGAGGTGACAGCGCCAAGGTAGCTGTCCCGCAGCCGTGCCTGATCGTCCAAGGCGGTCATGTACAACGCCGCGACCAAGCCTTCCTTGTTTTCGAAATGGTGATAAATGGCCCCCACGCTCATCTGGCTTTCGGTACGGATGATATCGATGGTGGTCGCTTCTATGCCCTGTTGGTTGAAGAGCGCCAGGGCACATCGAAGGATGTGCCGCTTGGACTCGGCACGACGCCCTGGGTAGCAGCGCTCGAGGAGATCGACAGGTTCCATTTTTCGGCCCAGGCAAAAAGTGGCCATGGTAATTGAAACGCAGGCTCGGCACGAGCGATTGACAGGGCGGTCATTTACAGAATATTGTTCTGTAACAGAGCGATATTCTGTAAAAGAGTGATGTTCTGTTCATGTCTCCAGCCCACCTGACCAGAGATACCCCATGAGCCAGACTCTCAGCATGTACCAAAGCGTTGGTCCGTCCGCTTTCAGCAATATGGCCTGCCAGATGGCACCCTACTTCAGCACCATCAACCCGGAAATTTCGCTGTTGGCACCCGGCCGCAGTGAGGTGAAGGTGCCGTTCCGCAAGGAAATCACCAATCACCTGGCGTCCGTTCACGCGATCGCGTTGTGCAACGCGGCAGAACTGGCGGGCGGCATGATGACCGAGGTGTCCATCCCTGGCGGAGCTCGTTGGATTCCCAAAGGCATGACCGTCGAATACCTGGCCAAGGCCAAGACGTCCATCCACGCTATTGCCGACGGCAGCGACATCGATTGGCAGACCTCGGGGGACAAGATTGTCCCGGTCGAGATCTTCGATGAGGGCGGCGTGAAAGTCTTCACGGCGCGCATCACCATGAATGTAAAAGTCGGCTAGGTCGCCTGGCTCATCAGGCGTCGACCGTTTCCGCCAGAGGCGCCATCAGGCACTGGCGGAAATGGCTGATGCTCGAGGCAAGGCTAAAGATCAAGGACCAGATCGGAAGTGGGTTTGCTGCAGCACAGCAAGCGCAGGCCTTTGTCGATTTCCCGCTGCCTGATACCGCCGTTGTGATGCATGTCCACCGTGCCTTGGAGCAGGGCCGTCTTGCAGGTGCCACAAATACCCTGGCTGCAGGAGGAGGGCACGATCGCGCCGGCTTTCCTGGCGGCAGCCAGCACGGTCTGATTGGCCGGCATGCTGAACGTCTTGCCCGATCGCGACAGGGTCACGGTGAAGAGGTCCTGTTGATAGAGCGAAGCGGCCTGCTCGATCGACGGTTCTTCATTCAGTGCGGCGATGTCGAAGCTTTCCTGGTGGTAGTGGGCGAAATCGAACGCCGCTTCCCTGAGCAGCGACTTGACCGCTTCCATGTAACCCTGGGGACCGCAGGTGAAGATCTCCCGTTCCTTGTAGTCCGGCACGTGCTGACTCAACAACGACAAGTCGAGCCGGCCTATCGGTTGCTGCCATTGAGTGGTGTCGCCGAGACCTTCGCAGACACTGATGACCCGCAACCCCGGCATGGCGGCCTGCATGCGCGTCAGTTCCCCGTGGAAGATGATGTCGGCGGGCGTGCGGGCGCTGTGCACGAACACGATGTCGAGGTTGCCGGCCATGTCGCAGGCGGCCCGGGTCATCGACATCAGCGGCGTTACGCCGGAACCGGCGGAGAGGTACAACCACTTGGTCGCCGGATGGCCGACCGGTGTGAAGCTGCCCGCCGGGCCGCAGGCCTTCAGGCTGTCGCCGGGCTTGAGGTGGTCATGCAGCCAGTTCGACACCGCGCCCCCGGGTACGCGCTTGACGGTAATGGAAAACGCAAACGGCCGGGTCGGGGCGGACGACAGGGTGTAGCAGCGGGCAATGGTCTGCCCGCCAATGACCGGAGAGATCGTGATGAATTGACCGGGCTCGAAGCTCAGGGCGCTGAAGTCCGCACAGCGAAAAATGAAGGTTTTGACGTCATGGGTTTCCTGGCGCACAGCGCAGCACTGCAGGGTTTTCTGTTCACCGCTGTGCCATTGCGCGCCGAACGTGCCCCAGGTGGTCGGGTCGGTAAAACGCTGGACCACGCTGGCATGTCCAGGGCGCGTCGGGTTTTCGTAAGTCGTCATGATCATTGCTCACACGCCATGGGCGGCCAGACGCGCCGCGTACCAGCGAGAGAACTGGTCGACATAGGTTTCGGTGAAGGCCGAGAACGGCCCGGGCGTGTAGGCAGGATCCTGGGTGCCGCTGTGGGTGATGCCGACGAGGCTGGCGTCCTGCAGGTTGGTCGCGACCCAGACTTCAGTCAGCTTATCCACTTGGTAATCGACGCCTTCGACGGCATCGGCATGGACCAGCCATTTGGTGCGCACCAGGGTCTTATCGGGCGCCAGCGGGATGATGTAGGAGACCACGGCATGGTCGCTCATGATGTGGGTCCACGAGTTGTGCGTCCAAAGATGCACGTCGCCCAAGTCGCGGCGCGTGAGCTCGCCAAACAGCCGGGTGCACGCCACGCGGGTGTCCAGGGTCTGGGATTCGCCGTTGCCGGCAATGGCCAGGCGCTGCGAGCGGAATGGGGTCACGGCGTCTTCGCCCAGGTGTTCGATGGCATCGCAGATATAACCTTCGCGCTCCCAGTTGGCCTTGGTCTCGGCATTGCGGCGGTGATACTCCGCCAGCGCCTGGAGTGAATCCTCCCCTAGCCCGTCGGTGCAGAAACCGAAATCTTCGGGCAGGAAAGAGGCGGTCAATTCCGGGTGGGTGGCGGCGCAGTGATAACACTCGCGATTGTTCTCGATCACCAGTTTCCAATTGCCGTTCTCGATGATTTCCGATTCATGGGCGATCTTGGAATGGGCGAGGTCATATTGGGCGAAACGCGGTGTCATGACCTGGTCAAGGTACGGGATGTCTTCGGGCGGTTCGTCGCCCAGGCAGACGAAGACATGGGTGCCGACCACCCGAGTGTGCACCGGAATCAGGCTTTTACAGGTCGGGTCGAAGTCCTGGCCCATGTGTGCCGCATGTTTCAGGCTACCGTCCAGGTCGTAGGTCCACTGGTGATAGGGGCAGACCAGCATGCCCACCGTTGACTTGCCGGCCTGTTTCAAGCGCGCCCCGCGGTGCCGGCAAACGTTGCGAAAGGCCTGCACATGCTCATCATCGTCGCGCATCAGGAGGATGGAGGATTTGCCGATGTCGAGGGTGGAGACATCCCCGGGTTCGGGGACGTCGCTGGTGACCCCCACCAGAATCCAATGCCGGGTGAAGAAGATATCGACATCGGTTTCAAAAATATCCTGGCGACCGAACAAACCGCCCGGCATACCATGGCCCGGCGTGCGGTCGGTCAGAAGTTCACGGTGGGTCTTCACGGTATTAATTGTCATGATGGGTCTCGCTCAAACGCAAAGTTGATCAGGCGGCGAGTACAGTTTGGAAAGGTGGGGTAAGACCGTCAACGCGCTTTATTTTCACGCTTGCATAACTTTGCGTTATGCGTAAAAGTGGTCTTTAACTTCTATTTAATCAATGGTTTAGATGGCTGTCATCGCGCAGCCAGTCGATCAGGGCCTGGGTGATGGGCTCAGGTTTCCGACCGCTCGGAATAACCAGGTAATAAGCGTCTTTTGGCTTGACCACGTAGGGCGTAATTCTGATCAGTTCACCACTGTTGAGCCGGTGCGCGATCAGCCGACTCCACCCCAGTGCAATGCCGTGGCCTTGAATAGCCGCCTCGATCGCATCGTTGTAGGAGCTGCAGCGAAAGGAATAGTTGAGCTTGGGGCGCATATCGCCCAGTTCCCGGCACCAACGGTTCCAGGTCATCCAGCCTTCCAGGGTGGAGTCCGAATCAATCAGCGCCGTGTCCAGGAAATCGGTAACGGATGAAGGGGCTGCGTTGGCGGCGAGCCAGGCCGGCGCGCAAACGGGAAAGACTTCTTCATCGAACAGGAAAACCGAACTGCCATCCTCCCATTTGCCATTGCCGAAACGGATGGCCAGGTCGACGTCATCCCGGTATGAACCGGGCGAGACCTGTTGCGTCAGCAAGCGCAACTTCAACTTCGGTTGCAGGGTGCGCAGTGCAATCAGCCGGGGGAGTATTCTCAAGTGAGAAAACGCTTCCGTGCAGGCGATGGTGACCTCCTGCTCACCAATGCCCTCGGCAATTTTGTCGAAGACACTGGCCATGCGATGAATGGACTCCGCGACGACCAGATGCAGGACATAGCCTTCGTGCGTCAGCTTGATCGACCGATGAAGGCGGTGGAACAGCTTGGTCTGCAGGGTATCTTCCAACAACCGGATCTGCTTGCTGACGGCGGCCTGCGTCACGCCCAGCTCTTGGGCGGCCAGGGTGAAACTGGCCAGCCGCGCCACGGCTTCGAATTCCAGCAACGCCGTCATCGACGGTATCAACCGCCGATAGCCCTTGACCTTTTTATCGATATCGCTGGGTTGCATAGGTGTGTTCCAACGCTGTGCCTGATGACTCACGCCATAGAAGATCAGATGAAGGGGTGACGAAGGCAGTCGTTCCGGCATTCTTTGGCCGGATGGCGAAGTTCTTTCAGCGGCGTTCAGCAAAAATCATAATGGCGGCTCGTTGTTGTTTTAGAGTCCTTGCCTTTTGGAGATACAACCCGGCGCGCCTCACGGACAGGTTGTTTCATGCCTGGCCCCGGCTTGTTTGATGGAAACGGTGGTTGGATCTCCATGATGCTGGACTTTAAGTTCTCGAGACGGCCGGGTCAATAAAATGTACTCATGTGTACATTAAGGGATCGTCAGGGTACATTTCTATCTCGTATTTGAAGAAGGAGGCGCACGATGCCGCAGGTAGGGAAGGCCCGTAGCAAGGCCCAGGACGCAGGTTGGCGCGGCTCGCCGGAGGGGTGGCTGGAAGCGGCCTACGAGGCCCTGAAAGAGTCGGGCATCGATGCGGTCCGAGTCATGCCACTGGCCAAGCGCCTGGGGTTGTCGCGCACCAGCTTCTACTGGTTTTTCGAGGACCGTGAGCAACTGCTGGCTGCATTGCTGTCGCGTTGGCGGGAGACCAACACGGGGGGGCTGATCCGGCAAAGTGAAAGCTATGCCGAAAGCATTTCCGAAGCGATCCTGAATGTGTTCGAGTGCTGGCTCAACCCGCAATTGTTCGATTCGCAATTCGAGTTCGCCGTGCGCAGCTGGGCGCTTCAGTCCGCTGAGGTGGCCCAAGAGGTGGCTGTGGTGGACGAGCAGCGCATGAACGCCCTGGCGAACATGTTCAAGCGTTTTGGTTATGACAGCCAGGGAGCTGATACCCGGGCCCGAACGATTTATCTGACTCAGATCGGCTATATCACCATGAATACGAGTGAGCTGATTACCGTGCGCTTCCAGCGCATCCCGCATTACGTGAGCATCTTCACCGGCAAAGTCCCCAAGCAGCGTGAGCTGGATCGTTTCTATGGGAAGTTCGGTTATGCCGAAAAAGAGCCCGGGGTCTTTGTGCCCCTGACCGACACGTTCGAAGGTCACGGCGATGATCAATGAGACCGTTGGCATCATTGGCGGCACCGGCTGGTTGGGCGGCGCGATTGCCAAGGCAGTCCTGGCGAGGGGGCTGGTGCCGACGGGCAACCTGATCATTTCCAATCGCTCGGGCAACCACCCGCTGGCTCAACAAGGTGCTTGCCTGGTCACGGACAACCAGGACCTGGTGGATCGCAGCGACGTGGTGATCATCGCCGTTCGCCCCGAGCATTTCGCCAGCCTGGGCATCAATGCGACGGGTAAGACGGTAATCTCCCTGATGGCCGGGATCACCGCGCAGGCGATTGCAGCGCAGACTTCCGCTTCAGCGCTCGTGCGGGCGATGCCCAACGCGGCGGTGGAAATCGGGCAGTCCTTTACGCCTTGGTATGGGTTGGGCGCGATAGCGCCGCCGCTGAAAAGCCTCGTGCAACAGCTGTTCGAATGCGTGGGCACTGCGGTTGAGGTCGAAAAAGAAGATTACATTGACTACCTCTCCGCGCTCTCGGGCACTGGCCCGGCCTTTCCGGCCTTGTTGATGACGGCGCTGGCCCGCCAGGCGATGCTGGCCGGCATACCTGGCGACATCGCTCAGTTGGCCGCGAAAAGTGTCGTGGTCAACAGCAGCCAGTTGCTGGCGAGCCGTGATGCCCGGCAGACGATCGACGCCTTGGTGGCCTACCGAGGTGTCACGGCCGCCGCCTTGCAGGTGATGAGCGGGGGGGATTTCGAAGAACAGGTGGGAAGGGCGTTGCAGGCGGGTGCTGCGGTTGCGCGCAAGGGGCTTGAGGCCTGATAGAAGTCCGGGGTTCGAAAACGGCGCCTTCCAGTCTTGGGAGAAGCGCCGTTTTTCCTTGAGCGAGCCCTATGGCGGCTCAAGTAGCGGGTTTAGCGTTACTTGCTTGGGTGGGCCGCCTGAAGTTTCTTGGCTTCATCCAAGTGGTGTTGCAGGTCCGGCAGCATCTTCTGGGCGAACGCCTTGAGTTCGGTGTTGCCAGCTTTCTTGTCGTCGGTAACGGTCTCGGCTTCTTTCTTGAACAGGGCGATGGTTTCTTCGTGGGCCTTGACCTGGTTGTTGGCGAAGGCCGCATCAAAGGACTCATCGCGCACCTCGAGAATCTTCGCCTTGGCTTTCTTCATCAACGTGGTGTCGTCGGGCACTTCGATGTCATGTTTTTTCGCCAGCGCCTTCAGCTCTTCGTTGGCCTTGGTGTGGTCGGTGATCATCTTGTTGGCGAACGCCTTGATGTCCGCCGATTGGCTTTTTTCCAAGGCCAGTTTGCTGGTTTCGATTTCCGCGATGCCACCGGCCGCCGCTTCGTCGACGAAGTCGTTGGAAGTCGCGGCCCAGGCCATGCCCATGCTGGTGCTCAGGGCGACTGCCAGGCCGAGTTGGCGCAGGGTGAATTTGTCCATGAGTAAGTCTCCATACAGGTTGAACGAGCGATTCTTGTCGTCTCTGATCAATGGAGGGTTGTGCCCAGGCAAAGGTTTGATCGCCAAGCGATCCGGGACGACGAACGGTCACCGCTGGTCGGATTGGCGGTCGACAGAACCCCGTTCAAGAGGCCATCCTGATCATCGACGGGCGCTGCAAGGGCGTCTGCCACCGATCCATCAAAGGAGGTGTTCCATGCCGGTGTCCCACGATTTGTGCCAGGATCTCAATTACACAAAAGATCAAATCCAGCAAAAACGCAGCGAGAATCCAAGGCTCGACTCGTTACTTCAAAAATACGCCCAACTTGATGCCGAGGTGGTCGATGCCGAGAAGCCGTCCTCCGCCGCGCTGCCCGATGAAGTCTTGGAGACGCTCAAGAAAAAGCGATTGCTGATCAAGGACGAAATCGTGGATCACCTGCAGAGCGAGTCATAGAACCCGATCCTTCAAGGGCTTTTGTGTCCAGAGAGTGCTCCCGCCGGGTTGCGACTGTAGGAGCTGCCGAGTGCAACGAGGCTGCGATCTTTCCACTGGCGATTGAGTCGCAAAAGAAAGGTCAAAAGATCGCCGGCTTCGCCAGCGCCTGAAAAGCGGGAGCTATCCCTGGCCATGTCAGGTCCTCACCCCGGGCACGTCTCGCCTGAGCAGCTGTCAGGTCAATGGATCCCAGCGCTGCGACCAGTCGCTGCCGGTCTTGACGATCTCTCGCAGCACGTCGAATGCCTGCTGCAACGCCGCTGAGTCCCGATCGCGGGAGTAGACCAGGTAGGTCGGGTAATTGAACTCCGGTGCCTTGGGCACCCGTTCCAGGATTCCACTGTCCAGGTAGCTCTGCACCACCCGCGTGCGGAAGTAACCGCTGCCGCCGTTTTCCAGGATGTATTGCAGGGCCAGGGGGCCGAGGTTGAAGGTCACGGCGGCCTTGGCCTTGTCTGGCAGCGCGGTGTCGTGTTGGCGCCGGAAGTCCGCGCTCCAGTCGATATACACGTAGGGTTCGGGGCGGTCGGCCAGGCGCACCAGGATGAGTTTTTCTTCCAGCAGTTGTTCTACCTGCAGGCGCGGCCAGTATTCGGGCTGATAGACCAGCGCCGCATCCAGCAGGCCCAGTTCCAACTGTTGCAGCAGCTTCTCGCCGTCGCGGATGTCCATGCGCAGGGCGTGACCGGGGATCTTCTGGCGCAGTGCTCCGGCCCAGGCGAGCATCAAGGGGTTGCACAGGCTGACCTCGCCTCCCAGGTGCAGGACGTTGCGATAGCCGTCGGGCAGCGGCAGGTCCCGGCGGGCCGCTTCCCAGGTTTGCACCAACTGGTTGGCGTAGACCACAAAGGCCTCGCCGTCGGCGGTCAAGCGCGCGCCGGCACGGTTGCGCACGAACAACGCGCAGCCGAGCTGGCTTTCGAGCTTCTGGACCCGGGCGGTGATCGCCGTCTGGGTCACGTGCAGCTTGTCGGCCGCCGCGGCGAGGCTGCCGTGGCGGACGATTTCCAGGAAAGTGCGGGCGAGGTCGATGTCCATGTTCAGGCCGATGCGGGGGAGGCGGGCATTGTAAGAGCTGCCAAGCCTCCCCCGATACCGGGAATTACTGGACGGCTTCGGCCTGTCTTGTCCGCGCCCAAGGTGCAACCAGGCGTTCGGGCGTACCGCAGGCCTTGTGCTTGAACACAAAACGACGGCACTTGTCGGCGAAGCCGTGGCGATCCTCCACCATGTCGCGGCGCATCTGTGCGAGTTCGTCATCGCGACACGCCTGGATCGCCGACAGGCTCCGTTCGGCCTTGCGCACCCGGATGCTTTCATAGGTTGGATCGAGCAGCGCGCGATTGGCTCGCTGCAGCAGCCACAGGCCGAACTCGTCGGGGCAGCGGGGGCCGATCTCCTGGACCATGCCGTAGCGCAACGCCTGCAAGGCGCTGATGGGCAGGCAGTCCTGGGTGAGTTTCCAAGCCATGTCCGGACCGACCGCGCGGGGCAGGCTGTAGGTCCAGTATTCAGAGCCGTACAGGCCCATGGTCGCGTAGTGCGGGTTGAGCACGATTTCACGGCGTGCCAGCACGATATCGGCGGCCAGGGCCAGCATCACACCGCCGGCTCCGGCGTTCCCCGTCAGGCCGCTGACCACCAGTTGCCGGGCACTGAACAACTCCAGGCAGACGTCGTCGATGGCTTGTATGTTGGCCCAGGCTTCCAGGCCCGGCTCGGCGGCGGCCTGGATCACGTTCAGGTGCACGCCGTTGGAAAAGCTGCCGCGCCCACCACGGATCAACAGCACCTGAGTGTCCCGGGACTTGGCCCAGCGCAATGCCGCCACCAGGCGCTGGCATTGCTCAGTGCTCATCGCCCCGTTATAGAACTCGAACGTCAGCTCCCCGACATGGCCGCATTCGCGGTAACGAATGGGTTGATAGGGCTCGTCGCTGAACGGCTGCCGGGCCAGGGAGCTGTCGAGCACCGGGATGCCTTCGAGACGGTTCGACAGTACATGGCGCGCCGGGCGCTTGAAGGTCTGTTCGTCCGGCTGCGGTTTACGGCGCAGTGCGCCGATCCACAGGCTGGCATCCCCCGTCGCCACCAGCACCGCATCGTCACGCACGGCCAACAGCTCGCCGGGCCGGCCGTGGCGAAGGTCCGGATGAGCGTCGTACAGGTAAAACTGTTCGCCGGCCAGGCTTGCGAGCACACCGGGCTGACCGTCCGCGGCGTCGATGCAACGCTTGATGAAACCGCTGCTGTCATGCCAGCTGAAGCTGCGATCGTCCTGGGTCATGTTCGGTTGCAGGCGTCCGATCACATCATGGCGGGCATAGTCCAGTGGCACCGGGACGAAACCGCCCCGGTATTTTTCCACGACCTCGCGGATGCAACGAATGGCCGCGTCGCTGACCGGGCCGTTATACAGCTCCGATTTGCGCAGGCCTTTGGGCAGGTCGAATTCGCACGTGGCCCACACCGGTCCGGCATCCATTTCCTCCACCGCCTGCAATGCGGTGACACCCCAGCGTTCGGCTTGCCGGGTGATTGCCCAGTCCAGGGCACTGGCACCGCGATCGCCGACAATCCCCGGATGGATGATCACCACCGGGCGCCGTGGGTTGCGCCACAACTGCTCGGGTACGCGGTCCTTGAGAAACGGACAGATCACCAGGTCAGCGCCGCTTTCTTCGATTTGCCGGCAGACCGAGGCCGCATGGGTGAACAGCACCACGCTGGGACGATAACCGGCCTCGCGCAGGTCCAGCCAGGCGCGTTGGGTCAGGCCGTTGAATGCGCTGGACAGCAGAACGATCTTCAGTGGGGGCATAAGTCTCTCTTCCTTGAGATGCGCAGGCACAGACTCCCGATGAGCCGTCCCTGGCCTTGATGGAAGCGCTACGTTAGCGGTTGGAGGACGAGCGGGAACTGACAGGGGTCAAGATTGTGTGCGGTGGGAAATCAAGGAGGGGCAAAAACACGAATCCCGCCATGGGGGCGGGATTCGTTGGCAATCAAAAGGCTCGCGAGAGGTGCGAACTCAATCTCAGGCTGGGAACAGCTCGGACAGTTTCATGGCCAGCATCATGTCGCCTTCGGCGCGCAGCTTGCCGCCCATGAACGCTTGCATGCCGTCGGTGCTGCCGTCGACGATGCCTTGCAGGGTTTCGCCGTCCATCACCAGGGTCACCTGGGCGTCCGGGTTTTCACCTTCCTGCAGTTCGCAGGTGCTGTCCTTGACGATCAGCGAGAAATGCTTGGAGTCATCGATGCGGAAACCGAATACCAGGTCCAGGCCGGCAGCGGCGGCTGGGTTGAACTTGGCTTTCATGGCTTGTACGGCGTCGGCTACGGTGGTCATGGTTTCGATCCTTATTTGGGTGGTACAGCAAGGGTCTACAGTAATCCGGACTCAGCGAAAGGTGATGAGGTCCGGGGCCTTCAACAGCTGCAGGTGGGCATGGCTGTTGAAGGAAGCCAGGGCCACCTCGCGGCCCCTGAATTTCAGGTGGTTGAGCGAGGTGTTGACGATTTGCCAGTTCAGTTCGAAGGCCTGTCGGGCCGGAATCCGGGTGATCAGGTGGAGCAGGGCGGTGATGGTGCCGCCGGAGGTGAACACGGCGATCTTGTGGGTGTTGTCGGCTTGCTCCAGGATGCGCTGCAGGCCCGCCTGGACCCGCTCGACGAAACCCAGCCAGCTTTCGAGACCGGGCGGGTCATACTGGCCGCTCAGCCAGCGCTCGACGATCAGCACGAAGATACGCTGGAATTCGGCGCGGTTCTGCGCGGCGTTGCGCAGGATATGCAACGCCTCGGGTTCCTGGGGGAGCATGTCCGGCAACAGGGCGCGAATGACCGCGTCGGCATCGAACTCGTTGAACGCCGCGTCGATTTCCAATTCGGGGACCGGCATGCCGGCGGCGGACATCTGGCCCAGCGCACCGACGGCGGTATCCTGTTGGCGCCGCAGGTCACCCGAGAGGCAGCGGTCGAATACGACACCGAGCTGGGCGAGGTGGTCGCCGAGCACTTGCGCCTGGCGTACGCCATTGGGCGAGAGGACATCGTAGTCGTCCGCACCAAAGGAGGCCTGGCCATGTCGAATCAGATAGATACTGCCCACGTCCGCGTCATCCCGGTACGTTGAAGGTTTGGCGAGGTTATGGGGATGGCGGTGAGCTGTCAATGAAAAAACATACGCTTGTTTGAAATGCCCGTTGCAGCCTTGCCCTGCCTGGCTCGCGTCAAGGTAACCATAGGTTTCTTGGCTGGTCGCGGCGCAGGCGCATGGGTATGCTGGGACTGTCACGCGCCTGCGTTCAGTGGCGCATCGCATTTAAGGAGTTGCTGTGGAGTTTTTCATCGAGTACGCCGGTTTCCTGGCCAAGACCGTGACGCTGGTGATCGCCATCCTGGTGGTGCTGGCCAGTTTTGCTGCGCTGCGCAGCAAGGGGCGGCGCAAGTCGGCCGGCCAGTTGCAGGTGAGCAAACTCAACGACTTCTACAAGGGGTTGCGCGAGCGCCTGGAACAGACGTTGCTGGACAAGGATCAGCTCAAGGCCTTGCGCAAGGCCGAAGGCAAGGCAGAAAAGGCCGGGAAGAAAAACAAGGACAAGCCGGCGGCCAAGCCCCGGGTGTTCGTGCTGGACTTCGACGGTGACATCAAGGCCTCGGCCACCGAGAGCCTGCGTCATGAAATCACCGCGCTGCTGACCCTGGCGACGCCGAAGGATGAAGTGGTGCTGCGCCTGGAAAGTGGCGGCGGCATGGTCCACAGCTATGGGCTGGCCTCGTCGCAACTGGCGCGGATCCGTCAGGCCGGCGTGCCGCTGACCGTCTGCATCGACAAGGTGGCGGCCAGCGGCGGCTACATGATGGCGTGCATCGGCGAGAAGATCATCAGCGCTCCCTTCGCGATCCTCGGCTCCATCGGCGTCGTCGCGCAATTGCCCAACGTGAACCGGCTGCTGAAGAAACATGACATCGATTTCGAAGTGTTGACGGCCGGCGAATACAAACGCACGTTGACGGTGTTTGGCGAAAATACCGAGAAGGGCCGGGAGAAATTCCAGGAAGACCTGGACATCACCCATGAACTGTTCAAGAACTTCGTGTCCAACTATCGCCCGCAACTGGCCATCGATGAAGTGGCGACGGGTGAGGTCTGGCTGGGTGTCGCGGCGCTGGGCAAGCAACTGGTGGACGAGTTGAAAACCAGCGACGAGTACCTGGCCGAACGGGCCAAGGGTGCCGAGCTGTACCACCTGCACTACGCCGAACGCAAAAGCCTGCAGGAACGCATTGGCATGGCGGCCAGTGGTTCGGTGGATCGGGTGCTGCTCAGTTGGTGGAGCCGCCTGACCCAGCAGCGGTTCTGGTAATTGCAGAGATAATGCCTACCCCCTGTGGGAGCGAGCTTGCTCGCGATAGCGACGGCACATCCAGCATGGATGCAAGCTGACCCAGCGCTATCGCGAGCAAGCTCGCTCCCACAGTGGTTCTGAGGCGGGCTGAAGCTTCGGTTCACAGTTATCCCTTTGTGGGAGTGAGGTGGATTCAAGACCCCGAAAACAAAAAAAGCCCTGAACCGGCACACCCGGATCAGGGCTTTTTCATGGGGCCGTTTCAGCGACGGCGGAACAGTGGCAGCGGCTCGTCAGTGGCAGCCTGGTAGGTCACCGAGAAGTCCTTGAGGCTTTCGAGGGCCTCATAGGGGTCTTTGTCGGCGCGCAAGGCAAAGGCGTCGAAACCGCAGCGGCGCATGTAGAACAACTGGTCGCGCAGTACGTCGCCAATCGCCCGCAATTCACCCTTGAAGCCATAACGGTCACGCAGCAGGCGGGCGTTGGAGTAGCTGCGCCCGTCGGTGAAGGCCGGGAAGTTCAGGGCGATGACCTGCAACTGGTTGGCGTCTTCGCCAATTTCTTCCGCTTCCTCGTCGGCGTCCAGCCACACACCCAGGCCGCCGTCGCGAGCCTTGAGGGCGTGGGCATGATCGCGCCACAGGGCCAGTGGCACGATCAGGTCGTCGCAGTTGGAGATGCCATCGAGGGTCGCGTCCTTGGGCAACAGGTGCCAGGTTTCGTCGATGACCTCGTTGTTCTTAATGATTCGCTGCATAGACGCGTTCCTTGAAGAGGTCGATGCCAATACGCTGGTAAGTGTCGATGAAGCGCTCGTCTGGGGTACGTTGTTCAACGTAGACGTCGATCAGCTTCTCGATCACATCGGGCATGTCTTCCTGGGCAAAGGAGGGGCCGAGGATCTTGCCCAGGCTGGCGTCGCGGCTGCCGCTGCCGCCCAGTGACACCTGGTAGAACTCTTCGCCTTTCTTGTCCACGCCCAGGATGCCGATGTGGCCGACGTGGTGGTGACCACAGGCGTTCATGCAGCCGGAAATGTTCAGGTCCAGTTCGCCGATGTCGAACAGGTAGTCCAGGTCATCGAAACGACGCTGGATCGATTCGGCGATAGGAATCGACTTGGCGTTGGCCAGGGAGCAGAAGTCGCCGCCCGGGCAGCAGATGATGTCGGTCAACAGGCCGATGTTCGGGGTGGCGAAACCTTGTTCGCGCAGCTCGCCCCACAGGGTGAACAACTGGCTCTGTTCAACGTCCGCCAGGATGATGTTCTGCTCGTGGGAGGTGCGCAGCTGGCCGAAGCTGTAGCGCTCGGCCAGGTCGGCCACGGCGTCCAGTTGCTTGTCGGTGATGTCGCCCGGTGCGACGCCGGTGGGTTTCAGGGACAGGGTCACCGCGACATAACCCGGCTTCTTGTGGGCCAGGGTGTTGCGGGTGCGCCAGCGGGCGAAGCCCGGGTGTTCCTTGTCGAGGGCTGCCAGCTCGGCGTCCTGATTGCTCAGGGCCTTGTAGTCCGGATCGACGAAATGCTTGGCCACACGGTGGACTTCGGCTTCGGTCAGGGTGGTCTGGCCGCCACGCAGGTGAGCCATCTCGGCTTCGACCTTCTCGGCGAACACTTCAGGTGTCAGGGCCTTGACCAGGATCTTGATCCGCGCCTTGTACTTGTTGTCACGACGACCGTAGCGGTTGTACACCCGCAGGATGGCGTCGAGGTAGCTCAGCAGGTCCTGCCACGGCAGGAACTCGTTGATGAACGCGCCGACCACTGGGGTACGCCCCAGGCCGCCGCCCACGAGCACACGGAAGCCCAGCTCGCCGGCTGCGTTGTAGACCGTCTCCAGGCCGATGTCGTGGACTTCGATGGCCGCACGGTCCGAACTCGAACCGTTGATGGCGATCTTGAACTTGCGCGGCAGGTAGGCGAATTCCGGGTGGAACGTCGTCCACTGGCGAACGATTTCGCACCACGGCCGCGGGTCGATCAACTCGTCGGCCGCGACACCGGCGAACTGGTCGGTGGTAACGTTGCGCAGGCAGTTGCCGCTGGTCTGGATCGCGTGCATCTGCACGGTGGCCAGCTCGGCCAGGATCTCCGGCACATCTTCCAGGGCAGGCCAGTTGTACTGGACGTTCTGCCGGGTACTGATGTGGGCATAGCCCTTGTCGTAGTCACGGGCAATTTGCGCCAGCTTGCGCACCTGGCGCGAAGTCAGCTGGCCATAAGGCACAGCCACGCGCAGCATCGGGGCGAAGCGCTGGATATACAGGCCATTCTGCAAGCGCAGAGGGCGGAATTCTTCTTCGCTCAGCTCGCCTGCCAGATAGCGTCGGGTCTGATCACGGAACTGCTTGACGCGGTCCTCGATGATTCGCTGATCGTACTCGTCATATACGTACATATAAGTCTCGGTCTCAGGCTTGGGCCGATCAGAAACAGCTGCATGTTGGCTCGCTGGAATCGGGTTCTGCCTCGGCAATTCTGCGCGCACGGCCGCGCACTCCTAAAGGAGCCGGTGCAAGATACCTGTTTTGAGTTATGCGCAAAAGTGATGTTTGAGTATATGTAAAGAACCAAATCGACTAATGAGATTGATTATTGCCTAACCCACATTTGTCGTACGGGCAATCATCGTCTTAACTGTGGTCGAGTCCCTATGCAATCACCTACAAAACCGACAAGAGGCGATGCAATGAGCAATCCGACCAAAGCAAGGAAAAGCGACAGTACCGTTGATGCCTGGGCCATTTTGTTCCTGATTATCCTGGTGGTGGGCACCGCAGTGTTCTGGGTCAGTCACCAGTAAACGGTTTATCCCTGGCGATGAAAAACCTGTGGGAGCGAGCTCGCTCGCGATAGCGGTGGTTCAGTCGGATTAGATGTCGACTGGTACACCGCCATCGCGAGCGAGCTCGCTCCCACAGGGGCATGTGTTGTATCGGAGAGCGTTACAACCCCGCCAGATGCACCACCAGCTTGACGATGCCGAACAGCGTCAACGCGAAAATGACCGTGAACGCGATCCCCAGTATCACGAAGTGACTCGGCTTGCCGTGGGTGAAATCCCGGGCGCGGTTCTTGCCACTCTGTACGCCGAAAGCGGCGGCCAGCACGCTGTGCATCATCTGCAACAGGGTCGGCGGCTTGTTGTCGACTGGATCGTCCATAAATCCCTCGTCTGCCATGTGTGTGGGACAAGCATAGACAAAAAAAGATCGCAGGCTTCGCCAGCGCCTGCGGGAACACACAAAACCCCATAGGCGCTGGCGAAGCCTGCGATCTTTTAAGGGCGCCTAGTTGTCGTAACCCAGGTTCGGCGCCAGCCAACGCTCCGTCACACTCAAGTCCTGACCCTTGCGCGCGGTGTAACTCTGCACCTGATCCTTGTCGATCTTGCCCACGGCGAAGTACTGCGCCTGGGGATGGGCGAAGTACCAGCCGCTGACCGCTGCCGCCGGGAACATGGCGTAGTGTTCGGTGAGGAACACGCCACTGCGGCCGGCCTTCAGTTCGCTGGCTTCGGGGTCGAGCAGGCGGAACAAGGTGGCCTTCTCGGTGTGATCCGGGCAGGCCGGGTAGCCGGGGGCAGGGCGGATGCCGGTGTATTGCTCCTTGATCAGCGCCTCGTTGTCCAGGCTCTCGTCCCGGGCATAACCCCAATACTCCTTGCGCACCTGCTGGTGCAGCCATTCGGCGCAGGCTTCGGCCAGGCGGTCGGCCAGGGCCTTGACCATGATCGAGTTGTAGTCGTCGCCGGCCTCCTGATAGGCCTTGGCGACTTCTTCGGCGCCGATGCCGGCGGTGGTGATGAAGCCACCGACGTAGTCGGTCACGCCGCTGTCCTTGGGCGCGACGAAGTCGGCCAGGGAAAAGTTCGGCTTGCCGTCGGTCTTGATGATCTGCTGGCGCAAGTGGTGCAGGCGCGCCAGTGGCTTGCCATCGTCGCCGTAGACTTCCAGATCGTCGTCATGCACCTGGTTGGCCGGCCAGAAGCCGAACACGGCGCGGGCGCTGATGAGTTTCTCGTCGATCAGCTTGCGCAGCATCGCCCGGGCATCGGCGTACAGCGCGGTGGCGGCTTCGCCGACCACTTCATCGGTGAGGATGCGCGGGTATTTGCCGGCCAGGTCCCAGGAGATGAAGAACGGTGTCCAGTCGATGTATTCGGCCAGGACGTTCAGGTCGATGTTATCCAGCACCTTGGCGCCGGTGAAGGTCGGCTTGACCGGCTGGTAGCTGCTCCAGTCGAACTGTGGCTTCTTGGCCACGGCGGCGGGGTAGCTCAGGCGCTCGGTGCGGGCGCTGCGGTTGGCCGTGCGCTCGCGTACCTCGATGTAGTCCTGGCGGGTTTTCTCGACGAACGCCGGCTTGAGCTCCTTGGACAGCAACTGGGTCGCCACGCCCACGGCGCGGGAGGCGTCGGTGACGTAGATCACCGCGTCGTTGCTGTACTTGGGCTCGATCTTCACCGCCGTGTGGGCCTTGGAGGTGGTGGCGCCACCGATCATCAGCGGCAGATGGAAGTCCTGGCGCTGCATCTCCCGCGCCACATGCACCATCTCATCCAGGGACGGGGTGATCAGGCCGGACAGGCCGATGATGTCGCATTTCTGCTCCTTGGCCACCTGCAGGATCTTCTCCGCCGGCACCATCACGCCCAGGTCGACGATGTCATAACCGTTGCAACCGAGCACCACGCCGACAATGTTCTTGCCAATGTCATGGACGTCGCCCTTGACCGTGGCCATCAGGATCTTGCCCTTGGCCTCCGGCTTGTCGCCTTTTTCCGCCTCGATGAACGGAATCAGGTGGGCCACGGCCTGCTTCATCACGCGGGCGGACTTGACCACTTGGGGCAGGAACATTTTGCCGGCACCAAACAGGTCGCCGACGATGTTCATGCCGGCCATCAGCGGGCCTTCAATGACCTCGATCGGACGGGCGAACGACAGTCGCGACTCTTCGGTGTCTTCGACAATGTGGGTGGTGATGCCCTTGACCAGCGCATGCTCCAGGCGCTTGTTCACTTCCCAGCCGCGCCATTCCTCGGTTTCCGCTTCCTTGACGCTGCCGTCGCCCTTGTACTTGTCGGCGATGGCGAGCAGGGCGTCGGTGCCTTCGGGGGTGCGGTTGAGGATCACGTCTTCCACGGCGTCACGCAGTTCCGCCGGGATCTGGTCGTAGATCTCCAGTTGGCCGGCGTTGACGATGCCCATGGTCAGGCCCGCGCGGATCGCATACAGCAGGAACACCGAGTGGATCGCCTCGCGCACCGGGTTGTTGCCACGGAACGAGAACGACACGTTGGACACGCCGCCGGAGGTCAGCGCGTACGGCAGTTCGTCGCGGATGTAGGCACAGGCGTTGATGAAGTCCACGGCATAGTTGTTGTGCTCTTCGATACCGGTGGCGACGGCGAAGATGTTCGGGTCGAAGATGATGTCTTCCGGCGGGAAGCCGACTTCATTGACCAGGATGTCGTAGGAGCGCTTGCAGATTTCCTTCTTGCGCGCCTCGGTGTCGGCCTGGCCGGCTTCGTCGAAGGCCATCACCACCACGGCGGCGCCGTAGCGCTTGCACAGCTTGGCGTGGTGGATGAACTGCTCGACGCCTTCCTTCATGCTGATGGAGTTGACGATGCCCTTGCCCTGGATGCACTTGAGGCCGGCTTCGATCACTTCCCACTTGGAGGAGTCGATCATGATCGGCACGCGGGAAATGTCCGGTTCGCCGGCAATCAGGTTGAGGAAGGTCACCATGGCCTTCTTCGAATCGAGCATGCCCTCGTCCATGTTGATGTCGATCACCTGGGCGCCGGCCTCGACCTGCTGCAGGGCCACTTCCAGCGCTTCGGTGTAGTTGTCCTCGCGGATCAACCGGGCGAACTTGGCGGAGCCGGTGATGTTGGTCCGCTCGCCGACGTTGACGAACAAGGAGCTGCGATCGATGGTGAACGGTTCCAGGCCCGACAGGCGGCAAGCCCGCGGGATCTCTGGAATCTGCCGCGGCGCGTAGCCGGCCACGGCCTTGGCGATGGCTTCGATGTGCGCCGGAGTGGTGCCGCAGCAACCGCCGACAATGTTCAGGAAGCCGCTCTGGGCAAACTCTTCGATGACCTTGGCCGTCTCGGCCGGCAGTTCGTCGTATTCGCCGAACTCGTTGGGCAGGCCGGCGTTGGGGTGGGCCGATACGTGGGTGCTGGCCTTGTTCGACAGCTCTTCCAGGTACGGGCGCAGTTCGCTGGCGCCGAGGGCGCAGTTCAGGCCCACGGAGATCGGCTTGGCGTGGGCCACCGAGTTCCAGAAAGCTTCGGTGGTCTGGCCGGAGAGGGTGCGGCCGGAGGCGTCGGTGATGGTGCCGGAGATCATGATCGGCAGTTCGACGCCCAGTTCTTCGTAGACCCCTTGTACGGCGAAGATCGCCGCCTTGGCGTTCAATGTGTCGAAGATGGTCTCGATCAGGATCAGGTCGGCGCCGCCTTCGATCAGGCCCTTGGTGGCTTCGGTGTAGTTCTCCACCAGTTCGTCGAAGGTCACGTTGCGGTAGCCGGGGTTGTTCACGTCCGGCGACAGCGAGCAGGTGCGGCTGGTCGGGCCGAGCACGCCGGCGACGAAGCGCGGCTTGTCCGGGGTCTCCAGGGTCTTGGCGTCGGCCACCTGGCGGGCCAGGCGCGCGCCTTCCAGGTTCAGCTCGTAGGCCAGGCCCTGCATGCCGTAGTCGGCCTGGGACACCTGGGTGGCGTTGAAGGTGTTGGTTTCCAGGATATCGGCGCCGGCATCCAGGTAGGCTTTTTCGATGGCTCCGATCACGTCGGGACGGCTGAGCACCAGCAAATCGTTGTTGCCCTTGACGTCGCTCGGCCAGTCGGCAAAACGCTTGCCGCGGTAGTCCTGTTCTTCCAGCTTGTAGCTCTGGATCATCGTGCCCATGCCGCCGTCGAGGATCAGGATTCGTTCCTTGAGGGCTTGCTGGAGAAGATAAAGGCGAGCGCTGCGATCGGACATAGGACTACCTGGAAAAAAAGACCATTACGAAGGTCGGGATGATAGCAAACCTGCGCAGGATTTGATCATGAGGGGCTTTTGCATGAATATCGCTCATGTTTGCAAGGCGATGCTGGCCCGGTAGAATCGCCGGATTCTCCTTCAGGACCCGAGACATGCCGTACCGCGTCTTCTTCGGCAGTCTGTTGCTGCTGTTGTCTTTCAATGCAGTGGCCAGGGATCCCGTCCCAGCGCTGTCCTACACCCGCGATATTCAGCCGATCTTCACGGAAAAATGCGTGGCGTGTCATGCCTGCTACGACTCCGCCTGCCAATTGAACCTGGGCAGTGGCGAAGGCGTGGCCCGGGGCGCGAGCAAGCTCTCGGTGTATGACGGCGAGCGACGCCAGGCGGCCGAGCCGACGCGCTTGTTCTACGATGCCTCCGGCCAGCGCGCCTGGCAGCGCAAAGGCTTCTATTCGGTGCTCGACGCCCAAGGCAGCCAGGCGGCGTTGATGGCGCGGATGCTGGAACTGGGGCACCGTACGCCATTGCAGCCCAACGCCAAATTGCCGGAAGACATCGTGCTTGGGCTCAACCGTGACAACACCTGCCCGGTGCCGGGGCAGTTCGACGAATACGCCGCTGCGCATCCCCGCGAAGGCATGCCGCTGGCAGTCACTGGCCTGACCGACCAGCAATACCAGACCCTGCAGCGCTGGCTGGCTGCTGGCGCCCCGATCGACCAGCAGGCCTTGGCCCCGAGCGCCGCGGAAGCCTTGCAAGTGGTGCAGTGGGAAAACCTGCTCAACGCCCCCGGCGCCCGGGAAAGCCTGGTGGGCCGCTGGTTGTTCGAACACTGGTTCCTGGCGCATATCTATTTCAAGGACGGCGAGCCGGGGCATTTCTTCCAATGGGTGCGTTCGCGTACGCCCACCGGCCAGCCCATTGACCTGATCAACACCCGCCGTCCGAACGACGATCCCGGCACCCGCGTCTATTATCGGCTCTGGCCGGTGCAAGGGGTGATCGTGCACAAGACCCACATCACCTACGGCTTGAGCGCGGCGAAGATGGCGCGGATCAAGAGCCTGTTCTACAGCGGCAAGTGGCAGGTCACCGCGTTGCCGGGCTACGGTCCGGAGCGCCGGGCCAACCCGTTTTCCACCTTCGAAGCGATCCCGGCCCAGGCCCGCTACCAATTCATGCTCGATAACGCCGAGTATTTCGTGCGGACGTTCATTCGCGGGCCGGTGTGCCGGGGCCAGATCGCCACGGACGTGATCCGCGACAATTTCTGGGCGCTGTTCCAGGCCCCCGAACACGACCTGTACATCACCGACCCGAACTACCGCGGCCAGGCCACACCGCTGCTGGCGATGCCGGGGCAGAACGACGACGTGGGCAGCGTCCTCGGCCTGTGGCTCGATTACCGTGACAAGCGCAACGAGTACGAGGCCTTGCGCCGCGACAACTATGCCGAGCTGCCGGCTCCGAGCTGGTCGACGCTGTGGGCCGGCAACGACAACGCGCTGTTGAGCATTTTCCGGCATTTCGACAGCGCGTCGGTCACCAAGGGGCTGATCGGGGAGGTGCCGCAGACGATGTGGCTGTTCGACTTCCCCTTGCTGGAGCGTACCTATTACCAGTTGGCGGTGAATTTCGACGTGTTCGGCAACGTCTCCCACCAGGCCCAGACCCGGCTGTATTTCGATTTGATCCGCAACGGTGCGGAGCAGAACTTCCTGCGCCTGATGCCGGCCGACTCCCGGGAAGGTTACCTCGACGACTGGTACCAGGCCGGTGGCAAATTCAAGATGTGGCTCGATTATGAGGCCATCGACAATGACAAGCCGACCGCCCTCAAGCTTGACGAACGCGACCCCAAGGGTGATTTCGCCCGGCAACTGCTGGCCCGTTATGGCGAGCTGAACGCGCACCCCGATCCGATCAACCGCTGCGACGGTGCCTACTGCTCACGCCCGAACATCGACCCGACGCTGCAAAACGCCGAGCAGGCCCTCAGTCGGCTGGTGTCGCGCCCAGCGGCGGGGCTCAAGGTGATCGACCAACTGCCGGAAGCGACCCTGTTGCGCATCGAAACCGCCAGCGGCCACCGTGAGGTCTACAGCCTGCTGCGCAACCGGGCCCACAGCAACGTGGCGTTCCTGCTGGGCGAGGAGACGCGCTACCAGCCGGGGCTGGACACGCTGACGGTCTACCCGGGCGTGCTCAGCAGCTATCCGAACTTCATGTTCAACATTCCGGCCGGGCAAGTGCCGGCATTCGTCGAGGCCATGGAACGTGCCCAGGATGAGCCGGCGTTCGAGCGGATTGTCGAGCGCTGGGGGATTCGCCGCAGTCACCCGCAGTTCTGGTATTACTTCCATGACCTGAGCCAGTACATCCAGGAAACGGAGCCGGTGGAAAGCGGTGTGCTGGACATGAATCGCTACCAGAACCTCTGATCGGCCTGTCCGGCGGCAAACCCCCTGCCGTCGGACGCTTTCCTGACAAAAATACTAGGACTTTGTCCGGCGCGATGATTGGCGTAAACTGCCGTCAAGCCTGCGAGGAGTTTCCATGACCGCCATTACCATTACCGATGCCGCCCACGATTACCTGGCCGACCTGCTGTCCAAGCAGAACACCCCGGGGATTGGGATCCGCATCTTCATCACCCAGCCCGGCACCCAGTACGCAGAGACGTGCATTGCCTACTGCAAGCCGGGAGAAGAAAAACCCGAAGACACCGCGTTGGGGCTCAAGAGCTTTACCGCGTACATCGATTCGTTCAGCGAAGCCTTCCTGGACGATGCGGTGGTCGATTACGCCACCGACCGCATGGGCGGCCAGCTGACTATCAAGGCACCGAACGCCAAGGTGCCGATGGTCAATGCCGACAGCCCGGTCAACGAGCGCATCAATTACTACCTGCAAACCGAAATCAACCCGGGGCTGGCCAGCCACGGCGGCCAGGTTTCGCTGATCGACGTGGTGGAAGACGGCATCGCCGTGCTCCAGTTCGGCGGCGGCTGCCAGGGCTGCGGCCAGGCTGACGTGACCTTGAAGGAAGGCATCGAGCGCACCTTGCTCGAGCGCATTCCAGAGCTCAAGGGCGTGCGCGACGTGACCGACCATACGCAGAAAGAAAACGCCTACTACTGATAGGTGTTCGCTGCGGATAGTGTGTGGCGAGGGAGCTTGCTCCCCTCGCCACATCCGTTTCAGTCGTCAGCCTGTACCCACCGCCCTGTGGGAGCGAGCTTGCTCGCGATAGCGGTGGGTCAGCCTGCGATGATGTTGAATGTGCCGTCGTTATCGTGAGCAAGCTCGCTCCCACAGGGGATCGGATTGCATCAGGGCCGGTAGAGATGCGCATGTCCGGCGCGGTACAGCGACGATTCGCTGAACACGTCATTGCCCAGCACACGCCCCACCAGGATCAGCGCCGTTCGGCGGAAACCCTTGGCCTGCACCTTCTTGGCAATATCTGCCAGCGTCCCCAGCACCCAATCCTGATCCGGCCACGTCGCCCGGTGGATCACCGCAATCGGGCAATCCGCGCCGTAGTGGGGCAGCAGTTCGTCGACGATCTTTTCCAGGTGATTGACCCCCAGGTGAATCGCCATGGTCGCCCCGTGCTGTGCCAGGTTGCCCAGTTCTTCCCCAGCAGGCATCGGGGATTTATCGGCGTAACGGGTGAGGATCAGGCTCTGGGAGATGTCCGGCAAGGTCAGTTCGGCACCCAGCAGGGCGGCGCAGGCTGAGGTCGCGGTCACGCCCGGGATGATTTCGAAAGGGATGTCCAGTTCCCGCAGGCAACGAATCTGTTCGCCGATGGCGCCGTACAGGCTCGGGTCGCCGGAGTGCACCCGGGCCACGTCCTGGCCCTTGAGATGGGCGCCGCTGATCAATTCGATGATCTGTTCCAGGTGCAACTCGGCGCTGTTGATCACCTGTTCGGCACAATGGCCTTCGAGGACGGCGGTCGGCACCAGCGAGCCGGCGTAGATGATCACCGCGCACTGGCGGATCAGTCGCTGGCCTTTGACCGTGATGAGGTCCGGGTCGCCGGGGCCGGCGCCGATGAAGTACACGGTCATGACCGGCTCCTGTGAAAGGTGGGTGAGCGTCGCCCAGATGAAGATCGCTCATGATCCTGAACGACGATTATCGGGATTTACGCCACGACCGCCAATGCCAACGTGCTCATGGGGCCTGTTTGACGGGGAATCAGCAGCGTTGCGGGCGTCGTGCCCAATTGATCGGCCAAGGCCAGGGCGGCGCTTTCGGCGATGCCGTAGCAACCGGTTCGCTCGAAGGTGATCTCGGAACGATGACTGAGCCGCCGCTCGTAACCGGCCAACTGTTCGGCACTGAAGCAGGTCAGCGGCAGTGCCAGTTGCCCGGCCAGTTCCAGCAGCCCGGGCTCGTCACGCTTGAGGTCGATGCTGGCCAGGGCCCGTACCTGGTGAAGTGCGATTTCGTGGGCCGACAACGTCTGTTCGAGCAAGGCCCGCAGCGTGCTGGCCGGGCAACCGCGCTGGCAACCGAGGCCGATCACCAGCATCGCCCCAGTGTTCATGCGTCGTGGTGGGCTTGACCGTCACGGCGAAACAGCCAGGCGCTGATCAGGCCCAGGGCCAACCAGAAGGCGACGTTGGTCACCTGCGAGGCGATCTTGAACTGGCTTTCCAGCGCTTCGGGCGCCAGCATCGAGTGGACTTCGGGCTGTGGCGCACCGATGACGTGGGGTACCAGCAACGTCGCCACGCCCAGCAGCTTGAGCAGCCAATGCCGGCCGAACACGATCAGGGCAATGCCCACCGCCGTCGAGGCCGCGGTGCCGATCCACCACATCTGCCGCTGGGCCAGGTCGGCCGCTGCGGTGCCGGGCAATTCCGGGGGCAGGCCGAGGGTGGGTGCCAGGACGAAAGTGGCATAACCGGCCAGGCCCCAGAGCAGGCCCTGGGAGGTGCGAGTCGGTGCGCGCAAAGTGTACAGGCCCGCCAGCATCAGGGCAAAACCCATGGCGACCACCAGGTTACCGCCGGTGGTGGACAGCACGCGCTGCCAGCCGTCTTCCGGTTCCCAGGCCTCGGCATCATGGGTGTGGGCCGCACCGTCGGTGTGCTCATGGACCTCGGTCGCCGGGGCCTTCTCGAAGGTTTCCGCCTGGAGAATCAGCGGCGATACCCAGAAACTCTGCAACAGGGTCAGCAGCAGGGCGGCCAGCAAACCGCTGAAACCGGCGGTCTGCGCGATACGCTTGATCATGTCGTCAGTTCTCAGTGGCAGGGGAAGGCAGCGCTGTGGCGGGTATCGTGGGCGGCGTTGTGCACTGCCTCGATGTGGGAGAAACCGGCGAAATAGACCAGCCCCGCGCCCAGGATCGAAGCCAGGATCGCGGCGCTCAGGCGTTGGCTCAGGGTGGTGGTGCTGCTGGCGGTGCGGGCGGTGCTGCTGATGGTCGACATGGCGCTTCCCTCTGTTTTTGTTCCGTGGGGATGCGAGCGCAATGAGACCCCGGGCGAAAGACCGCCAAGGTTCGAACAGCGCCCGCCCACCGCGGGTTTGTTGATGCTTTGAGTCATGGGCCGGTCTCCGGGCTCGCGAGGGGCCGGGCGCGTGCCTGGCCTGCAAGCGTCACCTTCCCATGTCCGGGGACACAGTGGTTCAGACGCTTCGCTCGCTTACCGTTGCGGGGGCAGCACCGGACTGACGTGGCTTTGGAGTAAAGCACACGATTCACCGGTTTCCCGTTTCACCCTGTGAAGGGCACCCGTAACTAGGCACACAGGAGAGCATGGGTGGGGCGGGGCCGTCAATGCACAGGGGGCCGCTACGCAGCCCATCGCGAGCAAGCTCGCTCCCACAGGGGGCTACGGGAACCATGTGGGAGCGAGCTCGCTCGCGATGGCGGCGGCAAGAACACCGCAGAACTTCCTTGCGGAGATTGACCCGCCCCCACACCCTGCGTAGCCTTGCGCCTTCGAGGTTCTTCGGCCTGTGCCGAGGCTAAGAAGGGAACGCGGTCCAAGCCGCGGCTGCCCCCGCAACTGTGAACGGTGAGATTTCTGCAAGGCCACTGTGCATGCCCTTTTACCAAAGGCGCACGGGAAGGCGCAGCCATTGCCAGTCGCAAGACTGGCCCGCCGTCAGCCAGGAGACCTGCCTCGAGACAGATTCTCACTACAACCGGGCGGGGTGATCCGGTGGCGAAATCTTCCGTGCACACCTGTGCCCGCGGTTGTCGTCCCGTTTGCCCGCCACCTTGCCAAAGGGCATCCGATGAAAACACTGGCCAAACTCCCCGTCACCATCGTCACCGGCTTTCTCGGTTCGGGTAAGACCACCTTGCTGCGGCACATGCTCGACAACGCACAGGGCCGGCGCATCGCCGTGATCGTCAACGAGTTCGGCGAACTGGGCATCGACGGCGAGATCCTCAAGCAGTGCGCCATCGGTTGTACCGAAGAAGAAGCCAACGGCCGCGTCTACGAACTGGCCAACGGCTGCCTGTGCTGCACGGTGCAGGAAGAGTTCTTCCCGGTGATGCGCGAGCTGGTGGCCCGGCGCGGCGACCTCGACCATATCCTGATCGAAACCTCCGGCCTGGCCTTGCCCAAGCCGCTGGTCCAGGCTTTCCAATGGCCGGAAATCCGCAGCGCCTGCACGGTCGATGCGGTGATTACCGTGGTCGACAGCCCCGCCGTGGCCGCCGGCACCTTCGCCGCCTTCCCCGACCATGTCGATGCCCAGCGCAAACTCGACCCGAACCTGGACCACGAATCGCCGTTGCACGAGCTGTTCGCCGATCAGTTGGCCAGCGCCGACCTGGTGATCCTCAACAAAGCCGACCTGATCAGCCCTGAAGACCTGGCCAAGGTTCGCCTGGAAGTCGCCGAAGAGCTGCCGCCGGCGGTCAAGGTCATCGAAGCCAGCAACGGTCGCCTGCCGCTGGACGTGTTGATCGGTCTGGGCGCCGGTTCCGAAGAACACATCGACGGCCGCCACAGCCATCACGACCATCACCACGATGGCGACGATGACGACCACGATCACGACGCCTTCGACTCCATCTCCATCGAGCTGCCCCAGGCCGACGAAAGCCTGTTGCTGGACGCGTTGACGCAACTGGTGGTCCAGCACGGCGTACTACGGGTCAAGGGTTTCGCGGCGATCCCGAACAAGCCGATGCGCCTGCTGATCCAAGGCGTTGGCACGCGTTTCGACAAGCATTTCGACCGCCAGTGGGGCGCCGAGGAAGCGCGGGTCACCCGTCTGGTGCTGATCGGCCAAGCGCTGGATGCTGCGCTGCTCGAAGCGCAGTTGCGCGCCGCCCTCAGCGCCTAAGCCATGCACCTGCTCAGGACCCAGCCCGGCGGTTTCGTGTCGGATGACAACATTGCCGACCTGGGGCAAACCCCCGCCGAGCTGGTGATCCTGTGCAGCGGCGACTCCAGCCTGGCGCTGCTGGCCGAAGCGGCGAAGCAGCTGCCGGGCGATTATCCGGAGTTTCGCCTCGCCAATCCGATGCAGGTGCAGAACCACGCCTCGGTGGATCTGTATTTCGAAGACGTGCTGCGCCACGCCAAGGTGATCCTGCTGTCGCTGCACGGCGGCATTGGCTATTGGCGCTACGGCATCGAGCGCCTGATGGACCTGGCCGGGCGCGGGGTGAAGCTGATCCTGGTGCCGGGGGATGATCGACCGGACCCGGAGCTCAGTGACCTGAGCAACGTGGCCGTCGAGGACCGCGACCGGCTCTGGCAGTTCTTGCGCCAGGGCGGCCTGGGCAATGCCCTGGACCTGTTTCACTACCTCGGCAGTCAATGGTTCGGCCGCGATTATCCGTGGGCCGAGCCGCAGACCCTGCCGCGCACGGCGATCTACCACCCGGAAAAAACCAGCGCCAGCCTCGGCGATTGGCAAGCCGAGTGGAACGCCGGGCAACCGGTGGCGGCGGTGCTGTTTTATCGTTCCCACTTGCAAGCGGCGAACACTGCATTCATCGACGTGTTCTGCCAGCGCCTGCAAGCGGCGGGGCTCAACCCATTGCCGATTGCCGTGGCCAGCCTCAAGGAGCCCGGTTGCCTGGCGCGGGTGGAGGACTGGTTGGATGAAGTGGAAGCGGGGGTGATCCTCAATACCACCGGCTTCGCCCAGTCCAGCCCGGAAGCGCCGCACCTGCGACCGTTCCGTCGCAACATCCCGGTGATCCAGGCCATTTGCGCCCAGGACAACGAACCGGGCTGGCGCGCCAGCGAGCAGGGCCTGGGCCCGCGAGACTTGGCGATGCACATTGCCTTGCCGGAGCTGGATGGCCGGATCATCAGCCGCCCCATCAGTTTCAAGGACCTCGCCTGGCGCAGTGAGCGCAGCCAGAGCGACGTGGTCTGCTACCGCGCCGTACCCGAACGCATGGATTTTGTCGCCGAGCTGGCCCGACGTTGGACCACCTTGGCGCGCCTGCCCAATGGGCAGAAGCGTGTGGCGCTGATCCTCGCCAACTACCCGACCCGGGACGGACGCATCGGCAATGGCGTCGGCCTGGATACGCCGGCGGCGGCCTTGAATATCCTGCGGGCCTTGCAGGCCGAGGGCTATCCACTGCCGGCCGAACTGTCAGCGAGCGGCACTGCGTTGATCCGGCAATTGCTCGGCGGCGTCAGCAACGACCTGGACAGCCTCGACCTGCGGCCATGCCACCAGAGCCTGGCCCTGGATGCCTACCTGGCCCTGTTCGACGCGCTGCCCGAGGCCAATCGCCAAGCGGTGCTGGCGCGCTGGGGCTCGCCCGAGCAGGACCCGATGTTCCGCGACGGCCGCCTGATGGTCGCCGGCCTGCGCCTGGGCCTGACCTTCGTCGGCATCCAGCCGGCCCGGGGTTATCAGGTCGACCCGAGCGCGGTGTACCACGACCCGGACCTGGTGCCGCCCCACGGTTATCTGGCGTTTTATTTCTGGTTGCGCCACACCTACGGCGTCCACGGGGTGATCCACGTCGGCAAGCACGGCAACCTCGAATGGCTGCCGGGCAAAGGTGTCGGGCTCTCGGAAAATTGCTGGCCGGACGTGCTGTTGGGACCACTGCCGAATATCTATCCGTTCATCGTCAACGACCCGGGTGAGGGCGCCCAGGCCAAGCGTCGCACCCAGGCGGTGATCATCGACCACTTGATGCCGCCGCTGACCCGGGCCGAAACCTACGGACCGCTGCGTAACCTCGAGCTGCTGGCCGACGAATACTACGAGGCGCAATTGCTCGATCCGCGTCGTGCCCGGGAACTGCAACGGGACATTCTCAACCTGGTGCGCGAGACCCACATCGACCGCGAGCTGCAACTGGATGCCGGCCTCGACAGTGACGCTGACGCCGCGATCTGGCTGCCACGCCTGGACACGTACCTGTGCGACTTGAAGGAGTCGCAGATCCGTGACGGTTTGCACATTTTTGGTGAGTCGCCCAGTGGGCGGCTGCGTATCGACACGTTGCTGGCGTTGCTGCGCATTCCCCGGGGCGATGGCAAAGGCGCGCAGTCGAGCCTGCTGCGGGCGCTGGCCAAGGCGTTCGGGCTGGGCTTCGATCCGCTGGATTGCGCCTTGGCCGAGCCTTGGACGGGCGACTGTCCCGAGGCATTGCGCCGGATCAGCACCGAGCCCTGGCGCACCGCCGGCGATACCCGCGAGCGCCTGGAGCTGTTCGCCGCGCAGTTGATCGAGCAGGCGTTGGACGGCACGGTCGAGCAGCTCGACGCGCCGGGCTGGGAGGGGGTGGGCAGCATCATTGAAAACCTGCGAGCCGTCGTGGCCCCGCGCCTGGACGCCTGCGGGCCGGCGGAAATCCGTGGCCTGCTCGATGCCTTGAGCGGGCGCTTCGTGCCGGCCGGCCCCAGCGGCGCGCCGAGTCGCGGACGCCTCGACGTGTTGCCCACCGGGCGCAATTTCTTCTCCGTGGACGTGCGCAACCTGCCCACCACCACGGCGTGGCGCATCGGTTTCCAGTCGGCGAACCTGATCCTCGAGCGGCACTTGCAGGACCACGGCGATCACCTGCGCCAGCTCGGCCTGTCGGTGTGGGGCACCGCCACCATGCGCACTGGCGGCGACGACATCGCCCAGGCCATGGCCTTGATGGGCGTGCGTCCGGTGTGGGCCACCGGCAGCCAGCGGGTCGATGACTTCGAGATCCTGCCGCTGAGCCTGCTGGACCGGCCGCGAGTCGATGTCACGCTGCGGGTGTCCGGGTTCTTCCGGGACGCCTTTGCCAACCTGATCCGGCTGTTCGATGCAGCGGTGCAGGCCGTCGCCGCCCTCGATGAACCGGACGACATGAACCCTCTGGCGGCCAAGGTCCGTGGCGAACGCGAAGCCTTGTTGGCGTCGGGCCTGGAGCCGGAAGCGGCGGCACGCCAGGCCGGCTGGCGGATCTTCGGTGCCAAGCCCGGTGCCTATGGCGCGGGTGTGCAGGGTGCGATCGACGGTCGTTTGTGGCAAAGCCGCGAGGATTTGGCCGAGGTGTACCTGAACTGGGGCGGCTACGCTTACGGCGGCAGCGATGAAGGCACCGCCGCCCGGGAGCCGTTCTCTCGGCGTCTGAGCCAGGTGCAAGCGGTGTTGCAGAACCAGGACAACCGCGAGCACGACCTGCTCGATTCCAATGATTACTACCAATTCCAGGGCGGCATGCTGGCGGCGGTGGAGACCCTCAGCGGGCAGGCCGCGGCCAGCTATCATGGCGATCACAGCCAGCCGGACTTGCCCAGGATTCGTACCCTGAAGGAAGAACTCAACCGCGTCATCCGTTCCCGCGCGGCCAATCCGAAGTGGATCGACGGCGTGAAGCGGCACGGCTATAAAGGCGCGTTCGAACTGGCGGCGACGGTGGACAACCTGTTCGCCTTCGACGCCACCACACAGCTGATCGACGATCACCAGTACGCTTTGCTGGCCGATGCCTACCTGCTCGATCCGGACACCCGGGACTTCGTCCGCCAGCACAACCCCGACGCCCTGCGGGACATGACCGAGCGCCTGCTCGAAGCGCAGCAGCGGGGGATGTGGCAGGCGCCGGGCGACTATCGCGAAGCCCTGGAGAATTTGTTGTTGGACATTGAGGAGGATGGCTGAAATGAGGACAACAGGAACCTCGCACATTCATGAGACATTCACCATGACCCAACCCCATTTCCCGCTCTCCGCCGTGGTCGGCGCCGATGACCTGAAACTGGCCCTGTGCCTGGCCGCGATCGATCCGAAAATCGGCGGTGTGCTGATCGAAGGTCCGAGGGGCATGGCCAAGTCCACCTTGGCCCGGGGCCTGGCGGACCTGCTGGCCAGCGGTCAGTTCGTCACCTTGCCCCTCGGTGCCACCGAAGAGCGGCTGGTGGGCACCCTCGATCTGGATGTGGCCCTGGGGGAGGGGCGCGCGCAGTTTTCTCCTGGCGTGCTGGCCAAGGCCGACGGTGGCGTGCTGTATGTCGATGAAGTGAACCTGCTGCCCGATCACCTGGTGGACCTGCTGCTGGATGTGGCCGCCAGTGGCACCAACCTGATCGAGCGCGACGGCATTTCCCACCGGCATCCGGCGCGCTTTGTGCTGATCGGCACCATGAACCCGGAAGAGGGCGAGCTGCGGCCGCAATTGCTCGACCGTTTCGGCCTGAACGTCGCCCTCGACGGTCACACCGCACCGGCTGAGCGTGGCCAGATCATTCGCCGGCGATTGGATTTCGACAGTGACCCGCTGGCGTTCTGCGCGGAGTGGGAGACGGCCCAGCAGCAGTTGCGTGAACGCTGCCAACAGGCGCGCAATCGGTTGGCCGGGATCGCCTTGGATGATGCGGCGCTGGCGCAGATCACCGAGCGCTGCTTTGCCGCCGGGGTCGATGGCTTGCGCGCTGACCTGGTCTGGCTGCGGGCGGCCCGGGCCCATGCGGCCTGGCGTGGCGCTGCTGCGATTGCCGATGAGGACATCGATGCGGTCGCCGAATTTGCCCTGCGGCATCGGCGGCGCGGGCATTCGGCACCGGCGTCGTCCCAGGCGCCGCAAACGGCTGCGAATGAAACGGCCAAGCCCAACGAAGGCCAAGGCCAGTGGGGCGACCTGCCGGCCCGGGCACTGCCGACCGGTGCTCGACGTGACGTGCCGAGCTGGCCAAAAAAGCCCTAGGCATTCGCCCTCGTTCAACGGCGGGGGCGAATGCCGGGCCCCGTGCAGGACAGTTGGAGCAGGGACGCCAGGGTCGGAGCAAAGCCGCGGCCAGTGGTGCGGTGAACTGGCCGGGGACGCTGCTCAATGGTCGTCCACGCCTGCAGGAGGACCTGCGTTTTCACAGCCGCCAGCGCTCGCCCCATGAGTTGTGGCTGGTCATCGTCGATGCCTCGGCCTCGACCCGTCGGCATCGGGCCTTGAGTGACGGCAAAGGCTTGTTGGCGCAACTGTTCGACGACGCCTACCGGCAGCGGGCCCGCCTGGCGCTGTTGACGGCCAGCGGTACGCAACCGAACTGGCAGGTGCAAGGGCTCAAGGCCTCGGTGGGCCTGCGCGACTGGCTCGATGGCTTGGGTGCCGGCGGCGGTACACCGTTGCTGGCGGCGCTGAACGAGGCCGGACGCTGGTTGACGGCCCGGCGCAAGCGCTTCCCGGCGGAGCAACAGCGGGTGTTGGTGATGACCGACGGACGAGTCAAGGAGGGACTGCCACTGCCCTCCCTGGATTGCCCGTGCCTGTTGATCGACATCGAGCGCGGCCCGATCCGCCTGGGCCGGGCCCGGCAGTTGGCGGGGCAGTTGCAGGCTGAGTATCGGCATATCGATGAGGCTGATTGAAAGGTTCTGTGACTGTCAGGGCCCCATCGCGAGCAAGCTCGCTCCGACACTGTTTTGTGAATACATGGGTGATGAACACCCCGGTCCCCTGTGGGAGCGAGCTTGCTCGCGATGGCATCCCCTCGGTTCCGATGACCTGCCCACCTGACCCGCATCACTGCACTATGCTCAAGCAGCCCCTCACAGGAGTGAACCATGCGTGTACTCGTCACCAATGCCCAGGACGATTTTCGGGTCAAGGCCTATGCCGGCACCAACGGCGTGCTGCTCGCCATGGACCTGGCCGAACCCCGGCGCAAGGGTTTGCTGGGTTTTGCCATCGAGAAACAGCAGGGGGACAAGCCCTGGCTGTTCCTGTTCAACAGCCTGACGTTCCCCGACAAGACCCACACCTTTCCCCAGTTCCACGCCACCCCCAGCGACAAGGCACCCCTGCAGAAATTTCGTTGGGCCGACTACGCCGTCAACCCCGGCGTGACGATCCACTATCGCGTGCACCTGGCCTATGGCAGCCCCGATTCACCGCAATTGGGCGAATCCCTGGCCGTCACCGTCACCAGCGACGACGGGCACCCGGCCGACCAGCGGGTCATCTTCAACCGTGCCGTGGCCGCCAGCCAGGCGTTCCAGCGCAAGTTTCCCGAAGTGGACGCACTGATCGATGCCAACAAGCACCTGTCCATCGATGATTGGCCCGACGCACCACGTCGCTGGTTGGAAAACGGCTTGCTGGGGCGCTTGACCGGTTTCATCGACCGGGCGCTGGATGCCCGCTGGGCCTTGGACGTCGCCATCTATGAATACGAATTGCCGGTGATCGTCGACGCGGTGACTGCCGCTCACGCTCGCGGCGCCCAGGTGCGGGTGCTGTATCACGCCGAGCCAGGAGACGACACCACGGCGCGCAACGAAGCCAGCCTCGAGAACATGCCGGCGGCCAACAAACGTGGGCGGATCACCCACAACATTTTCCATAACAAGTTCATTGTTCTGAGCAAGGTGGGGGCCAGCGGCTCATTGCAACCTGAAGCCGTGCTGTGCGGCAGCACCAACTTCACCGCCAACGGTGTCTACCGCCAGGCCAACGTCGTGCATGTGCTGGACGACCCTCGGATCAGCAGCCGCTATCTCCAGGTATTCGAGCAAATCTGGGCAACGCCCCAGGACGTCGATACCACTCGCCAGTGGCTGACCTTGAACAATGCCATGGCCCCGCAAGAAGCGTTGTTCGCTGGGTTTTCGCCGCGCGCCGGAGAGGGCGACCTGGACCGCTTTGTCGACATCATCAAAGGGGCGCGAAAGGACCTGTTGTTCGTCACCGCCTTTGTGTTGCCCGACCGGATTCTCGATGCCGTGCTCGGCCAACCCAATGACGACGTGCTGCGTTACGGCCTGCAAAACACCAAGAGCCGCATCACCGGCTTCCATGCCGACCGCACCGCCGAATTCGCCGCCACCGCGTTGCTCAACACCGGTCTGGAGGGCTGGTTGCGGGAAAACATGAAAGGCCAGAAAGGCAATCTACTGGTGCACACCAAAGCCATCGTCACCGACTTCACCAGTGACACGCCGACCATCCTCAGCGGCAGCCACAACCTCAGCGCCGCCGCCAGCAGCGGCAACGACGAGAACTACCTGATCATCCAGGGCAACACCGACCTGGCCGACCGCTACGGGCTGGAATTGCTACGTTTCTATGAGCATTACCGCTTTCGCTACTTCGCGAAAAAACTCGCCCTCAAACAGGTCAAGCCACTGTCGGTGGATGACAGCTGGAGTGATGACTATTACCACGAGGGGGATTTGCGGATGTTGTCCAGGGTGAGGTTTTGCGGGCGTTAGGCGCAGCAGATGATCAGGTGCTAGCATAGGGCCATCTATCAGCCAGGAAGCTGTCATGAAACGCTATCACGGAACGTCCGCTTTACTTCGCACCTGTGTCGCGATCCTGTTGTTGGCCCTGGTCACTTCGGCCCTTGCCGCCAATCAACCGTGTTCCGGCCGCAAGGGCGGTATTGCCGGATGTGACGGCGATACCTTCCTGTGCAATGACGGCTCGATCAGTGCTTCGAAGAAGTCCTGTTCCGCTGTGCTGGGGCTTCGGAACGAGGCGCGGCCGCAGTCGCTGCTCAAGTCCGCCGACGGTTGCCAATGCGGCAGTGGCAATTACTGCGTCGGTCCCCGGGGCGGGGTCTATTGCCTCACGCCTGGCGGCAGCAAGAGCTACAAGCGCAAATAGACCAGGCACACCGCCGAACAATGGTGGGAGCGAGCTTGCTCGCGATAGCGTCAGGTCATTCAACATCAACATTGACTGATCCATATCTATCGCGAGCAAGCTCGCTCCCACAGATAGCCATTTACAACTCCAGAGTGGCTCCGTTTCGGTGCGCGGGTACCCGGTTTGGGGCCTTATTACCCGTGCGTCGTAGCTAACGGTAGCAACAGCATTCACATGCGAGCGCCAGCGTCCGCAGGTCTGTTTTTCCCATCCCTCTGATTTCCTTAACTTTCCATTTTCCTCACCCATGGGCATCAAGCCTGTGGCACACTTTCTGCTGTCTATTCCGTTGTTACATACCATGTTCCGGTATAGCGGAATAAAATCATTCTGGAGTGCTTGCCATGCAACGCCGACCTTCCTTGTTCAAAGCGTGTGTTTTTCTCTTCGCGGCCACGACGGCTGCCATGGGTGTCGCCCAGGCGGCCGACAGCAAGCTGGACAGCGTGCTGCAGCGGGGGAAATTGATCGTGGGCACGGGCAGTACCAATGCACCGTGGCACTTCCAGGGAGCGGATGGCAAGTTGCAGGGCTTTGATATCGATATCGCGCGCATGGTCGCCAAGGGCCTGTTCAATGACCCGGAGAAGGTCGAGTTCGTGGTGCAGTCGTCCGATGCGCGGATCCCCAACCTGCTGACCGACAAGGTCGACATGAGCTGCCAGTTCATCACCGTCACCGCCAGTCGTGCCCAGCAAGTGGCGTTCACGCTGCCGTACTACCGCGAAGGCGTCGGCCTGCTGCTGCCGGCCAACAGCAAGTACAAGGAAATCGAAGACCTCAAGGCCGCGGGCGATGACGTCACCGTGGCGGTGCTGCAGAACGTCTACGCCGAAGAATTGGTGCACCAGGCGCTGCCCAAGGCCAAGGTCGACCAGTACGACAGTGTCGACCTGATGTACCAGGCGGTGAACTCCGGCCGCGCCGATGCCGCCGCCACCGACCAATCCTCGGTCAAGTACCTGATGGTGCAGAACCCTGGGCGCTACCGCAGCCCGACCTATGCCTGGAGCCCGCAAACCTACGCCTGTGCGGTCAAGCGCGGCGACCAGGACTGGCTGAACTTCGTCAACACCACCTTGCATGAAGCCATGACCGGCGTGGAATTTCCAACCTATGCGGCGTCGTTCAAGCAGTGGTTCGGCGTCGAGCTGCCGTCGCCGGCGATTGGTTTCCCCGTTGAATTCAAATGACCCTGTGAGCCCGGGGCGCCCCTTGTGGGCGCTTCGTCGAAGGTACTGCCAACCATGAATTATCAGTTGAACTTTGCCGCCGTCTGGCGCGATTTCGACACCTTGCTGGCGGGGCTGGGCCTGGGGCTTTCCCTGGCACTGGTGTCGATCGCCATCGGTTGCGTGATCGGCCTGGCCATGGCGTTCGCGCTGCTGAGCAAGCACCGGGTCCTGCGGGTGCTGGCGTCGGTGTATGTCACGGTGATCCGCAATACGCCAATCCTGGTGCTGATCCTGTTGATCTACTTCGCCTTGCCGAGCCTGGGCATTCGCCTGGATAAGCTGCCGTCGTTCGTCATCACCCTCTCGTTGTACGCCGGGGCTTACTTGACCGAAGTGTTCCGCGGCGGACTGTTGAGCATTCACAAGGGGCAGCGGGAAGCGGGGCTGGCCATCGGCCTGGGCGAGTGGCAGGTGAAGGCCTACATCACCGTGCCGGTGATGCTGCGCAACGTGTTGCCGGCCTTGTCGAACAACTTCATTTCGCTGTTCAAGGACACCTCCCTGGCGGCGGCGATCGCCGTGCCGGAGCTGACCTATTACGCCCGCAAGATCAACGTGGAGAGCTACCGGGTGATCGAAACCTGGCTGGTGACCACGGCCCTGTATGTCGCGGCCTGTTACCTCATTGCCATGGTGCTGCGGTATTTCGAGCAGCGCCTTGCGATCCGCCGTTAGGAGTCTCCCATGTACGAATCACCCAGTTGGTTGCATGAGTTATGGGTCGCCCGGGACACCCTGTGGGCCGGTTTCCTGACCAGTGTGCAGTGTTCGCTGTTGGCGATTGTGTTGGGCACGCTGATCGGCCTGGTCGCCGGCCTGGTGCTGACCTATGGCCGGACCTGGATGCGCGCGCCGTTTCGCTTCTACGTCGACCTGATCCGCGGCACGCCGGTGTTCGTGCTGGTGCTGGCCTGCTTCTACATGGCTCCGGCCCTGGGCTGGCAGATCGGCGCATTCCAGGCCGGTGTCCTGGGCCTGACGCTGTTCTGCGGTTCCCATGTGGCCGAGATCGTGCGCGGCGCCTTGCAGGCGCTGCCCCGTGGGCAGATGGAGGCGAGCCAGGCCATCGGCCTGACGTTCTACCAGTCGCTGGGCTATGTGCTGTTGCCTCAGGCGTTGCGGCAGATCCTGCCGACCTGGGTCAATTCCTCCACCGAGATCGTCAAGGCCTCGACCCTGTTGTCGGTGATCGGCGTCGCCGAACTGTTGCTCAGCACCCAGCAGATCATCGCCCGGACCTTCATGACCCTGGAGTTTTACCTGTTCGCCGGGTTTCTCTTTTTCATCATCAATTACGCCATCGAATTGCTCGGGCGGCACATTGAAAAGCGGGTGGCCTTGCCATGACTGATATTTCGACTCCTTCCAATACTCAACCGTTGCTGGACATTCGCGGCCTGCGCAAACAATACGGCCCATTGGAAGTGCTCAAGGGCGTGGACCTGAGCATGCAGCGCGGCAACGTGGTCACGCTGATCGGCTCCAGCGGTTCGGGCAAGACCACGCTGTTGCGCTGCGTCAACATGCTGGAAGAATTCCAGGGCGGGCAGATTGTGCTCGACGGCGAATCCATCGGCTACGACGACATCGATGGCAAGCGTGTGCGCCACCCCGAGAAGGTCATCGCCCGGCACCGTGCGATGACCGGCATGGCCTTCCAGCAATTCAACCTGTTCCCGCACCTGACCGCATTGCAGAACGTCACCCTGGGCCTGATCAAGGTGAAAAAACTGCCCAAGGACGAATCGGTGGCCCTGGCCGAGAAATGGCTGGAGCGGGTCGGCCTGCTGGAGCGGCGCGATCACTTTCCCGGCCAGTTGTCCGGTGGCCAGCAGCAGCGCGTGGCGATTGCCCGAGCGATTGCCATGAACCCCAGCCTGATGCTGTTCGACGAAGTGACGTCGGCCCTGGACCCGGAGCTGGTCGGCGAGGTGCTGAACGTGATCAAGGGCCTGGCCGAAGACGGTATGACCATGCTGCTGGTGACCCACGAAATGCGCTTTGCCTTCGAGGTCTCCGACAAGATCGTCTTCATGAACCAGGGCCGCATCGAAGAGCAAGGGCCACCGAAAGAATTGTTCGAGCGGCCGCAGTCGCCGCGGTTGGCGGAGTTCCTCAAGAACACCCGCTTTTAATTCAGTCGAATCGTTAATCTATCCAAGCAAGGAGAAACACCCATGAGCATTACGCGCTACGGCACCGGCAGCACCGCAGGCGGCGGCCAGCCACGGCCATTCGCCCGCGCCGTGGAGGCCGATGGCTGGCTGCACGTGTCCGGCCAGGTGCCGGCGGTGAACGGCGAGATCATTGTCGGCGGGATCGTCGAGCAGACCCACCAGACCATGAAGAACCTGGTCGCCATTCTCGAAGAGGCTGGTTATGAGCTCAAGGACGTGGTGCGCTGCGGTGTGTGGCTGGAAGACCCGCGGGATTTCTGGAGCTTCAACAAGGTGTTCGGCGAATATTTCAGCCCTGAACACGCCCCGGCCAGGGCCTGCGTGCAGGCGAGCATGATGGTTGATTGCAAGGTCGAGATCGATTGCATCGCGTACAAGAAAAAGGCCTGAACCGTTGTAGGAGCTGCCGAAGGCTGCGATCTTTTGATCTTGATCTGCCGGGCTTTCGCTCAAGACTCAATTGACTGGGGAAAGATCGCAGCCTCGTTACACTCGACAGCTCCTACGACCAATGAACGGGAACGCAATAAATGACCGAAGACACCATCAAACGCCGGGCCCGGGGACTGGATCGGGCGTTCGATATCCTCGATTTCCTCAAGGAAATCGGCCAGCCGCTGCGCCCGAACGATATTGCCAGCGGCATCGGCAGCCCCAAGTCCACGGTCTATGAACTGGTGGCGTCGCTGCTGGAGCGCCGCATCCTCGAGCCGGTGGGCAAGGACGGTCACGTCTACCTGGGCCGCCAGTTGTATTTCCTCGGGCAGGCGCACCTGCGGCATTTCGACCTGAGCCGCGAGGCTGACCAGGCCTTGCAGGAGATCGTGCGCCAGACCCGCGAAACGGCGCAGATGTGCCTGCTCAACGGGCGCAAATACACCGTCGCGCTGATGAAGGAAGGCGAGCGGCATTTCCGCATTTCATCGGACATCGGTGAAAACGCGCCGATCCCGTGGACGGCGTCCGGGCGCCTGCTGCTGGCGCATTTGAGTGACCAACAGATCGTCGACCTGATCGACCCCGACGACTTCATTTTGCCGGACGGCGAACGCTTGCCCCTGGAGCAATTCCTCAAGGAAATCCGCCAGGCCGGCCTCGATGGGTTCTTCTCCTTCGACAGCGTCGCCGACACCTTCACCCACTGCTTCGCCGCCCCGGTCAAAGACCCCGGCGGCGTGGCCATCGCCACCCTGTGCATCGTCGCCCCACGGGCCGACGCCAAGAACAATTACGCCGACTACCGTCGGGTGCTGATCGAAAGCGCCAACAACCTGGCCCGGCGCATCAATGAATAGATAATCGCGGCTGCGAGCGGCCGCGTGCGAGGAGTACGAACATGTCTTCTGTCATTCCCAATGCTGGCGTAGAGAAGGGTGCGGCCATCGTCGGCGCTCATCTGCTCAAGGACGTCAGCCTGCCGGCGTTGGTGCTGCACCGCGCGGCGCTGGAGCACAACATTCGCTGGATGCAAGCGTTCGTCACCGACAGTGGTGCCGAGCTGGCGCCCCACGGCAAGACCAGCATGACCCCGGCGCTGTTTCGACGCCAGCTCGATGCCGGTGCCTGGGGCCTGACCCTCGCCACCGCTGTGCAGACCCGTGCCGCTTACGCCCACGGCGTTCGTCGAGTGCTGATGGCCAACCAACTGGTGGGCACGCCAAATATGGCGCTGATCGCCGATCTGCTGGCTGACCCGGCGTTCGAATTCCATTGCATGGTCGATCATCCGGACAACGTCGCGGACCTGGGGGCGTTCTTCGCCGCACGCGGTATGAAGCTGAACGTGATGATCGAGTACGGCGTGGTCGGTGGTCGGTGTGGCTGCCGGACCGAGGCTGAGGTGTTGGCCCTGGCCGAGGCCATTCGCAGTCAACCGGCGCTGGCGTTGACCGGTATCGAAGGCTACGAAGGGGTGATCCATGGCGACCACGCCATCAGTGGCATCCGCGCATTCGCGGCATCGTTGGTACGGCTGGCGGTGCAGCTGCAGGACAACGGTGCTTTCGCCATCGACAAACCGATCATCACCGCCTCGGGTTCGGCCTGGTACGACCTGATCGCCGAATCCTTCGAAGCCCAGAATGCCCACGGGCGTTTCCTCAGCGTGCTGCGTCCCGGCAGTTACGTGGCCCATGACCATGGCATCTACAAGGAAGCCCAGTGCTGCGTGCTGGAGCGCCGCAGCGACCTGCACGAAGGCCTGCGTCCGGCCCTGGAAGTCTGGGCTCATGTGCAATCGCTGCCAGAGCCGGGCTTCGCGGTGATCGCCCTGGGCAAGCGCGACGTAGCCTACGACGCCGGATTACCGGTGCCGCTCAAGCGCTACACGCCCGGATCGGATTCGGTGGTGGGGGACGACGTGAGTGGCTGCAAGGTGACGGCGGTGATGGACCAACATGCGTTCATGAGTGTGGCGGCAGGGATTGAGTTGCGTGTGGGCGACATCATTTCGTTTGGCACTTCACACCCGTGCCTGACGTTCGACAAGTGGCGGGTGGGGTGCCTGGTGGATGAGCAGTTGCGGGTGGTCGAGAGCATGGAGACTTGCTTCTAAGGCTTGAGATCGAGTCGTGGCTATCGCGAGCAAGCTCGCTCCCACAGGGGGATCGAGACGCTCACAGAGTTTGCATTCACAGCAATCCACTGTGGGAGCGAGCTTGCTCGCGATAGCGGCCTGCCAGACATCACCGAACCATCAGGATCACCCATGAACCACGCCAAACCCCGCATCGCCCTGATCGGCGAATGCATGATCGAACTGCAACAACGCGCCGACGGCAGCCTGCTGCAAAGCTTCGGCGGCGATACCCTGAACACCGCTGTGTACCTGTCCCGCGCCTTGGGCGACAGGGGCGCGGTGGACTACGTCACCGCCCTGGGCGACGACAGTTTCAGCGATGCCATGTGTGAGCGCTGGGCCGAAGAAAACATCGGTCTGCAACGGGTCCAGCGCTTGCCTGGACGCCTGCCGGGTCTGTATTGCATCCAGACCGATGCGGCGGGCGAGCGGCGATTTCTCTACTGGCGCAACGAGGCGGCGGTGCGCGAGTGTTTTACCACCCCGGCCGCCGCACCGATCCTGGCGGCATTGCCGGATTACGATGTGCTGTATTTCAGTGGCGTGACCCTGGCGGTGCTCGGCGAGCAGGGGCGCGCCAGGCTCATCGAAACCCTGGTCGAGGCCCGTCGCCGTGGGGCCCAGGTGGTGTTCGACAATAATTACCGGCCGAGACTCTGGGCCTCGATCGAGGCGGCGCGGGCGGCGTATCGCAGCGTATTGCCCCACGTGGAATTGGCCCTGCTGACGGTGGAAGACGAGCAGGCACTGTTCGGCTATGCGGACACTGACGCGATGTTCGCCGCCTATGGGCAGTTCGGTACGCCGGAAGTGGTGCTCAAGCGTGGTGCCGAGGCCTGCCTGATTCGTTGCGATGGCGAGTCTTATGAGATTCCCGCCCAACGGGTCGAGCGTGTGGTGGACACCACGGCGGCGGGAGATTCATTCAGTGCCGCGTACCTGGCGAGCCGCTTGCTAGGTGGCACTCCAGCGGAGGCGGCCGAGGCGGGGCATCTGTTGGCGAGCCGGGTGATTCAGGTGCCGGGGGCGTTGATGCCAAAATAATAAGTGGGCACAACACCTGTGGGAGCGAGCTTGCTCGCGATAGCGGTGGGTCAGCTTGCAGAGATATTGACTGTGTCGCCGCCATCGCGAGCAAGCTCGCTCCCACAAGCGCCAGGCTCAGTTTCAATCCCGGTAGAACACCTGCACCAGGTGATAGCCGAACTTGCTCTTGATCGGCCCATGCACCACCCGCAAGGGCTTCTTGAAAATCACCGCATCGATCGCACCGACCATCTGCCCTGGCCGCACTTCGCCCAGGTCGCCGCCGCGTTTGCCCGAGGGGCAGGTGGAGTATTTCTTGGCCAGCACATCGAAGGCTTCGCCCTTGGCGATGCGTTGCTTGAGCTGTTCGGCTTCTTCGGCGGTTTTCACCAGGATATGGCGGGCTTGGGCTTTCATTGCAGCGGTGACCTGAACGGTGCGACGGGGCGGCGATTATGCCTCAAGTCAGCTGTCATGGTTGATCATCGTCCGAATCTTGTTGGCCAGCAGATCGAGGGTGAAGGGCTTGGCGACCATGTCCATGCCCTGGTCGAGGAACCCCTGGCGCTCGGCGGCTTTCTGCGCGTAACCGGTCATGAACAGCACTTTCAGCCCCGGGCGGTGCTGGCGGCCGATTTCCGCCAGTTGCCGGCCATTCATGCCCGGCAGCCCGACGTCGGTCACCAACAGGTCGATGCGTTGCTCCGATTCCAGCAGAGGCAGGGCCGTCATAGCGTCCTGGGCCTCCAGGGCGGTGTAGCCCAAGGTCTTCAACAGGTCGAGCACCAGCATGCGCACCGCCGGTTCATCTTCCACCAGCAACACGGTTTCCCCGGCGATGGCCGGCGGTACGTCGACCGTCTCCGCCGTGGCGGGTTGTTGGGCCGGCGCGACGTGCAGGCGCGGCAGGTACAACTGCACGCGCGTGCCCTGGCCTGGCACGCTGTCCAGGTTGAGGTGTCCCCCCGACTGTTGGGCAAACCCGTAGATCATCGACAAGCCCAGGCCGGTGCCCTGGCCGATGGGCTTGGTGGTGAAGAACGGGTCGAAGGCCTTGGCCAGCACGGCGGGGGTCATGCCGCTGCCGTTGTCGCTGACCGCGATCATCACGTAGTCGCCGGCCTTGACCGGTTCGAGGGTGTTGATGTCAGTGCCGTCCAGATAGACGTTGGCGGTTTCGACGATCAATTCGCCGCCGTCGGGCATGGCATCGCGGGCGTTGATCACCAGGTTGAGCAGAGCGTTTTCCAACTGGCTGGCATCGGTGCTGACCGGCCACAGTTCGTGGGTCAGTTGCAGTCGTAGCACGATGTGATCGCCGGTGGTCCGGCTCAGCAGGTCTTCGAGCGAGCGCACCAGCTCGTTGGCGTCCAGCGGCTTGCGGTCCAGGGACTGGCGGCGGGAAAACGCCAGCAGCCGATGGGTCAGGGCCGCGGCGCGGTTGGCCGAGGACACCGCCGCTTCGGTGAAGCGCCCGATCTCGGCGGTGCGGCCGGCGGCGATGTAGCGTTGCATCAGGTCGAGGCTGCCGAGGATGCCGGTGAGCATGTTGTTGAAGTCATGGGCAATGCCGCCGGTGAGTTGGCCCACGGCCTCCATTTTCTGCGCATGGCGCAGGGCTTCTTCGGCGCGCTCGCGTTCGAACATCTCGCTTTGCAGGCGGTGGTTGGCTTCGGCCAGTTGCCGGGTCCGGGCGATGACCCGCTCCTCCAGCGTTTCGTTGAGGTTGCGCAGGGCTTCCTCGGTTTTCCGGCTCTCGGTCTCGTCGATCACGAAGATGTAGAAACCGTTCACCGCCCCGTCCGTCCCGTGGCGAGGCAAGTAGTTGATCAGTGCATGGCGCGGGCGACCGTCGCGATGGTCCATCTGCAAGGTGAAGCTGCACGGTTTGCCGGCCAGGGCATCGGCGACCTGTTGGGCGCGGGCGGCATAGGCCTCTTCGCCGAGCACTTCGCGGATGGTCTTGCCGTAGAGCTCTTGCGGGGTCAGGCCGTACCAGTCCAGGTAGGCGCTGTTGTTCAGCCGGAAGCGCTCTTCGCGGTCCACGTAGCTGATGAGGATCGGCATGGCGTTGATGATCAGCTGCAGCTCGGTCTGGCTCTGGCGCAGGGCTTGCTCGGTGCGCTTGCGTTCGGTCAGGTCCAGGGCCGCGCCCAGAAAACGCTTGGGCCGGCCGTGGCGGTCCTTGTAGCAACGGCCGCGCACGTACACCCAGCGTAATTCATCGTTGGGCTGCAACAGCCGGTACTCTTCGGCGTATTCGGTGCCATGGGTGATGCAGTGCTTGATGCTGCGGGCAACCATCGCCCGGTCCTCGGGATGCACGCCTTCGAGGTAGGCGCTGATGGGCAACTGGCGCGACAGGTTCGGGTCGACGCCATGCAGCAGGGCGAAATGCGCGTCGGCGATGAAGCGGTCTTCGCTGATGTCCCAATCCCAGGTGCCCAGCGCGTCGGCGGCGGCCAGGGCCAGTTGCAGGCGCTCTTCGCTTTCGTGCTGGGCCTTGAGGCTGGCCTCGGAGCGCCGTTCGAATTCCATGGCCAGGCGGCGGCGTTCGCTGGTCTCGATGGCGGTGACCAGGATGCCGGCGACGCTGCCGCTTTCGTCATGCACCGGGCTGTAGGTCAGGTCCAGCCAGACATCGCAGAGGCGACCGGCGAAGGGCACGCGCCAGCGCTGATCGCGGCAGGTGTGCGTCTGGCCTTGCAATACGCGGTGGTAAATCCCTTCGGTCGTCCCTTTGAGTTCGGGCCATGCTGCATGGGTCGGCTGGCCGAACGCCCGGGGGTGCTTGTCACCGGTCAGTCGACCGAAGGCGTCGTTGTAGAGGTGGGTCAGCTGCGCGCCCCACAGCAAGGCCATCGGCATTGGCGAATGGAGCATGATGTCCACGGCGGTGCGCAGGCTCTGGGGCCAGTTCCGGGCAGTGCCCAATGGGGTCTGGGCCCAGTCCACCTGGCTGACCAGGCGCTGGGCATCGCTGCCGGCGGGTGTCGCGTTCATCACGCGATCCCTGGCTGTCGTGTCTGTACCACGGCGTCTACTATCCTTTGAGGAAAGTAAGTGCGGGCGGGTCTGAAGCGTTTCATGTTCGGCTCAATTTGTTTCATTGATGTCTCGCGGAAGTTTCAGTCCATGGAAATCGATCCGTTGTTGCGAATCCTGGCGAGCCAGAATGGTTCCGACCTTTACATGTCTACGGGGGCGCCGCCGTGCGCGCGTTTCGAGGGCGTGCTCAAGCCCTTGGGTAACGAGGCCTTCAAGGTCGGCGACATTGCCCGGCTCGCCGAGTCTTTGATGGACGCCGAACAGCGCCTTGAGTTCGATCGGGAACTGGAAATGAACCTGGCGATCTCCCTGGCCGGTGTCGGGCGGTTCCGGGTCAATGTCTTCAAGCAGCGCAATGACGTGTCCATGGTGATCCGCAACGTCAAGCTGGACATCCCGCGCTTCGAAGACCTGAAACTGCCCCGGGTGCTGTTGGACAGCATCATGCAGAAACAGGGGTTGATGCTGTTCGTCGGCGCGACAAGTTCGGGCAAGTCGACTTCCCTGGCGGCGCTGATCGATTACCGCAATCGCAACAGCAGCGGTCACATCATCACCATCGAGGACCCGGTGGAGTATATCCATCGGCACAAGAAATCCATCATCAACCAACGGGAAGTCGGTGTCGACACCCGCAGTTTTCATGCGGCCCTGAAAAACACTTTGCGCCAGGCACCGGACGTAGTGCTGATCGGCGAAATCCGCGATCGGGAAACCATGGAGCATGCCCTGGCGTTTGCCGACACCGGGCACTTGGTGATTTCGACCTTGCATGCCCATAACGCCAACCAGGCCCTGGACCGGGTGATCAATTTCTTCCCGGAAGAGCGCCGGCCGCAGTTGTTGAACGACCTGGGCAACAACCTCAAGGCGTTCGTTTCCCAACGCCTGGTGCGCACCCGCACCGGCCAGCGGCGGGCGGCGGTGGAGGTCATGCTGGGTTCGCCCACGGTGGCCGACCTGATCCGGCGCAACGAACTTGGCGAGCTCAAGGGCATCATGGAAAAGTCAGAGGAAATGGGCATGCAAACCTTTGACCAGGCCCTGTTCAACCTGGTGGTCGAAGGCGCCATCGATGAGGAGGAGGCGCTGAAAAATGCCGATTCGGCGAACAACCTGCGGTTGCGTTTGAAGCTGCATACCGAGTCGGGGGCGGTGGCGCCACCGGCCGATCCGGCGGCGGGCGAGTGGGGGCTTATGGATTGATCGGGTTATCGTTCATCGCGAGCAAGCTCGCTCCCACATGGGGTCTGCCAGTCACCGGAGATCCACTGTGGGAGCGAGCTTGCTCGCGATGAGGCCCTGACGGTCAGCTCGCAAGCTCCGGCCGATCCCGAAACTGCTCCAACGCCTCGGGGTTGGCCAGGGCATCGGTGTTCTTCACCGCCTCGCCATGCACCACGTTGCGCACCGCCAACTCCACCACCTTGCCGCTGATGGTGCGCGGAATATCACTGACCGCGAGGATCTTCGCCGGCACATGCCGTGGTGTGGTGTGGGTCCGGATGACCTGGCGAATCCGCTGTTCCAAGGCGTCATCCAGCGTCACGCCATCGCGCAGGCGCACGAACAGCACCACCCGGACATCGCCCTGCCATTGCTGGCCGATGGCGACGCTGTCCAGCACCTGCTCGACCTTTTCCACCTGCCGATAGATTTCCGCCGTGCCGATGCGCACGCCGCCAGGGTTGAGCACGGCGTCGGAGCGCCCATGGATCAACAGGCCGCCGTGGGGCAGTTCTTCGGCGTAGTCGCCTTGGGCCCACACCCCGGGGAACTGGGCGAAATAGGATGCGCGAAGTTTTTCCTGCCGAGGGTCGTTCCATAAGCCAATGGGCATCGCCGGGAAATGCCGGGTGCACACGAGCTCGCCTTTTTCACCGATGACCGGATTGCCGGCCTCGTTCCAGACCTGCACGGCCATGCCCAGGCTCTTGCCCTGCATTTCGCCCCGGCGCACTGGCGACAGTGGGTTGCCGTTGACGAAACAGGACACAATGTCGGTACCGCCGGACATCGAGGCCAGGCAGACGTCGGGCTTGATGTCCCGGTACACGTAGTCGTAGCTATGGGGAGCCAGCGCCGAACCGGTGGACAGGAGGGTCTTCAGGCTGTCCAGGCGGTGCGTCCGCCGGGGCTTGAGGCCTTCGCTTTCCAGGGCGGCGAGGAATTTGGGGCTGGTGCCGAAGACGCTGATGCGCTGCTGGTCGATCAGGTCCAGCAAGCGCTCGGGGCCGGGGTGGAACGGCGAGCCATCGTAGAGCACCACCGCGCTACCCACGGCGAGGGCCGACACCAGCCAGTTCCACATCATCCAGCCGCAGGTCGTGTAGTAGAACAGCCGATCCTCGGGGCCGAGGTCGACGTGCAGGCCATGTTCCTTGACGTGTTGCAGCAGCACGCCACCGGTGCCGTGGACGATGCACTTCGGCACGCCGGTGGTGCCGCTGGAGTACAGGATGTACAGCGGGTGGTCGAACGGCACGCTGACGAATTCCGGTTCGCCACCGTGTTGATAGAAGTCGTTCCACAACGCGACCGCGGCCGGGGTCTCGAAGTCCTCGGGGCGGGCGCCAGGCTGGGCATAAGGCAACACGATCAGGTGTTGCAGCGACGGCAGCCGTTCGAGGATTTCATTGACCTTGGCCCGCTGGTCGATGACCTTGCCGGCGTAGCGATAACCGGCGCAGGTGATCAGCACCTTGGGCTCGATCTGGCCGAACCGGTCGATGACGCCCTGGGTGCCGAAGTCCGGTGAAGAGCATGACCAGATGGCGCCCAGGCTGGTGCTGGCGAGCATGCCCACCAACGTCTGCCAGGTGTTGGGCATGCAGGCGGCGACCCGATCGCCCCGGGTGACGCCAGCGGCTTGCAGGCTTTTCTGCAGGCCGGCGACATGGGCGGCGAGTTCGGCCCAGGTCAGTTGTTCCTGTTCGCCATTCTCGCTCAGCGCCACCACCGCGACGGCGTCATCGCGGCGGCGCAGCAGGTGCTCGGCGAAGTTCAGCGTGGCGCCAGGGAACCACTGGGCGCTGGGCATTTGCGCACCCTCCACCAGTACCGCGTTGGGAGCGTGGTGAAAGTGGATCTCGAAGAAGTCGACGATGGCCTGCCAGAAGGCCTCGCGCTGGTCGATGCTCCAGGCGTGCAGGGCGGGGTAGTCGTTCAGTTGCAGGTGATGCCGCGTGTTGACGAACTGGCGAAAGGCATTCATGCGCGACTGGGCGATGCGTTCGGGGCTGGGTTGCCAGAGGAGGTCGGACATGGGGGGCCTCTTGTTTTCTTATGTACACACTATAGAGCGACCCAATCCTGTGGCGAGGGGATTTATCCCCGTTGGGGTGTAGGAGCTGACGAGTGCAACGAGGCTGCGATCTTTCCACTGCCCGTTGAGTCTCGAGCGAAAGATTGAAAGATCGCAGGCTTCGCCAGCGCCTACAGGGTATGCCCCAGCGGGGATAAATCTCCTCGTCACAAGGAGTCGCAGGACCTTACTGAGCCAACCACCCACCATCGATATTCCACGCCGCGCCCCGCACCTGGCTGCCGGCTTCGCTGCACAGGAACAGCACCAGTTCCCCCAGTTGCGGCGGAGTGACGAACTCCAGGGACGGTTGTTTCTCGGCCAACAGATCATGCTGCGCCTGTTGCGGGTCAACGCCGGCGGCAATGCGGTCGTCGATCTGTTTTTGCACCAGTGGCGTCAGCACCCAGCCCGGGCAGATGGCGTTGCAGGTCACGTTGCTGGTGGCGGTCTCCAGGCCGACCACCTTGGTCAGGCCGATCACCCCATGCTTGGCCGCGACATACGCCGCCTTGCCCACCGAGCCGACCTGGCCATGCACCGAGGCGATGTTGACGATCCGGCCCCAGCCCTTGGCCCGCATGCCCGGCAGGCTCAGGCGGATGGCGTGGAACACCGAGGACAGGTTGATGGCAATGATCGAGTCCCAGCGCTCCACCGGGAAATCTTCCACGGCGGCCACGTGCTGGATCCCGGCGTTGTTCACCAGGATGTCCACGCCGCCGAACTCGCGCTCGGCGTAGGCGAGCATGTCGGCGATTTGCGCCGGGTCGCTGACATCGGCCGGATGATGACCGACCTTGCCGCCGAACTGTTTGACCTCGGCGATCACCGCCGAGGCATCGCCGAAGCCGTTGAGGATCAGGTTGGCGCCGGCCTTGGCCAGGCTCAGGGCGATGCCCAGGCCGATGCCGCTGGTAGAACCGGTGACCAGGGCGGTCTTGCCCGAAAGAGCAGTTGTCATGGGAACCTCACACAATGCCAGTGGCGTAGAACACAGCGATCACGAAGAACACCGCGAGGGTCTTGATCAGCGTAATGCAGAAAATGTCTTTGTAGGCTTCGCGGTGGGTCAACCCCGTCACCGCCAGCAGGGTAATCACCGCGCCGTTGTGGGGCAGGGTGTCCATGCCGCCGCTGGCCATGGCGGCCACCCGGTGCAGTACTTCCAGGGGAATGTTGGCGGCGTGGGCGGCGTTGATGAAGCTTTCGGACATCGCCGCCAAGGCGATGCTCATGCCACCCGAGGCGGAGCCGGTGATGCCCGCCAGCAGCGTGACCGTCACCGCTTCGTTGACCAGCGGGTTGGGAATGTTCTTGAGCCAGTCGGCCAGCACCAGGAAGCCCGGCAAGGACGCGATGACCGAGCCGAAGCCGTATTCCGAAGCAGTATTCATCGCCGCCAGCAACGCACCGCCCACGGCGCTCTTGCTGCCTTCGGCCAGTTTGCTGCGAATGGCCCGGAAGCCGAACAGCAAGACCATGATGATGCCCACCAGCAACGCCGCTTGCACCGCCCAGATCGCGGTGAGCTTGGCGATGTCGCTGGTCACCGGTGTCGCCATGCCCGGCAGCGCCAGGCTGTGGGTCTTGCCATACCACTGTGGAATCCACTGGGTGAACAGCAGGTTCATGATGCCCACCGCCAGCAGTGGCGAAACGGCGATCCACGGGTTCGGCAGCTTGATGTCTTCAGCGGTTTCCGGCTCGTTGCGCAGCTCGGTGCCGTAGCCTTCGCCCGCACGCTGGGCCTTGTTGCGCTGGCGTTGCAAAAACAGCACGCCGAGGCTGAACACGAAGAGCGTACCGATCACCCCCAGCCACGGTGCGGCCCAGGCGGTGGTGTTGAAGAAGGTGCTGGGGATGATGTTCTGGATCTGCGGCGTGCCGGGCAGGGCGTCCATGGTGAAGGAGAACGCACCGAGGGCGATGGTGGCCGGGATCAGGCGCTTGGGGATATTGCTCTGGCGGAACATCTCGGCGGCGAACGGGTACACCGCGAACACCACGACAAACAGCGACACGCCGCCATAGGTCAGCAAGGCGCAGACCAGCACGATCACCAGCATGGCCTGGCGCGTTCCCAGCAAGCGAATCGCCGCGGCGACGATGGAGCGAGAGAACCCCGACAGCTCGATCAGCTTGCCGAACACCGCGCCGAGCAGGAACACCGGGAAATACAGTTTGATGAAACCGACCATTTTCTCCATGAACACCCCGGTGAATGCGGGGGCAACGGCGGAAGGGTCGGTGAGCAGGACGGCACCGAGGGCGGCGATGGGGGCAAAGAGGATAACGCTGTAGCCACGGTAGGCGGCGACCATCAGCAGCGCGAGGGCTGCCAAGGCAATGATCACACTCATGGTGTGTCTCCTGGATTGTTATTGTTGTGGTGACGCTATGGAGGGGCTTTAGCGAGTTTTGTGCCAGGTGTGTAACTGGCTGAAATGTAAGGAAATTGTTTGATTTGGTGGGGGAGAAGCAAGGGTTTTGTCTCTGTTTGGAGATTTTTATGGGGTGGGCTGGCCTTATCGCGAGCAAGCTCGCTCCCACAGTTGGGCGCGTAGTTCAAGAGAACCCCATAACCTGTGGGAGCGAGCTTGCTCGCGATGAGCGCAAAGCGCTCCAAAACAGGAAGTCTATATTTTGAGAATTAAGTCTCTTTATTGAGACTCGGCAATCCCCAACGCCACCATCTTCTTGTACAACGTCGACCTCCCCAGCCCCAACCGCTCGGCCGCTTCCACCACCTTGCCGCCGCATTGCGCGAGGGTGGTTTCGATCAATTGTCGGTCGAAGCGCGCCCGGGCCTGGCTGAAGGTTTCCTGGGGCAGGGGCTCGAAGCTCACGTCCGCTGGGCGCGTTACCGGCATGAAGGTGCCGATGGCCGCGCGGATGTCCGCTGCCGTGAGTACCAGGTCATCGCTGAGCAGCGCAGCCCGTTCCAGCACATTGCGCAGCTCGCGGATGTTGCCCGGCCAGGCGTGTTGCCGCAGCAGGTCGAGGGCGGCGGGGTTCAGTTCGTGCTGGCTGCGCAACTCTTCCAGGATCGCTTCGCCCAGGGCTGGCAGGTCATCCAGGCGTTCGCGCAAGGGCGGGACCCGGATCGGCAGCACGTTGAGGCGGTAATACAGGTCGGCGCGGAACTCTCCGCGCTTGATCGCCGCTTCCAGGTCCATGGAGGTGGCGGCGATGATTCGCACGTCGCTTTGCAGCACCTCGTTGGAGCCCACCGGTTCGTACTCTTTTTCCTGGAGCACCCGCAGCAGTTTGCTTTGCAGCGGCAGCGGCATGTCGCCGATCTCGTCGAGGAACAGCGTGCCGCCCTGGGCAATCTGCAGTTTGCCGGCACGGCCCTTGCGGTCGGCCCCGGTAAAGGCCCCCGGGGCGGTGCCGAAGAACTCGGCCTCCAGCAGCGATTCAGGAATCGCCGCGCTGTTGATGCTGACGAACGCCTTGTGCGCCCGCGGCGAAGCGCTGTGGATGGCCTGGGCCAGCAGTTCCTTGCCGGTGCCGGTTTCGCCGAGCAGCAGCACCGGCGAATCGGCGCTGGCGCTGCGTCGGGCACGGCGCTTGACCTCAAGGCCGGCGCTGCTGGTGCCAATGAAATGGGCGAAGTTGTACTTGGTTTGCCGCGCCCGTAGCAATGAGCGGGTGGAGGCCAGTTCTTCCTGCATGCTCAGGTAGCGCTTGAGCATCGGCGACAGGCTGCGCAGTTCATCGAACAAGGCAAAGCCGATGGCGCCGATCACCGCGCCCGCGCTGTCGTGGATCGGCAGGCGCATCACCACCAGCGGCTCCTTGGGCGTGTCCTGCATGTCCAGCAGGATCGGGCGCCCGGTGCGCACCACTTCGCGCAACAGGCTGCCGGGAATCACGCTCTCGCACGCCCGGCCAATCGCTTCTTGCGCCGAGTTCAGGCCGAAGCGGCGGGCGTAGCGTTCGTTCATCCAGACGATATTCGCGTCACGATCGACAATCACCGTGCCTTCGCTGGACTGCTCGATGATCTCGAATAACGAACGGATCGCCAGCGTGCGCACGCGCTTGTAATCCTTGAGGCTTTCGGTGGGATTCATCGGGCATTTCCAGAGAGGAGGGATTTGCCGGCAGCCATGGGCGGGTGCCAAGAGCCGCATTATGCCGGGGGAAGTCCCAGGATCGAAGCACCTCCGCTATTTTCGGGGTTAACTTGTACGACTGGATATTTTTGTACATGATCCTGCTCGGGTTTCCTGCTTTTTTTGGAGAACAAGTGAACGCATTCAATCCCCGTAAGTTGAAGCTCTCCAAATGGACGGCCTGCATGCCAGTCAATCGGGAAAAGCATTTTCTGGTCACCGAATTGATCTGTGACGAGGCGGGAGCTCCTGTAAAGGTTGAACTTCAGGCGGTGCACAGCGGGCGCGTGGAGCTGTTCGACTGGTCAGAGTTGCGCGATGACAAGCGCTGGAAAATCGGTTGGCATTAAGCCGTTGGATGAATATTCCGGTTTCGCAGTTTATTGTACAAATAAATAAAATTGTACAATTTATGGAAAGATAGTGGCTTAATGGTTCCTCTCTAGCAAACAGGGCACCGTGCCTTCAGTTGGCTACGGCCAAGCACTTACGTTTCCGGAGTGGTATCCATGTTCATTCGCACCCGCAAGCATCAGGAAACCTTGCACCCGATCCAGGCCAGGCGGGCTATTCTCGAGACCGAGCGAGCCGCTTTCCATCAGGCAATGGCGATTATCGAACTCGATCCGACGGGGCAGGTGCTCGGCGCCAATGCGTTGTTCTTGAAGACGCTGGGCTATTCCCTCGAGGACATTCAGGGCAAGCATCACCAGATGTTCTGCGAGCCTGCCTACGCGCGCAGTCGGGAATATGCCGCTGTGTGGCAACAGGTGGGGCAAGGCCTGAGTGTCGATGCACAGTTCTTGCACTTGGCCCGCGACGGGCATTGGTTGTGGGTGGAGGCCCGTTACATCCCGGTGCTGGACCAGGAGGGAAAGCTGCAACGCGTCATTGAAGTGGCCCGGGACATCAGTGAGCGTGTCCTTCGGAGCCAGACCGAGTCCAGCTTCAGGCACGCGATCGACCGCTCCATGGCGGTCATCGAGTTCGACCTCAATGGTCAGGTGGTGAATGCCAATGCGAATTTCCTCAAGGTGATGGGCTATCGCCTGGAGGAGGTTTGCGGTCAGCACCACCGCCTGTTCTGCAAGCCCAGTGAGGTCCAGAGCGACGCGTATCGCGGGTTCTGGGCTGGATTGAATCGGGGGGAGTATGTGACCGGCCTGTTCCAGCGCATCGACAAGCAAGGCGTCACGGTCTGGTTGCAGGCAACCTACAATCCGCTCTACGACGCCCAGGGAAGATTGTATGGGGTGGTCAAGTTCGCCACCGATCACACCCGCGAGGTCGAGCAGCGCCAGAGCGAATCCAACGCGGCGCGGCTGGCCTTCGAGACGTCCCGGCAGACCGACGAGCACACCCGGCTTGGCACGGCGGTTGTCCAGGAAACGGTCACCGTGGTGCAAAGCATCGCCGATGAACTCCAGAGGGTGGCCACGGGAATCAGTGCGCTGAGCGCCCAGTCCGAGGAAATCGGCAGCATCGTCGATGCCATCCGGGGGATCGCCGAACAGACCAACCTGCTCGCGCTCAATGCGGCCATCGAAGCGGCGCGCGCCGGGGAACAGGGGCGGGGGTTCGCCGTGGTCGCCGATGAAGTGCGCAACCTGGCACGGCGCACGAGCCAGGCCACGGTGGCCATCACCGAAGTCGTCGGCAAGAACCGCGACCTCGCCAGGCAAGCGGTGACCAGCATGCAGTCCAGCACCCTCAAGGCGGAGCAGGGCGTGAAGCTGGCGAACCAGGCGGGCACCGTTATCCTCGACATCCACCGAGGGGCGCAGCAGGTCGTGGAGGCCATTGGCGAATTTGCCCAAGCGCTGGATCAGCGCCGCGACAGTTGAGCGCTGGAGTCGCGGCGGCCTTTACCTGGGAAGTGCCGCCGCCAACAGCTCTTTGGTATAGGGATGCTGGGGTGAATCGAACACGTCGTGACTGGCGCCTTGCTCGACCACCTTGCCATCCTTGATCACGATCATGTCGTGGGCCAGGGCGCGGACCACCGCCAGGTCATGGCTGATGAACAGGTAGGTCAGGCCGTGCTTTTCCTGGAGCTGGCGCAGCAGCGCGACCACTTGTTTCTGCACGGTGCGGTCCAAAGCCGAGGTCGGTTCGTCCAACAGAATCAGCGCCGGCTTGAGCACCAAGGCCCGGGCGATGGCGATGCGTTGGCGCTGGCCGCCGGAAAACTCATGGGGATAGCGGTGGCGGCTCTGCGGATCGAGGCCGACCTCCTCGAGCGCCTGGATCACCCGTGCTTCACATTCCTCGGGGCTGGACGGGCTGTGGACTTCGAGGCCTTCGCTGATGATCTGCTGCACCGACATTCGCGGGCTGAGGCTGCCGAACGGGTCCTGGAACACCACCTGCATCTTCCTGCGCCATGGCCGCAATGCCTTGTGGGATAACTGTTCGAGGGCCTGGCCCTGGAAGTGGATGCTGCCTTCGGATTCGATCAGCCGCAGAATCGCCTGGCCGAGGGTGGACTTGCCGGAACCGGATTCGCCGACGATGCCCAGGGTCTTGCCGCGCTGGACACTCAGGCTGATACCGTCCACGGCGCGCAAATATTCCTTGCGCCGGAACAACCCGCCGCCCAGGGCAAAGCTCACGCGCAGGTCCCGCACCTGCAACACGTCTTCGCGCTCGTCCCGGGGCAGGGCCTCGCCTTCCGGTTCGGCGTGCAGCAGCACGCAGCTGTAGGGATGTTTCGGTGCGCTGAACAGGGTTTCGCACGGCGCCTGCTCGACGATTTCCCCGGCCTTCATCACACACACCCGTTGGGCGATGCTGCGCACCAGGTTCAGGTCGTGACTGATCAGCAACAAAGACATGCCGAGCCGTTGCTGCAAGGACTTGAGCAACAGCAGGATCTTGCGTTGCACGGTCACGTCCAGCGCGGTGGTCGGCTCGTCGGCGATCAACAGCTCCGGCTCGCAGGCCAGGGCCATGGCGATCATCACCCGTTGCCGCTGGCCGCCGGACAGTTGATGGGGGTAGGCCTTGAGTCGCTCGGCGGGTTTCTGAATGCCCACCAGGGCCAGCAGCTCCAGAATGCGCTGGCGCGCCGCCTTGCCGCCCAGGCCCCGGTGCAGCATCAGGGTTTCACCGATCTGCTTCTCGACGCTGTGCAGCGGATTCAGCGAGGTCATCGGCTCCTGGAAGATCATGGCGATGCGGTTGCCGCGCAACTCCCGCAGGGTCTTGGCGTCGGCGCCCAGCAGTTCCTGGCCGCGATAGCGAATGCTGCCGGTGGTGCGGGTGCCGGTTTCGGGCAGCAATTGCAGGATCGAATGGGCCGTCACCGACTTGCCGGAACCCGACTCGCCCACCAAGGCCAGGCATTCGCCGGGGCGGATGTCCAGGCACAGGTTGCGCACCACCGTCTGGTCGTTGAAGGCCACGCTCAGGTCGCGGATTTCGATCAGGTTGTCGCTCATCTCAAGATTCCGCTTCATGGTTGTTTTCAAGAGCGTGGGTCGAACGCGTCTCGCAACGCTTCGCCGATAAACACCAGCAGGGAAAGAATCAGGGCCAGCGTGAAGAACGCCGTCAGCCCCAGCCATGGCGCTTGCAGGTTCTGTTTGCCCTGGGCGATCAACTCGCCCAGGGAGGCGCTACCGGCCGGCATGCCGAAACCGAGGAAATCCAGGGCGGTGAGGGTGGAGATCGCCCCGGTGAGGATGAAGGGCAGGTAGCTCAGGGTGGCGTTCATCGCGTTGGGCAGGATATGCCGCACGATCACCTTGCGATCACTGAGCCCCAGGGCCCTGGCCGCCTTGACGTACTCCAGGTTGCGCCCGCGCAGGAACTCGGCGCGGACCACATCCACCAGGGCCAGCCAGGAAAACAGCGCCATGATCCCCAGCAGCCACCAGAAATTCGGCTCGACGAAGCCGGACAGGATGATCAACAGGTAGAGCACCGGCAGCCCGGACCAGACTTCCAGCAGGCGTTGCCCGAGCAGGTCCACCCAGCCGCCGTAATACCCCTGCAACGCACCGGCGGCGATGCCGATCAGCGCACTGATGGCGGTCAGGGCCAGGGCGAACAGGATCGACACCCGCGCGCCGAAGATCACCCGGGCCAGCACGTCCCGGGACTGGTCATCGGTGCCCAGCCAGTTCACCGTCGAGGGAGGGCTCGGGGCCGGCTGGTTGAGGTCATAGTTGGGGGTGTCGTCGCTGAACGGGATCGGTGGAAACCACAGCCAGCCGCCGTCCTTGTGGATCAGGTTCTGCACGTAGCTGCTGCGGTAGTCGGCCTGGAACGGCAGTTGCCCACCAAATTCCTGCTCGGTGTGGCGCTTGAATACCGGGAAATACAGCGAGCCCTGGTAGCTCACCACCAGCGGCTTGTCATTGGCGATCAACTCGCCGCCCAGGCTCAGGATGAACAGGCCGATGAACAGCCACAACGACCACCAGCCCCGGCGGTTTTTCCTGAAACGCTCGAAGCGTCGGCGGCCCAAGGGGGAAAGCTTGAACATCAGGCGTTCCTCGCGGCGAAGTCGATGCGCGGGTCCACCAGGGTGTAGCAGAGGTCGCCGACGAGTTTGATCAGCAGGCCGAACAGCGTGAAGATGAACAGCGAGCCGAACACCACCGGATAATCCCGGGACACCGCGGCCTCGTAGCTCATGCGGCCCAGCCCGTCGAGGGAAAAGATCACCTCGATCAGCAAGGAGCCGGCAAAGAACACGCTGATGAACGCCTGGGGAATACCGGAGACCACCAGCAGCATCGCATTGCGGAACACGTGACCGTAGAGCACCCGCCGTTCGCTCATGCCCTTGGCCCGCGCCGTGACCACGTACTGGCGGGTGATTTCATTGAGGAACGAGTTCTTGGTCAGGATCGTCAGGGTGGCGAAACCGCCGATCACCAGCGAGGTGACCGGCAGCACCAGGTGCCAGAAATAATCGGCGATCTTGCCCAGCGTCGACAGCGACTCGAAGTTGTCCGACACCAGCCCGCGCACCGGAAACCAGTTCAGCGAGGTGCCGCCGGCGAACACCACGATCAGGAACATCGCGAAGAGGAATGCCGGCATGGCGTAGCCAATGATGATCGCGGTGCTGCTCCACACGTCGAATGCCGAACCGTGGCGCACGGCCTTGCGAATGCCCAGGGGAATTGACACCAGGTAGGTGATCAAGGTCGCCCAGAGCCCGAGGGAGATGGTCACCGGCATCTTTTCCAGGATCAGGTCGGTGACCGTGGCACCGCGGAAGAAGCTCTTGCCGAAGTCGAGGCGTGCATAGCTGCTGAGCATCAGCCACAGGCGCTCGTGGGCCGGTTTATCGAAGCCGTATTGTTTCTCGATGTCCTTGATCAGTTGCGGGTCCAGGCCGCGACTGGCGCGGGAACGGCCGCTCATCTCACTGCCCGAACCACCGACGTTGGTGCCGCCGATGCCTTGCAGGTGGGCGATGGCCTGTTCCACCGGCCCGCCGGGTGCGGCTTGCACGATGACGAAGTTCACCAGCAGGATAATCACCAGCGTGGGAATGATCAGCAGCAGGCGCCGCGCGATATAAGCCCACATCAATGCGGCCCTCCGGGTGTGCCGCGCCTGATGCGTTCGGCGCGCATCTGCTCGTTGGTCAACGGTGTGGCGCTCACTTCCCACCAGCTTTCGATGGCTTCGTCATTGCTGGCCTGAACCTTGGGCATGCCGAAGCGGTTCCACCACACCGTCGAGCTGCCCGGCGGGTAATAGTTGGGGATCCAGTAGTAATTCCATTGCAGCACCCGGTCCAGGGCGTGGGCATGGCGCAGCATGTCGGCTTGGGTGCTGGCCTTGACCAGGCCGTCGATCAGCGCGTCCACCGCCGGGTCCTTCAGGGCCATGTAGTTGTTGGCCCCCGGATCGTTGGCGGCCGCCGAACCGAAGTAGTTGTAGAGTTCCATGCCCGGCGAGGTGCTGACGGGGTAGCCGGTGATGATCATGTCGTAGTCGCGACTCATCAGGCGATTGACGTACTGGGAGGCGTCGATGCGGCGAATGCTCATGTCGATGCCGATTTGCGCCAGGGTACGTTTGTAGGGCAGCAGCAGGCGGTCGATACCGTTCTGGCTGTTCAGGAAGGTAAAGCTCAGCGGTTCGCCCTCGGCATTCACCAGGCGGTCGCCGTCGGGTTTCCAGCCGGCCTGTTCCAACAAGGCCAGGGCTTGCAATTGTTTGTCGCGGATCACGCCGCTGCCATCGGTTTTCGGAGCCTGGAAGACCTGGGTGAAGACTTCGTCGGGAATCTGCCCGCGCAACGGCTCCAGGATCGCCAGCTCGCCGGCGTCGGGCAGTTTTCGGGCGGCGAGGTCAGTGTTGGAGAAGTAACTCTGCTGACGCACATAGACGTTGCGCATCATCTGGCGGTTGCTCCATTCGAAATCCCAGAGCATGGCCAGGGCCTGGCGCACGCGGCGGTCCTGGAACTGCGGTTTTTGCAGGTTGAAGACAAAGCCCTGTGCGGTCTGGGGCGCCTCTTTGGCCAGGTGGGCCTTTTGCAGGCGGCCGTCCTGCAGGGCCGGGCCGTCGTAGCCGATGGCATAGCCGGTGGCGGAGAATTCGCGATTGTAGTCATAGGCGCCGCCGCGCAGCACCTGGCGGGCGACGTCAGTGTCGCCAAAATACTCGATGCTGAAATGGTCGAAATTGTAGAGCCCACGACTGACCGGCAAATCCTTGCCCCACCAATCGGCATTGCGCTCGAACGTGATGCTGCGCCCGGAATCGACTTTGCTCACCCGGTAGGGGCCACTGCCCAGTGGCGCCTCGTAGCCGCCGCCGTTGGCGAAGTCGCGCGTCTTCCACCAATGTTCGGGTAAGACCGGCAGGGTGGCGATGTCCAGGGGCAGGGTGCGGCTTTCGTTGTTCTTGAAGTTGAAGCGCACGGTGCGCTCGTCCTCGACCACGACGTCCTTGACCGCCGCGAACTGGGTGCGATAACGCAGGCTGCCTTGGGTCATCAACAGCTCGAAGCTGTAGCGCACGTCCTGGGCGGTGATGGGCTTGCCATCGGCGAAGCGGGCCTTGGGGTTGAGGTAGAAGCGCAGGGACAGGCCATCGTCGGCACGCTCCATCTTCTGCGCCACCAGGCCATAGACGGTATAGGGTTCATCCAGCGAGCGCTGGGCCAGGGGCGAGTAGAGCATCCCGTCGATCTGGCTGACGCCGATGCCTTTGTCGATGTAGGGCAGGATGTGGTCGAAGTGGCCAATTTCCACGGCCGAGCGGCGCATGGTCCCACCTTTTGGGGCCTGGGGGTTGGCGTAGGCGAAGTGGCCGAAGCCTTCAGCATATTTGGCGGGTTCGCCATAGACGGTCAGGGCATGTTGCGGTGCTGCATCGACGCCGGCGGCGCCTGTCAGCAGGACCACGGCAATCAATAGCAGTGAAGGGAACGCCAGTCGCATTGTCAGCCTTAGAGCCGGGTGATCGATGACACGATTTGTACGCGAGCGGCGCCTGAATCGCCAGTCCCGCGAGACCTAAACACAACGGCCCACCGAAGGGCGGGCCGTTATGCCGATAAACCGGGATCAGTCCTGGCGGCTGGTGACTTCCAGCAGGTGGTAGCCGAACTGGGTCTTGACCGGGCCTTGGACGGTATTGATCGGTGCGCTGAACACCACGGTGTCGAATTCCTTGACCATCTGGCCCGGGCCGAACGAACCCAGGTCGCCGCCCTGACGGCTGGACGGGCAGGAGGAGTTGGCCTTGGCCACTTCGGCGAAGTCGGCACCGGCTTCGATCTGGGCCTTGAGTTCGTTGCACTTGTCTTCGGTGGCAACCAGGATGTGGCGGGCAGTGGCTTTGGCCATGGGGCAAATTCCTTTCGATGTATTTAAAGGTGTGGAGCCTACCGGATTCATTGACGGGGTGTTGTCAAAATTGCGTCAAAACCTTGGGCCTGGCGATCAAAGGCCGGCTTTGCGCAGGCGCTCGGCGTGGCGCAGGTAAAGCTCTGCGGGGTCTGTCCCCTTGCAGGCCTTGCCGCCTCCCGGGCTGATCGCCTCCAGGTGGTCCATGGGATAGTCGGAGCGAATGACCTTGCCCAGGTGCGAACTGAAGCGCCCGACCAGGCCGTCGTTCTGCCCGGCTTCGGTGATGAAGTATTCGGAAAAGGCGCGGCAGAAAACCTGCAAAGGCTCCCGTTCTTTATCCGTCGCCTCTGGCAACGTGCCGCTCCATGAGTAGTAGCGCACGCCGTTGACCCGGTCCGGACCGTTCCCGCCCCAGTGCTTCGGCAGGCCCTGGGGATACTTGTCATTAAAGGCCCCCACGCCCTCGGTGGTCAGCGCCGGCAGCGCGGCGACAGCGGCCGGCGATAGCTGCGCCTGGCCGTCCAGCAGCGAGATGAAATCGGCGAAGAGCGTGGCGACGCCCCTTGCCACGTGCCCTGGCAGCCGTCCGGGCGTGAGGGCCTTGCGCAGGAAGTCGGCCAGTTCGGAACCATGGTTGGGGCCGCTGACCGAGGTGACCGAGGCCACCCTGTCGGGTGCCAGGGCGGCGGCATACCGGGCGGCCAGCGCACCCTGGCTGTGGCCGATCAGATTGACCCGGGTGGCGCCGGTGCCGGCCAGAACCCGATCGATCTGAACCAGCAGTTGTTCGCCCCTGGCTTCGTTGGAATGGGTGGCCGACAAGTGCGGGATGAACACCCGGGCACCGCCTGCGCGTAGGGCCTGTTTGATGCCATGGAAAAGTTCGAAGCCGCCGATCTTGTCAAACCCGAACAACCCATGGACCAGCAGGATGGGAAATTGAGTGGTTGCATTCCGTTGCATGTTCGTACCTTTTTCGAGGAGGTTCACCTTGAGTTTGCGACTTCACTCTAATGCAGGCTCATCCTGTGCGGTGTAGGAAGAAACCGCCCTGATCCAGGGAAACCGGAATAAAAAAAGTGGGAAGAGTGGGAAGTAACCCAGCGGTACTTGAGGGTGTAGGAGGTCTCCTATAACCGCTGTCGTTTGCAGCTACAGGTTCGAGCGCCAAGGACCACTCGCGCTGTCGTCTTGTCTGGCTGTGGGTTTGGCGCGAGCGGGTTTTAATGGCTCCGCCGGGCGTCGTTATTCAAACGGTGCCTTCATCCAAGGACTGGAGCCTGTACATGATCACCTATCCATCGCTTCAACGATCCCGTTCGACCCCAGCAACAAGGCTGCCGCCCCCGGTCCTGGCAGCGGCCAGGGACGGGGTGATCAACCCCGCCTGGCGCAGCGCCGTGGTGACCGTCAAGCCTTATCCCATGATGACCTGCGGGGATGAGGTGTTGCTGCGTTGGCACGGCCTCAACAACGATGGCGAACCCTACCGGCATGAAGTGGCCGGGTTCGTCACGGAACGGCAAGTGGGGCGGGACGTCGTGTTCGTCGTTCGCGAACCGCATATCGCCGAGTTGGACGGCGGCTCGCTGGAGATCTCCTACCAGGTGACGGGCAAGCGGTTGCCGGCCACACTGTTTTCGGAACACCTGCAACTGGAGATCGGCGATGCATCGCCGCAACTGCTGCCTGCCATTGCCAACGATGCGGTGAGGGGCAGCCTCGATCCGAGTCGGGTGCCTGAAGGCACATGGGTGAGCATTCGGCCCTACGCCAGGATGGCGGTCGGCGATCGGCTGATCCTGACGGCCAGCAAGGATTTCAAAGCGCTGTGGCGCGATGTGCTGGACATAGAAGCCCATGCGGTGGGGCGTGAGGTATCGCTCTGGATCGATCATGCGCTGATCGCGCCCCATTCCGGACACGACCTGGCCCTGACCTATGTTGTCAGGCGTGGACACTCGGTGCGTCGGGCTGAGCCCTTGTCGTTGCACATCGGTCCGCTGCAGCGCCCTGCGTTGAAGGTCCTTCAGATTCGGGAGATGAACGATGGCTGGCTGGAGGTCGACGATCTGCAAGAGGGGGTGACGATTGTCATCGATGATCCCGGGCTTGAGGCGGGCGAGCTGGTCTGGTTGCAGTGCAATGGCAACTCCGCTTATGTGCTTGAGCGCGAAATCACCGAGGCCACGGCAGGTAAACCGCTCATGTTCGTGATCCCGGCAAGTTACTGGCAGGATCAGCGCGACAGGTCGGTGAGCGTGTTCTATCAGGTCGAGCGCCTGGATGACGTCAGCCAGCGCTCCGAGTGGGTGACGGTCCGGGTGCGTTCCAGGGCGTCAGGTTGAGGCTAGTCCCGCGCAATCCTTGTGGGAGCGAGCTTGCTCGCGATGACAGTGTCTCAGGCAACACCAAGGCTGGCTGAACTGACGCCATCGCGAGCGAGCTCGCTCCCACAAAGAGCTCCACCTGCCCCTGGTTCCAGGGGCAGGTGGGTTCGGGATCTCAGGCGGGCAATTGCAACCGGCGATGAGCCTCGCGCAACAGCTGCTCGGTGGACTCCCAGCCCAGGCAGCCATCGGTGACCGAGACGCCGTAGCGCATCGACGGGCCCAGCGGCTGGCAGCCTTCGAACAGGTGGCTTTCGAGCATCATGCCGATCAGGGAGCGGTTCCCTTGCAGCCGTTGTTCCAGCACGTCATTGAACACCTGCGGCTGACGCAGCGGGTCCTTGCCGCTGTTGGCGTGGCTGCAGTCCACCATGATCCGCGCTGGTATCTTGAGGCGGGTCAGGTCGCTGTGTATCTGCGTGACGCTCTGGCGGTCATAGTTCGGTCCGCGATGGCCGCCGCGCAGCACCAGGTGGGTGTCGGGGTTGCCTGGCGTCTGGATGATCGCCGGATGGCCCTGGCTGTCGACGCCGAAATGCCGATGGGGGTGGGCGGCGGAGCGCATGGCGTCGCAGGCGATGCCGACCCCGCCGTCCGTGCCGTTCTTGAACCCCACCGGCATGCCCAGCCCGCTGGCCATCTCCCGGTGGATCTGCGATTCGGTGGTACGAGCGCCAATGGCGACCCAACTGAGCAGGTCATCGAAGTAACTGGCGGCCATGGGTTGCAGCAGTTCGGTGGCGACGGGCAGGCCCAGTTGCAGCATTTCGCGCATCAACTCCCGGGACAAGGTCAATCCGGTGGCCATGTCGTCGCTACCATCCAGGCCGGGATCGTAGGCCAGGCCTTTCCAACCCACAGTCGTGCGGGGCTTTTCCACGTAGGCGCGCATGACCAACAGCATGCTGTCGCTCACTTCGTGGGCCACGCGGGCCAGGTTGGCGGCGTATTCGAGGGCGGATTCGGGGTCATGGATCGAGCAGGGGCCGACGATGACCAGCAGGCGGGCATCTTCGCCGTTGAGGATCGCGCGGATGGCCTGGCGATGGGCGCTCACTTGGTGGCTCAACGCGGTGCTGAGCGGCAATTGATGCTTGAGTTGCAACGAACTCGGCAGACGCAGGGTCAGGGCTTCGTTGGCAGGGTTGAGCGTGGACAGCGGCAAAGCAGAGACGGACGAATTCATGATCTGGCTTCCTGGACGGGCAGCGGGTTCGTTCCCGCGCCGGTCCTAGTGGGGTGTTCGACAATTGGCCGTATGGGCCCGCAATTGAGGCTTGCCACCGGTAGGTGACCGATCGGAGGCGGCAGGCTGTCCCGAGCGGTGGCTGGTAAATCGCCAGGCGGAAAAACTGTCGTAACGGTAATAAGTGGCGTAGTTCATGGCTCAATCCTCAAGTTGTCTGGTGCTGCAAATGTGTGGGGCCGGAAAAACAAAACCCCCGGTCGGGAGGCCGACCGGGGGTTTGGAAAACTCTGGAAGGCGACCCGTTTTAAAGTGGGCGCCGGTTGGGTATCAGGCGCGCCAGTGGCTAAACCAATACCCAAAATAAAAGCTGACCGGAGTTTGAACGCTGTTCGCCCGGGCAGCCGCAACCGAGCGCGGGGCGCTGGCGGTGTCAAGCGGTGAGAGGGCGTTGAACATGGTCTGTCTCCGATGAATGGCCCTGAGCTTACTAGAGGGCAGGGCGGCGGTTCAATCAGAAAATTCTATCGGGGGCATGCAATTGTTCGCCCTGGCTTGAGTCCGCTGGGCTTTATGACAAACTTCAGGTTTGCACCGTCTCCCAGGGATGATCCATGACCGCTCCAGTCTTCGCCGCCGCCCAGTCGATTTCCGTCGCCGGAGACCTTCGCGCCAACCTCGCGTGTCATCAGCGTTTCATGCAGGCTGCCGCTGAGCAGGGGGTGCAGTTGCTGGTATTCCCTGAACTGTCGCTCACCGGCTACGAACGCAGCCTGGCGGCGGATCTGGCGATCCTGCCGGAGGACGCCGTGCTGCAACCGCTGCGTGACCTGGCGCAAGCGCTCGGCATGACGGCCGTGGTGGGTATGCCCATTCGGTTGTCGGCCGACGCTCCGGTGGTGATCGGCGCGTTGGTCCTCGGTGCTGACGGCTCCCTTGGGGTGTATAGCAAGCAGCATCTGCACCCAGGGGAAGAAGTCGCCTTTGCCCCGGGCCATGGTGGCTCGATGCTGACAGTGGGGCAGGATCGCATCGCCCTGGCGGTGTGTGCCGATTTTTCCCACGCCAGGCATGCTGCTGCGGCAGCCGGGCAGGGCGCTACGCTCTATGCAGCAGGGGTGTTGATCACCGAGGGTGGCTACGTGCCCGATACGGCGTTGTTGCAAGGTTATGCCCGGCAGCATGCCATGACCGTGCTGATGGCTAATCATGGCGGCGCTACCGGAGGCTGGGAGTCGGCTGGCCGCAGTGCCATCTGGGGCCCGGACAGTTCGCTGCTCGCGGAGGCGCAGGGGACGGGCGAACTGTTGGTGATTGCCCGCCGCGACGTCAACGGCTGGGCCGGGCAAGTCGTGCCGGTGACAGTGCTTCAATGAGGTCTTCATGAGTTTCGAGTGGCGTGCTGCAACGAACGGGGATATCGACTTCGCCCGGCAACTGACCTGCGACAACATGCTTGCCTATTACCTCAGGCATGATTTGCTCTGGCAGGACGAAGCGTTCGACCTGGCCTGGATCATTCGCCAGAACTGGATAATCAGTCGTGAAGGCCAGGCGCTGGGCTTTGTCAGCCTCAGCCGTGATGCCCGGGCGTTGTATATCCGTGAGTTGCAGATAAACGAGGCGTTCCGCGGGCAGGGCGCCGGTACCTGGACGATCGGACAGGTTTGGGACCTGGTGGCGCTGGAACGTCGCCCGGCGCTGCGCCTGACGGTGTTCAAGGACAATCCCGCCAGGGCGTTGTACGAACGCATGGGCCTGCGTGTCGTGGGCGAGGACGAGTGTTTCCTGAGGATGCAGCGAGACGCCGGTGCTTGACGCCTCGGATGTCGCGCCGATAAAGATGTGCTGTAACTTTTATCTGTCCCTTTGCGCTAGGTCTGCGGGATGCTTTTTTGCTAAGGTGTTGTGCAACCCAAATAAGACCAAATCGTGAGGTGTCTGCTTGATTAGGGTGTTAGTGGTCGATGACCATGATCTCGTCCGTACGGGCATTACACGAATGCTGGCTGACATCGACGACCTGCAGGTAGTTGGTCAGGCTGAATCCGGTGAAGAGGCGCTGATCAAGGCGCGTGAATTGAAACCCGACGTGGTGTTGATGGACGTCAAGATGCCTGGCATCGGCGGCCTTGAAGCGACGCGCAAGCTGCTGCGCAGTCATCCGGACATCAAGGTGGTCGCGGTAACCGTCTGTGAAGAGGACCCATTCCCCACCCGGCTGTTGCAAGCGGGCGCGGCGGGCTACCTCACCAAGGGCGCTGGCTTGAACGAAATGGTCCAGGCCATTCGTCTGGTTTTTGCCGGGCAACGCTACATCAGCCCGCAGATCGCCCAGCAGTTGGCGATCAAGTCATTCCAGCCGACCAACGATTCGCCTTTCGATGCGCTGTCGGAACGGGAAATCCAGATTGCCCTGATGATTGTCGGTTGCCAGAAGGTACAGATCATCTCCGACAAGCTGTGCCTGTCCCCCAAGACCGTCAACACCTACCGTTACCGTATCTTCGAGAAGCTTTCGATCAGCAGTGACGTCGAATTGACACTGTTGGCGGTGCGCCACGGCATGGTCGATGCCAGCGCCTGAAAATGACTGAATTGTTTGATCCCAGCGCGTTCCTCTCCACCTGCAGCGGTCGCCCCGGCGTGTACCGCATGTTCGACAGCGAGGCGCGCCTGCTTTATGTCGGCAAGGCCAAGAACCTCAAGAAGCGCCTGGCCAGCTACTTTCGCAAGACCGGCCTGGCCCCGAAGACCTCTGCCCTGGTGGGGCGCATCGCGCAAATCGAAACGACGATCACCGCCAATGAAACCGAGGCCCTGCTGCTCGAGCAGACGCTGATCAAGGAGTGGCGCCCGCCGTACAACATCCTGCTGCGCGACGACAAATCCTACCCCTACGTGTTTCTGTCCGACGGGGCGTTTCCCCGCTTGAGCATTCATCGGGGGGCCAAGAAGGCCAAGGGCAGGTATTTCGGCCCTTATCCCAGTGCCGGGGCGATTCGTGAAAGCCTCAGCCTGCTGCAGAAGACCTTCTTCGTTCGCCAATGTGAAGACAGCTACTACAAGAACCGCACCCGGCCCTGCCTGCAGTACCAGATCAAACGCTGCAAGGCGCCTTGCGTGGGGTTTGTCGAGCCCCAGGTCTACGCCGAGGACGTGCGTCACTCGGTGATGTTCCTGGAAGGTCGCAGCAACGCGTTGACCGACGAGCTGTCAGCGGCGATGGAAGACGCGGCGGTCAACCTTGAATTCGAACGGGCCGCCGAGTTGCGCGACCAGATCGGTCTGCTGCGCCGTGTACAGGACCAGCAGAGCATGGAAGGCGGCAGCGGCGATGTCGATGTGGTCGCGGCGTTCATCAACCCGGGCGGCGCCTGCGTGCATTTGATCAGCGTGCGCGGCGGTCGGGTGCTGGGCAGCAAGAACTTCTTTCCCCAAGTGGGTATCGAGGAAGACGTGGCCGAGGTCATGGCGGCGTTTCTGGGCCAGTACTACATCAGCAGTCCGGAACGGGACTTGCCGGCCGAGTTGATCGTCAACGTGGTCCATGAAGACTTCCCGGCCCTGATCGAAGCCATCGACAAGCTCCGCGGTCGTGAACTGACCATCAGCCACCGCGTTCGCGGCACCCGTGCCCGTTGGCAGCAGTTGGCCGTGACCAACGCCGAACAGGCCCTGGGCGCGCGCCTGGCCAATCGTCAGCACGTGGCGGCGCGGTTCGATGCCCTGGCCGATGTCCTCAACCTGGATGAGCCGCCGCAGCGTCTGGAGTGCTACGACATCAGCCACTCAAGCGGCGAGGCGACCGTGGCCTCCTGCGTGGTGTTCGGTCCGGAAGGCCCGATCAAGTCCGACTACCGCCGTTACAACATCGAAGGCGTCACGCCGGGCGATGACTATGCGGCGATGCATCAGGCGTTGATGCGGCGCTTCGGCAAGCTGAAGGACGGGGAGGGCAAGTTGCCGGATATCCTCCTGGTGGACGGCGGCAAAGGCCAGTTGTCCATGGCCCGTGATGTGCTCAATGAGCTGATGGTTCCCGACCTGATCCTGCTCGGCGTGGCCAAGGGCGCGACGCGCAAGGCCGGTTTCGAGACCTTGTACCTGAACGATGCCGCCCATGAATTCACCCTCAAGGGCGATTCGCCAGCGCTGCACCTGATCCAACAGATTCGCGACGAAGCCCACCGTTTCGCCATCACCGGACACCGTGCCCGCCGTGGCAAGACGCGCCGCACGTCTACACTTGAAGGTGTGGCAGGCGTCGGCCCGACGCGCCGTCGCGACTTGTTGAAACATTTTGGTGGATTGCAGGAACTGTCTCGTGCCAGCATCGAGGAGATAGCCAAAGCACCCGGTATCAGTAAAAAGCTCGCAGAGTCGATTTATGCAAACTTGCATAGCGAGTAGAATGCCCGTCAACCTCGTAGCCAGTTGTGCCGATGAATATCCCAAACCTGATTACCGTTCTACGCGTCCTGCTCATCCCGATCTTCATATTGCTGTTCTATTTGCCGTACCACTGGAGCTACGTGGCCTCGGCCTCGGTCTTTGCCTTCGCCGCCGCGACGGACTGGCTGGATGGCTACCTGGCCCGACGCCTGGAGCAGAGCACGCCCTTTGGCGCGTTCCTCGATCCGGTGGCCGACAAGCTGATGGTCGCGGTGGCCCTGGTGCTGCTGGTGCAGGAACACGGCAACCTCTGGCTGACCTTGCCGGCGGCGGTGATCATTGGTCGCGAAATCGTCGTCTCGGCACTCCGGGAATGGATGGCCGAACTGGGCGCCCGCGCCCAGGTCGCCGTGTCGAACCTCGGCAAATGGAAAACCGCCGCGCAGATGCTCGCGCTGGTGATCCTGCTGGCCAACCCGTCGGATTTCAGCTTCTGGGTGCTGTTGGGTTACGCATTGCTGCTGATTTCCGCCGGCCTGACGCTGTGGTCGATGGTGCAATACCTGCGCGCCGCCTGGCCGCATCTGCGGACGGATGTAGAGCCGAAATAAAACTTTTTTGAATCAAAGGGTTGACGGCGTAATCTGAACCTATAGAATGCGCCACACCAAGACGCGGGAATAGCTCAGTTGGTAGAGCACGACCTTGCCAAGGTCGGGGTCGCGAGTTCGAGTCTCGTTTCCCGCTCCAAGATTAAGAAAAAAGCCACTCAGATGAGTGGCTTTTTTTTGCCTGTAAAATGCCTAAACGTTTGATGCGCTGTGCTAAACGTCGGACCGCTCCTTCTTGGGATCATCCTATGCTGAGCGATAAATAGAGACAATTACACCTCATTACAAGAAGTTCGAGCCCTATGGGGCCGAATGAGCAGCGGGCGAGTGAGAATGGGTAGCTACTGCCGCATAACTGGCCAAGGTCAGTGTTGAGTTAACTCACAGTAAAGGACAGATAATGCTTATCGTATTCAGCGGTCTTCCTGGTACCGGAAAAACCACTATTGCCAAAGGGCTGGTCGATACGATAGGCGCTCTCTACCTGCGGATCGATACTATTGAGCAAGCGATACGAAACTCCGGTGCACTTTCTCAAGATGTAGGGCGTAGTGGTTACATGGTCGCTAATGAACTTGCGCTGAGTAATCTTGATCTAGGACGTACCGTCATCGTTGACTGTGTAAATCCAGTGATCGAAAGCCGATTGGCCTGGAGCGAAATCGCCTCAAGGGCTGGTGTTCGCTTGATGAATATTGAAGTGATTTGCTCGGACAAAAATGAACATCAGCGCCGTGTAGATACAAGGCTGGGTGATATTTCGGGGCTGACTCCACCCACCTGGCAATCTGTGTTGGATCACGAATATGAAGCGTGGGCTGAAGCGCCGTTTACGATAGACACGGCCCTGACTTCGCCGGTTCAAGCCGTATCGATGCTCGTCAAACGCCTACTGGACGGTGCGTAGCGTCCTCTAGGCGCAATGCGGCAAGGTGTGATTACGGGACGCTTACGATGACTTGGCCTGACGGATACCCTTGGCACAAAAATCGGCGAGGATGTGTTTTTGGTGATGGTGTATTGATGTTGTTGTGCTGACACGGCTGCCGACGCAGAAGACCAGCGCTCTGGCCGAGCTGCTGCCGCACAAGTGGGTATCCGCTGGCAAGGTGTAATACCCGTTCACTTACCCTTGTCCCCCATACGCACCAACAGAGTTTTTTGTGGGCGAGCGTTGCCTCACTCAGCGCTTAACGCTAGAGTCTGGTCTTAGGCGTTCGCTGCGCCCGCGGTCCGCGCGAAGGGGCAACCCAGGCTCGTTTTACTCATTTTCTTTTCCAACTCCCGGCTTGCGGGCGGACCGAGCCAGACAAGGAGTTGGCATGCCCGCCATTAATACTTCCCGCCATAACGGCCGCCTTGATCCTGGGTAAGCAGCGGGTCAGTTGTTCGGGCAAGGGCCTTGCTGGCTCGCCGGCAAGCAGGGCGAGCAGCCCGAAAAAAGCTGCCAGCAGGATCGCGCCGAACAGGCTGGCAATGACGCAATCAGCTTCGACGGGCAGTGAAGGGGCGGGCACGTCGTGCGGGCTTTCGAGTACCGCGCCGCCGTCTGTAGAGCAAAACAGTCCGCCGTCCAGACCGCTCAATCGCAAACCGGCCATTTTTCCATGGCCCATCGCGCACAGCAACGACGCGAACAGGACGCTGAAATACAGCACCCAGGCAATCATCGATTTTTCGCGGCTGGCCAGCTTCATCAGCAAAGCTCGTAGAGGAGGGAACGGTTTTCCGGCGAGCGGATTCTACATTTTTTCGTCAGTGGGCTTTTAAACAGTCCGACATACACGCAACAGCCTTGCTGTCCGGTCTGTCATCGGTATAAAAACCGTCTCGATTCGGCATCTTTACACTCGCCAAGGTCGCCGCCTCCACGGTCGCGTTGGCGTCCAGCAGCTTGTTCATGTGCAGGATATAGCCGGTGACAGCATAGACCTGATCGTTGGACAATGACTGTGGCGCCTGGAAGGGCATGGCTCTGCGGATGTAGTCGAAAAGCGTCGTTGCATAAGGCCAATAGCTGCCGACTGTCTTGAGCGGTTTGTCAGTCGTCAGCGTTCCTTCGCCTCCCGCCAACGCAGGGCCGATGCCACCTTCGAGCTTCACGCCATGACAGCTGACGCAACTGTTTATGTAGACCTTTTCCCCGTCCGCCACCGTTGCGCGTCCTGGAGGCAAGCCCTTGCCGTCGGGTGCTACATCGATGTTCCAGCTAGCGATCTGCGCTTCGGTAGCCTTGGTGCCCAAACCGTATCGGGACTGTGCCGAGGCATGAGTCAGCGCAAAGGCGCAAAGCAAACCGATGAATAACGAACCACCTTTAAGCCCTTCCATTGGTCACCTCCCCAGTGCTGGACACGCGCCACGGTTGCACCGAATTGTTGTGGTAGAAAGAGACCTTGCCACGTTCATCGATCAACTGTTCCAGCATTGGCTGAACATATCCGGTCTCGTCGATGGCGCGGCTCATGATCATCAATTCCTGGCCGTTCCATTCGAAAGGCGCCCTGAAGACGGTCAGGGCCTTGGTCAGAATGGGCTCCTGTAACCTGGCTTGTGTCCAGTTATTGCCGCCATCGACGGAAACATCGACCCGGGTGATTTTGCCGTGGCCGCTCCAGGCAATGCCACGCATCTCATGCAGGCCCTTGCGCGTCAGTTTCTGGGTGCCGGAAGGGTAGGTCACCAGCGATTTGCACTCCATGACAAAGGAAAACTTCCGAGCCTTGCCGTCCGCCATCAAGTCGGTGTATTTGGCGGTTTCTTCCCGGCTGTAGGCGGGCGCGTCGGTGACGTGAAGTCGGCGCAGCCATTTGATGTGGGTATTGCCCTCGTACCCGGGGACAAATAGGCGAAGCGGGTAGCCCTGTTCCGGCCTCAGGCGCTCGCCGTTCTGGCTGTAGACAACCATCACATCGTCGAGGCATTTCTCGATGGGAATACTGCGTGTCATTGCCGCACCATCGGCCCCTTCGGCGATGATCCACTTGGCTTGAGGCTTAAGCCCGGCTTCATCCAGCAGGGTTTTCAAGGTAACGCCTGTCCATTCAGCGCAACTCACCAGGCCGCTGACTTCGGCTGCGGTTTTGCCCCAGGGTGGTAGAAACGATGGGTTGCCCGAACACTCCATGAAGTGCACTCGAGAAACGGCGGGGAATTGGCGTATCTCGTCCATGGTAAAGATCAAGGCTGTTTCGGTGAGGCCGTGAATCACTAGCCGATGTTGCGCCGGATCGATTTGTGGGACGCCCGCGTGGTGGCGCTCATAAAACAGGCCGTTCGGGGTGATGATGCCGTCCAACTCCTGAAGTGGCGAGGTGCTGTAGGCGGACATCGTGTCCTTCAGGCCGGGATATAGAATCCTGACCGCTTTGGTTTCGAACGTTGAAGGTTTGCCATAAGGGTTTGCCGTGGGAGCGCCAAGACTGCGGGTCCATTGTGGGACTTCAAGGGGCTGGCTCGGATCAGGCGGAGCGATGTTGGTCGTCTGCGCGTTGACCAGGTCGCTGTCACCCAGAGCAAACGCAGCAGTACCGATAATGGCCCCGCTTTTAATCAGGAAATCCCTGCGAGCCAAAGCTGTTTGAGGCATGTCTTGCTTGGCGGGGATCTTGGACTTTTTTGTCATTGTTTTTCCCTCTTGTTCTTGTCGGAACGACCCAACAGTACATCTACAGACCGATCGGTCGGTCTATGGTCAGCCTAGAACGAAAAGCGCGCCTGGTCCAGTCGCAAGGGCAACCATGGCGAGGGAACGTAAATGCGGAGGAGGTCCAGGGAGGCGGCGCATCTGAAGCGCCGCTGATGACAGTCAAGCGGGGCGCGGCTCAACCTTCAGTCCGGGCAGGAGGGTGTCACAGAAAAACGTCGCGATGGATTCCGGGGAGCGAGGGCCTCCGGGCTTGATCCACAAGTAGCTGTAGTGATGAATACCAAGGATAGCCTTCACGGCCAACGAGTCGGATGTGCGGAAGGTCCCCTCGCTCACGCCAGCCTTGAGGATCTGCGACCAGAGTTTTTCATATTGCCGGTGCAGGTCGAGCAACTCGGTCTGGCGCTCGCCAATGACCGAATACACTTCGCGGAAACACACCGTCATTTCGGCCAGGTGGGTGACAATCGTGCGCATCACGATGGCCGAGAGATGGCGAAATTTATCTTCCGCAGCCAAATCGCTCTCGCACAGAGGCGTGCCTTCTGCGATCAGCACTCGCAGGTACCGGCTGGTGATTTCGAACAGCAATTCTTCCTTGTTGCCGATGTGGTAATACAGCGCGCCTCGAGCCAGGCCAGTGGCTTTCTCCAACTCAGCCATGCCGGTCGCGTGAAACCCGCGCGTCGAAAACAACTGTGCAGCGATTTTCAGGATCCGTTCCTTGGTGCTTGTTTCAGCAGGTTCGGCAGCGACGACGGCGTTCTTTTTTCCCATAAGTCAGTTCCAACCGGTTTAGCGTCAATCATACCCATGCGTCCTCGCTGAAGGATACAGACGGGAGACGCTCATCCCATGGTCGCAGGATGATAGTTGTATTGACCGATCGGTACAGAGGCATCTAAGGTATTTTTAATGGCGCGGTGGCGTCGAGCGTTCTGAGAGCCTGCCTAGGCATTGGGATCGACCATGACAATGAGCAAACACTTAACTCGGGTGTCCAACTCGTCAGCATCGGCGAGATTGATCGCGATGACCTGTTTCGCCATGCTCGCCTTTGCCGCAAATTCGCTGCTGTGCCGCCTGGCGCTTAAACACACCGCCATCGATGCCGCGAGTTTCAGCGTTGTCCGGTTGGCCAGCGGGGCCTTGGTGTTATGGCTGATGTGTGCCTTGAGACGGTCCTCAAACACGATCAAAGGCAGTTGGAAGGGCGCCGCAGCCTTGTTCGTTTACGTCTTTGCTTTTTCCTTCGCATACCGTCATTTGGAGACCGGGACGGGGGCGCTGCTGTTGTTTGGCGCGGTTCAATTGAGCATGGTTCTGTACGGCTTGTTCAAAGGCGAGCGGATGCACGCGCTGGCAATCGTTGGGTTTGTGCTGGCGATTGTTGGCTTGGTCAGCCTGCTGCTTCCAGGTGCAGCCGCACCTGATCCCGTTAGCGCATTCACGATGCTGTTATCGGGGGTGGCATGGGGGATCTACTCACTGCTTGGCAAAACTGTCGCCGATCCGCTGGCAACCACAACCGGCAATTTCTTGCGCTCGATTCCCCTGGTATTGATTGCAAGCTTGCCGTTTCTCTCAGAACTGCGTTGGGATCCGCAGGGGATACTTTATGCGGTTCTTTCCGGCGCGCTTGCGTCAGGTTTCGGCTACGCGGTCTGGTATGTCGCGGTGTGTCATCTTGCGGCGTTTCAAGCAGCGACGGTGCAACTGAGCGTGCCCATTCTGGCTTCGCTGGCTGGCATCGTTTTTCTGGGGGAAGCTCTGAGCGAAAGGATCGTCTTGGCATCTGTCGCTGTGCTGGGGGGCGTTGCATTGGTGCTGGGCGGAAAACCACGTGCCTAATCACTGCAGCCAGGCTCTATTTCGCCTTATAGCCAGGTCGCTCCAGGGTTAACGCTGGAGTCCACGACAGATCGACTTGCCTGTGTGCTTGAAAGATGTGGGCAGGTAAGCGCGCCAAGACCATGGTGAGACATGCCGAGGCAGGTCAAACAGAAGTGTGTCAGCTGCGGCACAAATGCTCCGTAGATGCGACACCTGTCGCAGGTTGGCGCAGTCTTCGATTCTGCTTGCAAGCCTTGTATGGCGCGGCTTACAGGTCTTTGGCGAAGGCTGGCACAGGGGTTGCTCTTGTCCTTCTGCGCAGCGCAATGGCTTCGCTACTAATAAGAATCAGGAGTCCCCATGACACAGTTTGGTCTCGCCGTGCCTCCCGCCCCTCGAACCGCGCCCTTTGGCGCTCAGCTCAAGAGCCTGTTCGTCGCGTTAGCCCTGAGCGTCATGCCGGCCTGGGCGCTGGACATGCCGGCCAATGTCGATGGCAAGCGGATTATTGCCGCCAATCAGGAACCCGGTAACTGGATGAGCACCGGTCGTACCTACGATGAGCAACGCTACAGCCCGCTTAACAAGATCAGCGACCGAAACGTCAGCCAGCTTGGCTTGGCGTGGAGCTATAAGCTGGATCTGGACCGTGGTGTCGAGGCTACACCCATCGTGGTCGACGGAGTGATGTACACCACCGGTCCGTTTTCAGTGGTCTACGCCCTGGATGCGCGCAATGGCAGGCTGATCTGGAAGTATGACCCGCAGTCCGACCGTAACCGCGCGGGCGAAGCGTGTTGTGATGCGGTCAATCGCGGCGTCGCGGTGTGGAGGGGCAAGGTCTACGTGGGCGTGCTGGACGGTCGCCTGGAAGCCATTGATGCGAGGACCGGCCAGCGCGCCTGGTCGGTGGACACCCGGGCCGATCACTCGCGCAGCTACACCATCACGGGTGCCCCTCGGGTGGTCAACGGCAAGGTGGTGATTGGCAACGGCGGCGCCGCATTCGGCGTGCGTGGCTACGTCACCGCCTACGACGCAGAAACCGGCAAGCAGGCCTGGCGCTTCTATACAGTACCGGGCGATCCCAAGCTGCCGCCGGAAGACAAGGCCATGGCCATCGCCGCCAAGACCTGGCACGGCGACGCGTTCGTCGAGCAGGGTGGCGGCGGCACCGCCTGGGACTCTTTTGCCTTCGATCCTGACTTGAACCTGTTGTACATCGGCGTTGGCAATGGTTCGTTGTGGGACCCGAAATGGCGCAGTCAGGCCAAGGGTGACAACCTGTTTCTGTCCTCGATCGTCGCGGTCAACGCCGACACGGGAGAATACGTCTGGCATTACCAGACCACGCCGGGAGATGCCTGGGACTACACCGCACATCCCGGCACACATCATGTCCGCCTATTACGAACACATCCCCGAGGCGCCGAAGCGCAACCCATTCAAGAGCATGTATCAGTTGGGCCTGCGCACCGGGATGATGCCGGAAAACGCTGACGGACTGCTGGAAATGGCCAAGGGCTGGTCTGGCAAGCTGATCGCCTGGGACCCGGTCAAGCAATAGCCGGCCTGGGAAGTGCCCTATGTGACGATCTTCAACGGCGGCACCTTGAGCACTGCCGGCAACCTGGTGTTCGAAGGAAGCGCCGATGGCCGGGTAATAGCACGAATCAAACAATGGGGTTCCAGGCCGTACTCCACCTCATCCACCAATGCTATGGAGGCTGCCTGTGCGACCTGGCGTTGAAGGCCCGCTACCAGCAAGCGAGACGATCCGGTGCCGAGCGATCGTAGAGGAATTCCCTGGTCGTTGTGCAGGGCAATGGCGCCATCACCGATCGAGACTGCATGGGCATCCAACAATGCTTGGGCGGCTGCACCAACGGGTACGCCGAGATAGTTGGCGGTCTGCGTCACAATTTCCAGAGGCCGCTGAAGCTGAGCTCCTGCTTGTACACCGAAACCATTCCGAGCGTCTCGTGCGGCCTCTGCCAAGGCACCACCGAGCGCAGGCCGCTCTTCGGTCAATCGGTTGAGGATGGAGTTACGGCTCCACGACAGGTTGGTGTTGGCATAGCTTGCGATGCGAGCGGGGGAGATGCGTGCTCGATCCTTCCAGGCCAGGTTTCGCTCAATGCCCTGCTGGCTCGCCCGGTCAGAATAGAGCCGCCAGGAAGGCTCCAGATCACTCTCGACCTTGAGTTGCAGGGTCAGTACGGTTTCGATACCGAAACGCGGCTCATCTTCTAGCGTTCGGTTCAGATTTCGAGGTCATCTGTTCAATCTTGCGCTATTGGCGCTCGGCGAGGACAAGCTGTTTCCCCTTCGGTAGATCGTTGGCACGCAACGGTTCTAAAGAGACACGGCCGTCGCTGGCGCGGCATGCAACCGTTCGATGTCCTGCCTGGGTGGAGCGCCGAACAGGCGCCGATATTCACGACTGAACTGCGACGGGCTTTCATATCCAACCGCAAACCCCGCTGCGCCTGCCGTCGCGTTCCCTACCAGCATCAGGCGGCGCGCCTCTTGCAATCGCAACTGCTTCTGGTACTCGAGCGGCGTCAGGCCTGTGATGCCCTTGAAGTGCGCGTGGAGTGAGGAGGGGCTCATGCCCGCCTCGGCTGCAATGTCCTCGATGCGGATTTGGCCGTCGAACTGCCGGCGGATTACGCCGATGGCGCGGCTTACCTGGTTGAGGTGGCTGCCGGCTGTTGCGACGTGGCGCAGCATCGGACCATGTGGGCCAGTAAGGAGCCTATAAAGGATCTCTCGCTCTATGAGGGGCGCCAGAGCGCCGATTGTCTCGGGCCGGTCGAGGAGTCGAACAAATCTGCAGACAGCATCGATAAGGTCCGGATCGCTGGGGTGTACTCCAAGTATCGGTAGATCGGTGCGAGGGGAAGTGCGGCCCTCCGTCATCAACAGCTCTGCAAGTAGTACGGGATCGAACCCGATCTTGCAGCAAAGGTAGGGTTTGTCTGGGCTCGCATCGATGACGTGGCATAGGAGGGGCATGTCGACTGAGACCAGTAAGTAGTTCGCGGCGTCGTAGACCATGCTGCGCTCGCCCATCGAAACGCGGTTCGCCCCTTGGGCGATCAGGCAAAGCCCAGCCTCATAAACCACCGGCGTCGGCATGCTAGGCCGATCTACATGGACCAGTGATAAGCGGGGTATGGCGGTGACACAGAGGCCCGATCCGGGGGCGTGGCGGTCGATTGCACTCGCGAGTTCGTTGATCCTGTCCATGAAGGCCTTCTTGAGTCGAGTTCACGCCAGGCTGGCGCCGCATCCAATCTTAGAGGATCGTGCAAACTATTTGTAGGATCGCACTACCGCATGTTGCGACCCAAGTAACATCCTGAGTGCCTCATTTTTAAGGCGAAAAGGATCGGTTCATGACCTCCAAAATCGACAAAGTGGTGCTAATTACTGGCGCATCGAGCGGCATCGGCGAGGCGACCACGCGGGAGCTGGCGGCTGCAGGCGCGCGGCTGTTCATTGGCGCACGTCGCGGCACGCGCCTGGAGGCATTGGCGGACGAGCTCGGTGAGAATGTTGCGTGGCGCGAGCTCGACGTAACCGACGGCTGCGCATTCGATGCGTTCGCCGGTGCGGCGAAGGAGCGGTTCGGTCGGATCGACGCGCTGGTCAACAATGCTGGCGTCATGCCGCTATCGATGCTCGCCGCGCTCAAGAGGGACGAGTGGAAGCGGATGATCGACGTGAACATCCACGGCGTCCTCAACGGCATCGCCGCAGTGCTGCCCGACTTCATCGCGCAAAAGAATGGGCATGTCATCAATATTGCCTCCATTGCGGCGCGCATTGTGATGCCGTCGTCTTCCGTCTATTCCGCGACCAAGCATGCAGTGCGTGCAATTACCGAAGGGTTGAGGCAGGAGCACGATATGATTCGTACGACACTCATCTCGCCCGGACCTACCGCAACCGAACTGGGTCACGACGTCACCGATCCCGATATCGCCGCAATGCTCAAGGTCTCGATTCCGCAGGGAATGTCTCCTGATGCGATCGCTCGGGCGATCCGCTACGCACTTGAGCAGCCTGATAGCGTCGACGTCAACGAGCTGGTCGTACGGCCGACGGCCTCTGCAATGTAGACTGGCGACACGCCAGTTTTCGGCCAACACAGACTGAATCGCCCAGCGTTTCGTTAAGTTTATCGGAGCGCCTGGCGCGGCTCGAATTTTGTAGCAGATCATCCTGACGGCATTTTAGTTATCGACATGACAACGTTTCAGCTTTGGCTGCGGTACCGATCGATGCTCCGGACCCGATAGCATATCGTCGGGATGGCACCGTCGTGTGTGCGGCGATGAACATGGCGACAGCCGACCGGCAATAGGATTCTATTTCGTTGTCGTCCTCCGCTCTCGCTTCATCGAAGCGCGCGATGATCAGAAGATCGGATCCTTTGAAAAGCGCGGCAAACAAGCGGGCGGACTGGCGAGGGTCGGGAACGTTCAGAACCGCCTTCGCGTGCAGCTGACGCAGCAGGGTTTCTATTTGCGCGATGATATAGGCGGGGCCGGCTTCGTATTGGGGCTTGCTTAACGACTTTTGATTCGTTTTGTCGGCCATGATCATGGCTTCGACACTGCGCACGTCCGGACTCAACAGCGTGCGAAGCAGGGTTGTTCCCACCGCCGTGAGCTGATCTTCGGCCGAACCGTCGACGCCTGCAAAAAGGGCCTTTGGTGCCAACTGCTGGCAGTGGGCCGCAATGGCCGCGCTGAACAGCGCCTCCTTGTTTTCGAAGTGCCGATAGATGCTCAGCTTGGATATCTTCGCCCGTTGGGCCACCTTGTCCATGGTGGTCGCTTGAAAACCCAATTCCACAAAGAGTTCGCCTGCGACGTCGATGATCGTTTGGCCAAGCGCCTCGTTGGCCGGTCGGCCGCGCCGGGCCTGGCTGTTTTCGGTCATAAAAGATCCAGTACTTGACAGTATTCTAATTCGTAAATTAGGGTACTCCAAAGTATCTTAAGGCGGCAAATCAATTCATACACAGCGCGGAGCCCATCACCATGAATGACGTCATCATCATCGGCGGCAGTTTTGCCGGTCTTGCTGCAGCTCTGCAGCTCGGCCGTGCCCGCCGAAAGGTTACCGTTCTCGATACCGGCCTGCCACGCAATCGCTTCGCCGGTCGCTCGCATGGCGTGCTTGGCCACGATCACAAGCCTCCATCGGACATCCTGGCCGAGGCGCGGCAGCAGCTGGCGCGCTATCCCACGATCCAACTGGTCAATGCCCAGGCCGAGAGCGTCTCCGGCGCCATCGATGATTTCTCCGTCCTCACGGGAGAGGGCGAAACCCTCAGGGCGCGCCGCCTGATCCTGAGCTATGGCGTCGCCGACCAGATGCCTGCTGTTCCGGGCTTTGCCGAAGGCTGGGGTACATCCATCATCCCGTGCCCCTATTGCGACGGCTTTGAGGTCGCCGGCCAGCATTGGGGCCTCGTCTGGTTCCGCCCGCAGTCGCACATTCAGGTCAAGCTGTATCAGGATTGGACCGACAGGTTGACGGTCTTCGCCGATGGTCACGACATTGCACCCGATCTCCGGGCCGATCTGGCCCACCGCAACATACCTGTCGTTGATGGCCGGATCACCGAGATCGCCCGTCACGGGGGCCATAGCGCCACCGTCAAGCTCGATACCGGCCCCGATGTCGCAGTCGACATTCTGTTCGCGCATCCGCCCACTAAGCCATCCGCAAGCCTTCATGACTCATTGGGACTCGCCACGGTCGATACGCCTCTCGGCATCGTCCTCAAGGTCGACGAGCGCCGCGAAACCAGCATACCCGGCATCTATGCCGCCGGCGATCTCGCCACCCCCGGAATGCCCTCGGTCACTACGGCATCATGGCAGGGCGCAACGGCCGGAATCTCCGCTCAGCAGTCGATGCTGACTTGAGAGCAGGCAGCATCGATCACCCCAGTTTCAATTTCACAATAGACAGGAGCGCCACCATGTCCGCCATAAAACCATTCAAACCTCTAGACGAGAAATTTCCGTTCGACCGCCAACTCGGTATCGCGGCCGCGCCTCTCGTGCTTATCAACCTCTTCATGGTCGTCGATCCCGCCGATGAAGCGGGCTTCCTGGACGCTTTCAAGGCAGCTGCCGAGATCATAACGAAGCAACCGGGCTTCATTTCCATGCAACTGCATCGAGCGATCGGCGATAGCCCGACTTACCTGAACTATGTGGTGTGGGAATCCACCGAGGCGGTCCGCGCCGCCTTCACTGATCCCGCGTTCCTCGCGAAACTTCCAGCATATCCGTCATCCGTTGTGGCCAGCCCGCACCTGTTCCAGAAGGTCGCCGTCCCCGGCTTCTGCACGGCCTGACCCCGGAGATATGGCAAAGCGCGCTGACGAGTATCTTCGCCCAGCGCTCGATGCTGGCTTGAGAGCACAAATTGGAGATGAGTATGACCGTCGAGCCGCACAACGCGGGTGTGCGCTTCCCTCCACCCTTACTCTATCTGGGAGCGCTGCTGTTGGGGCTGGCGGCGGACCGGTTCATTACCCTGCGCTCTTTCGACATCGACTGGCGGTTGCTGGTCGCGACGGGCGCGCTGCTGTTCGTTGCCGGCGCGGCGATGATGCTCGCAGCGACAGGGCTGTTCCGGCGGCTGGGCACCAACATTCCGCCGTCGCAGCCAACGACCCTCATCGCAACGACCGGTCCCTATCGGTGGACGCGCAATCCCATGTATCTCGGCATGGCGCTTATCTATGCCGGCCTTGCGATTGGCTTTGACGGGCCGATCGCCTTCGCCTTGCTCCCGTTGGTGCTAATCGCGATCCAGAGGCAGGTGATCGCCCGCGAGGAGCGCTATCTCGAAGCGAAGTTCGGCGACGACTACCGCCGCTACAAGGCCGAGGTTCGCCGCTGGCTCTGACTATTCCGCTCCGCGGCTGCCGACTGCGGAACCGCGAATAGAGCGGGGACATAGCCAACAGGTGTACGGGGACATGGTTGACACTTCTCGGTTAGACGAGCTTGCCGAGAACTCATCATTTTCTGGAGCACGAGAGATGCCATGAGCCTGAAAGATGAGTTCATTTCCTTGGCTTTACGGTCAACTGCAAACGCGATGAACGCGGTGCAGGCAAAGGCAGATTGGATTAACAAGTAGTCCGACGCGGGAAAACGCCCTGACCTACACCGCCCAGCAAGTGCTGGTGACCAGCGGCGCCAAGAGCGCGATCTTCTATTTCGCGAGGATCCGACTATGCCTTGGAAACGGCTGAAGCCAACGGTCAAGAGCCTTATGCGTGGCCGCGCTATACCCTTGAGCGTCTGCCACAAGCCTCTAGCGTAGAAGACTTCGAGGCCTTGCTGCCGTGGAACTGCACGCCGCAAGCTCCAAGATAGCCGGAGATTCCTACCTTTAAAAAAGAGGGGGCATGGAGCGCTTACATTGATTATGGGGGGCGCCGCCGCCTGTGTTTAGTTGTCTAGGCGGTTTTCAGATGTTTCGATGCCCTTTCTGATAGGAAGTATTAAGTCTCTCGACGGAAATGTTAAGTGCCATTTTGTCCATATCACCCGGCTCAATCGGCACAAATCCAGCACAGACAGCGGTGCTGGTTTTAGGCTGTTTTCCGAGTGAGTCATGGCAGCGACAGCTAATTTTGCTGTCACGCAGAGACAAGCCATGCTTCCCGATCCGGGCATACGATCACCTCCAAGCGAGCACACTTAAAAAAACGCTCGGCGTCGTGAACTTACCTTCCTGCCTCCAATAATTAAAATGGTGAAGTATGTCTTCGAAAAGCCGGATCACCTTGACTTACAAGAAGCCGGATGAACAGAAGGTTCGCTCCTTCAAGGTTCAGTTCGGCGCTGTTAATATTTTCCTCGGATTAGCGTTGGCTGTAGTGAATCACAGTGCTTCGGCTGCAACGATTTATAAAGACGACAACTCGAAGCTTGACTTCACGGTACAGGCGATCTACGGGGCGTTTCACAGCAGTGAATCCTATAATCAGGGCGGTCCTATCAAGTCTGGTGCCGCCGGTTGGCAAGAAGGGGTACTCAGGGCTGGGTTTAAAGGCCAGACGTTATTGCCTGGGTTATATGACAGTTCGCTCTACGGAGAAACCACTTGGGTGGCTAGCGGTACCTGGGATGGTGGCGATGCTGCGGGATACACGGACGGCTCCGAGCGACGAGCATCAATCGATCGGGCCTATATCGGCTGGCGCTCGGGTAATCTGATGCATGACTGGGGAAAAGATTTTGTCGATCTATCTGTGGGCAGCCAGAAAATTCAGATAGGTGATGGATTCATCATCAACGGGGATGGCTTAAGTGTCGGCAACAATATCGCCGATGGTCAATTGGATAGAGGTGGCGCCTATTACCTCACCCCGCGCAATGCTTTTCATAATACGGTGAAGCTGCACCTTGGGGCGCAGGATCTATGGCGTGGCGATTTGATTTGGCTGAAATCGGATAATGAGATCAAAGCCAAACCAGAACTCGGGATTGCTGTACTGGAAAGGGGAGATGAGCATGCTACGTTCGGCCTCACTTATATAAAGGGTTTGGGGGTTGACGAAAGCTTGGCGAACAGTTTCAGCGCCCAGAGGGATGGCCTTGAAGTTGTCAGCCTTCGTGGGCAAGGTGACTTCGGTATCAAAGATCTGTTTTTATCGTTCGAATATGCCCATGAGGACAAGTCACAGGGGCAGGAACATGCCTGGTACGCGGAAGGCGCGTGGACCTTCTCCCAGTTACCATGGACGCCTCGCTTGGGCTATCGCTACAGTCGTTACTCCGAAGACTACGACCCCCTCTTCAGTGGTTACAGTCGTGGTTACGGCACTTGGTTTCAAGGCGAAGTCGCCTCTAACTACTCAGGACCATTTCAGCGAAATGCTGGCATTCATATGGCGGAACTCCAATTGCATCCGACCGCCAATCTGACCTTGGGCGCATTGGCTTACTCGTTTAGAAGTCTGGACAAAAGACAAGGCGACCTGGACGCCAGTGAAGTGGATGCATACCTGGATTGGTCGGTGGGAGAGAACTGGGTTATCAGTCCCTTGGTGGGGCTCTATAAACCTAAGAAAAGTGCAGAACAAGGCGGCTCCCAACTGGGGAACGATAATCTTAACGTCTACAGCCAGTTAGTCGTGGCTTTTCACTTCTAAAAAATGACAGAAAAGGTTCTGAAGAAATGAAAAAAAACTTGAACTGGCTCGCCTCTACTGCCTTGCTCGTTGTGGCCTGTCTTGCCCCCCAGGCCTTCGCAGCCTCAGCGAAACCCAACATTTTGTTAATTGTTGCCGATGACTTGGGGTATTCAGATCTAGGAGCATTTGGCGGGGAAATTGACACCCCGAATCTGGATGAACTGAGTAAGCACAGTACTTTGCTTCAATCGCTTTACGTTGCCCCCACCTGTTCGCCGACCCGCTCCATGTTGATGTCGGGGACCGACAATCATCTCGCAGGTGTCGGTAATATGGCGGAAATGATGACGCCTCACCTGACACCTGAGCAAATGGGCAAGCCTGGCTACGAGGGTTATCTAAACCAGCGCGTAGCGGCCCTGCCAGAGTTGATGAAGGATGCTGGCTACCAGACCTTCATGGTCGGAAAATGGCACTTGGGTGGCGCTGATGGACTGCGTCCACAGCAGCGTGGATTCGATAAGTCATATGTCCTTATGGGGGGTGGGGCCGCTCATTTTAAGCAAACGGCACCTATGCAAATAGCGTCAGACGCCCCGGAACCCGTCTACAGGGAGAATGACATCAAGGTAGAGTTGCCAGCGGACTTTTACTCATCGACCAACTTTACGAACAAGTTGATTGAGTACGTCGATGCTGGCCTGGGAGAAAAAAAGCCCTTCTTTGCCTATGCGGCCTACACCGCCGCGCATTTACCTTCCCAGGCTCCCGACGCCTATCTGCAGAAATATCGGGGACGTTATGACCAAGGTTACGAAGTGACCGCGGCACGCAGAATCGAAAAACTCAAATCTCTTGGCCTGGTCGACGCAAAAGCTACACCGGTTCCGATGCCCAAGGGGGTAAAGCCATGGTCTGCACTCAGTGTCGAAGAGAAAGAATACTCGGCACGGACAATGGAAGCCTACGCAGCAATGGTCGATGCTTTTGACCATGAGATCGGCAGACTTATCAATCACCTCAAGGACAAAGGGCTTTATGACAACACCTTGATCGTGTTCTTGTCCGATAATGGACCAGAAGGTAATGATTGGAGTAAGGATGTTGAAAATGATCAATGGATCCCCAAACACTTTGACGTCTCGTTAAACAACATTGGACGTCCAAACTCTTTCGCTTATGAGGGACCCGCCTGGGGGCAAGTCAGCGCCCAACCATTCAGAATGTTCAAGGCCTATACCAATGAAGGGGGTGTTCGTTCTGCATCGTTCATGCGTCTTCCATTCAATGACAACCCTCAACGCACCGACGCCGTGGTGACTGCCATGGACGTCATGCCAACGATACTTGATGTGGCAGGTATCAAACATCCCGGTACGCAATACCAAGGCAAAACCGTTGAGCCGATGAAGGGGGCGAGTGCTTTATCCATGCTCCAAGGTAAAAGCCATGCAGTGCATGATTCCACCTATACCGTCGGTATTGAATTGATGGGGCGTAATGCTATCCGCAAGGGTAACTGGAAAATCGTTTACTCCTTTGATGATGGCAAGGGTACTTGGGCGCTGTACGACCTGGCGACCGACCGCGGTGAGTTGCACGATCTTTCCAGTAAGCACCCAGACAAGTTGAATGAGCTGCTGACTGAGTGGGCGCAGTATGTGCGGCAGAACAATGTCATCAGTACGGGGCGTGATACAACCTACCCACGTCGTGACTATTGATACAGAGGGCCTCCCACGTGAAGAGGCCCCATTGATGAGTTATGAAAATGAATGACTACAGGCGTGCTCTGATAGCCGGGGCATTATTGAGCGTGATGGTTACCATTGATGATGTCAGTGCCGAACCTGTTTATTCATCTTTGGGTGACGTATCATCTTGCAAGCAATATTCAGGCTTACCGCCCAAGGATGTACCTATAGAGCAGGTATGGGTGCCGGGGGGCACCTTTACTATGGGTTCCAATACGCACTATCCGGAAGAAGCGCAAGAGCGGAAAGTTACGGTGGATGGGTTTTGGATTGATCGGCATGAAGTAACGAATGCGCAATTCCGAGCGTTCGTTGAGGCGACGGGATACAAGACACTGGCTGAGCGGGGGTTAGACCCTAAAGTATTTCCCGGCTTGCCCGATCAGATGTACCGTCCTGGATCAACAGTGTTCGAACCCCCTCGCGATCTGCAGGTCAGCAATCTTCAGTGGTGGCATTTCATAGGAGGAGCGGATTGGCAACACCCTAGTGGTCCAGGCAGCTCCATCGACAATATGGATAATCATCCCGTCGTACAAATAGCCTTTGAAGATGCTCAGGCTTACGCGAAGTGGATGAACCGTGCATTACCGACCGAAGCTCAATTTGAGTACGCGGCTAAAGGTGCGAGCAGTACAACCTACCCCTGGGGCAAGAGTCTTCATTTGGACGGGAAGGAGATGGCGAATACCTGGACCGGCGTATTTCCTTTTTTGAATACCGCCACTGATGGTTTCATCGCGACAGCGCCTGTTGGCTGTTTTCCTCAGAATGCCTACCATCTTTTTGATATGGTGGGTAATGTTTGGGAGTGGGTAATGGATGACTGGACGCCTTATCACTCCATCGAGGAAGAGCCTCATCCAGAAATTGATCTTGAGGATTCACTCAGCGTCCAAGCGCGAACGCTTCTGCTGGGTACAATCAAAGGGGGATCTTTTCTTTGTTCACCCTCGTACTGCAAACGCTACCGTCCGAGTGCGCGACACGCTCAGGATCGAACCATGGGAACTAATCATATTGGTTTTCGTACCGTGAGCCTTCCTTGAAGGCCTGAACTTGATTTGTTGAGCGGTTTAGTTGACTTGTTAGTCCTCATTTTGGGCCGGCATATGTGCCAAATCATACGCCCGACTATGAGGTGCCTTAACCATGCGTAGAGGTCCATAAGTATGCGACTTGCATGATGAATTGCACGAACCTCAAGGCGAGTATGGCGTCCTCTTGGCACTTCAATAACTGTGAAAGCCTGACACCGAGACTTCCATTACTCTACCTCACAGTTTTACCGGAAATCGATTCCGTTCATGGGCGATAAAGGCGGAGTTAGACCCTCTGGCAAAGAGCATCGGCGATGCTGCCGAACTGTGCTACGCTTTCGGTTGGCATGTGGACTGGCTTAAGAGGCTGCCGGCATCCATCGAGCAGCAATTGATCCTGAAGCTGTATTACGGACATTTCTTCTGTCACGTCTTCCCTCAAGATTACATTGTGTGTAAGGGCCATGATTGCCCAGCCGTGGAACATGCGATGTACGCACTGCCGGATGAACGTGGCGCTTAATACCCGGCAGAGCATAACGTTGGCCATCCAGCGAAGGCCGATCTAAAGGCGTTCTATCAGAAGCTGGCCCCGTCCAATGTCTTCAATCCGGGCGTGGAAAATGTCAACATTGGCAGGGTGAGGCTTGAAAAGGCCAGGCAAACAGGGGGTGGATATCGAGAGCGCCCCTCTTGGATTTTAACGATAATCAAATCCATCAGATTCAAACCGACGAAATCATCACTTTTCAAACACGATTACTTGGTCTCCAATACCATAGCGCTAAACTTCTCCCTCACGTCTCGTTCTGGCAGTCCATCTCCAATAATAATGAGCTGGGTAGACCGCAAGTTCCCGGGCCATGCCTCCAAGCTGGTTTCGGGGAAGAGATAATGCTCCACCCCTTGTACGATGATGGGCTTATCCGATTCCATTATGTTCAAAATCCCCTTCATTCTTAACAGCTTGTGGCTGTACGTCCGGGCCAGCCACCTTAGAAAAGAGATGGCGACGGCCCACTTGATCGGCTCGTCGGCACTTAAGCAGAAAGTATGCACCCCTTTGTGATTGTGCGTCGAAGTACTCACCGATAAAGATGGTTGGAAATGCGTAGGTCTAAGCCTTAGAAGCATCTCTTTTGCCAATGGCTGCTGTTGGTTCTCAAGCAGTAACGAAAAAATATCCTGTTGAACGCGACCATTTGTAATGGGTTTATCTGGGTACAAGTCGCGCAGCTTTTTAGTAATACCTACAAGGGTATCGGTACTCACCAGATCTGTTTTTGTCAGTACCAGGTGATCGGCGATACCTATTTGTCTGTCTCGCTCTACCCGAGGCCGATGCTCCAGCGCACCTATCTGGCAATCCACCGTGGTCACTACAGCCTGAAGTCTAAATCTTGAAACGAGGCCTTCATCACCAAGCAACAGCTTCACCAGTGGAACAGGATCTGCCAACCCCGTCGTTTCGACAATCACACGATTAAAGTTTGGTAACACTCCGCTTTCACGTCGGTTAAACAGTGACTTGAGGGTGTCCCCAAACTCAGATTTCATAGTACAGCACACACATCCGCTTTTAAGGAGTACGGCATCGTCGTCGAGCGTTCCGACCAGTAGGTGATCCAACCCAACCTCACCGATTTCGTTGATGATGACGGCGGTGCGCGCCATGCGTGTGTCGGCGAGAAGCTCGCGGAGCAATGTCGTTTTACCGCTGCCAAGGAAACCGGTCAGAAGTGTGACCGGTATACGGTCATGGGTGGTCAGGTTGGTCACCATATTCTCCTAATTTACGCCGATTCCCGTGAGTAGACTTCTTCCCCACAGATGAAAGTTTTGAGTACTTTCGTCTCCGCTATTTCGGCGGGAGAGGCCTCGAATATAGGCGTGTCCAACACAATGAATGTCGCCTCTTTACCAATCTCCAAAGAGCCCCGTTGATCTGATCGACCGACAGCAATGGCGCCATTTATGGTTAACATTTCCACTCCGAGTTCAAGAGAAACGCTTTCATCTCCATGCTCCAATACCCCTGCAAGCGCCGGGAATAACGTTGGAGTAGGAGGTAATAGCCAGTCCGTGCCGATCGTCATCAAAGCACCGTTCTCGTACAGGGTGCGAAAATCGTAAGCCCTACCCAATGCTTCTTGATACTGCGGAATATGCCAGATCGCCGGAGACATTTCGGCCACAACGCCTAGATCTGCGAAGCGCTTGCGATCCCGCTCAGAAATATAGTGGGCATGAGCGATGTCGTGGTATTGGCCTGGGGCTCGAGGTACATGCGATGCGCGTTCGTAGTTATCGAGTCCAATTCGGGCAGAACCGTACCCAGTGCAATGGGACTTAACAATAAGACCCTCAGCAGTCCAGTCCGCAATCCGTTCGCTCAGTTCATCTGGATCTAATAAGAGGTTGTATGTGATCGGTTGGTCAGTCACCGGATCAAGCGGTACATGGCTGAAAACGGGTGCCATGGAGGTCCCATCAAGTAAAACCTTGATAGCGTTCACGTCAACCCTTGGGCTTGCATACATAGCGCGATTCGCAATCACTGCATCCTGGCCGGCCTTATTGCAGCCCGCAAGCATTTCCGAGCCCCATGGTATGTGACATGTTAGGTTCAGAGTGAGCTGTCCACGAGAATCCAAAGCTTTCGCTGCTTTCAAAAACGCTTCGTTTGCTGAAGCCTCCTGAACCGACGTGATTCCATGCTCATTACAAACCAACGCCGCCACTTTAAGAGCTTCTACGTTCTCTTCAAGAGAACTTTGAGGAGCTGCGCGGTGTACAACCCCCCAAGCTTGCTCACGGAGAATTCCGTTCAGTTCCCCGGTATCCTCATCCCGCCCAATAACGCCACCGGGAATTGGAGGGGAATTTTTATGCAATCCGGCGGCGGCGAGAGCGGCGCTATTCGCCATCGCATTGTGGTAGGAAAAATCGTGTAGCACGATAGGTACACCGGGGAGGACATTATCCAGCCATTCCAACGTCAGGATTTCAGTGGTCAAGACTAATGGATTGTAAACGCTAGCCGTAATCCATTTACGATGTGAGTTTTTTGTCCAATAAGCCCGGAGCTGTGAGGCAAGCTCATCTAGGGTCTGTGGGTCGTCCAGTTGGCACTGAAACCCCAGTCTGCGTGCCGCCGCCCAGATCAAATGGCTATGGGCATCGTGCAGTCCAGGAATGATTGTCTTACCCTTGAGGTCGACATTTACAGTTTGAGCATTTGCTAAGGCATTGATCTCGGTCACGTCCCCGATAGCCAAGATTTTTCCATCATTTACCAGCATCGCCTCAGCCCTAGGCTGATTCTTATTAACCGTCCAGATTTTTGCGTTGTAGTAGAGAGTTGACATGGTTACTCCTTTCAGACTTTTGACGTAAGTTCAGTTGAGATGCGAGGCGGATGCGCTTTTATCAGGTAGACAATGATCCCGGCCACAGCAGAACAGGTCGCAGAGATCACGAACACTGGCGCGAGGCTGTCTCCTACTATGACGCTGGCGATTAGTGTCGGGGCCAGAGCAACCGCTAGGCATTGAGTGACGCCCATATACCTAACGTAGATATAGTTTGGATCGTTTGCGGCGATGTGCGCCATGTAATACGAAAGCGCAAGCATCCATCCTACGTTCATTACAAACAGCGAAGCCATCAGTCCGTTTGTAGTGAAACTTGACGTAGCTAAAATTACGGTCGGGACGGCGATTAAAATACAGCCGATTAGAATGAAAGGCTTCCTGCCCCAAGTATTGCCAGCTAAGGCGGCGAAACCGGCTCCAGGCAAACCTCCTAATAGACCAATACCAAATGCCCAGCCAATGTCCACCTCGGAAATCCCTTGAGCCATACCAATGTTACCAACGTATCCCCACAGGGAAAATATAGCCACCTCTAAAAGGAACATACCCAACATGGCAACGCCGCCATCAAATTGCGTACCTTGTCCTGATAATGTTGAAGACGAAACACTCTGTTGGAGGCGAAAAAGATACTGGCTTAAAAAAGCGCCAGCGACAGTGATCATGACAAACCATATCCCGATAGAGTAAATAGCAGTTTTTGCACTGTAGTACTCAACGATGACTGGGTACAAAATGGCGTACCCGCAAAAGACCAATGTTTGCAGCGCTAGCGTTATGCCATATGAGCGCTCTTGACCTTTGATCAATCCTAGATAGTAGATAGCCAAGCTGAATGCCAGTCCCGCACCGCATCCCGCCATAAATCTTGAAGCCAGGACTACCTGGAAGTTAGCAAGCTGGGCGGATACTGTGTTAAAAATGAGTGCAATTAATCCAGCGCATATGAAAAGAATGGCAGGTTTAATACGCTTGGCTAGCGAGGCACAAACTACGGTGCCGAGCAGCATGCCATAGCTTTCCGCGGAAATAATCCAGCCCTGTTCGGAAAGATCTAGATTGCGTATCGCCGCAAGCGACCCAATGAACATCGGAAGAATACCAAGAACAATGATTGCAATGGTTGCAATCCATATGAGTAGCAGTCGATCACGGTTTACATTGGAGGCGTGATGGTTGTGCATGATGCACCTGTTTGGTTTTGGCGTTGGAGGGATGGTCTGATCAGTATTTATACGCAACCCAGAATTCAAGTGCGCTGAAGGTTTCATCACCCAATGCTTGCTTCGCACCGGACAACGGCTGCACCCAATTGAAAGAAACGAAAGAATAGATGGAAGGAGTGGGGGTCCATTCCAAGTACAGACCTGTCTCATTTGCAAAGTTTTTATTTGTCACTGGCGTGCCAAAGTAATTACTTTCCGCCAGCTCAAAGTGATGGTGTTGGGCTCCAACCGAAAAAACTTCGTTGAGCTTCATTCTGCCGCGGAGAGTACTGACCTTTGCGTTACTGTTGTACAGCACATAGTTGCCGACAACTTCCCCAATCAACCATTGCCCCCAGTCAGTGTATCCCTTCGTGCTAGGGTCAAAGCTTCGCTTGGTGTTATCGCCCGGATCGTCATCGCCTGAAAAATACGCATAGCGATATCCAATCGAGGGCGCAGACGGCATGGAAAACGTATAGTCCAACGATCCGTACCAAGCTTTGGCGTCGTATTTGATTCCGTCTCCGCTGCCTTTCTCCAATGCATACTCTGCGTTATAGACCAGGCCAGGAAGGCCAGGAATACTGCCTTTGAGCGCGCGTAAGTTGTAAACGTTTTGACCATTTCGTTGTGACGAGAGGGCGGAAAGCTCCGACTCCATTGTGTCGACTTTGTAAGCCAGTGCTCCTAGCACGACGTTTGGCAATTGCCAGTCAGCGTTTAGACCTTGGAGCCTAAAGTCACCCGCATGTCCGTCTGTGCGAAGAGAAAAAGCCTGAGCACTGACATGGCTACCTGTCCAGTTGAGAACGACAGAGTCTCGGTAGGCCGTTCTGGGCGCGCTGTAGTAGGCGCCGTCACCAAATGCATCCACATTCCCATCACCAATAAGGAACATGTTCCCTACAGCGAAGTTTTGGTTACCAACGGTCAGCTTCCAATCTCCGACTTGCACGCCACCATATAACTCCTCTAGGGCAGTGTTGTTGGCGCCGTTGCGGGTGTAGCCCCCTGGGTCAGCCCCACCTTGTGTGGTAGCTGCAACGATGGAACCTCCGGCCAATAGAGTGGTGTCTGGGTTGACGCTATATTCCATTGTTACGCTTGGCTTTACCGAGAACTCTTGCCAGGAATGGTTTTGCCCGGTCGGTTTGCCTGACCGGATATCGAATGCGCCAGCACCAAAGTTGGCGTTTTTTGAAGAAACCGAGGCCGCCAGTGCGGATAGGGTGAAATCAGCCTTGAAATCGCCTTCTTGGATTTGGTAACCGGCAAAGGCGGTTCCAGAAAGCGTCAGGCCAACGCCATACGATAGACAAGTGAGGCCGTAGGTACGTGCGAACCTATGCATTTGTGGCTCCTGTGTATTTGATTTTTTTGTTCAACAGGGCAGTGAGGAAGCTCCGAGTTCGAGATCGTCCTGATCAGATGTAGCTCGGCGTAGCTGTTTGTCTTGGGAGGTGAACCTCCCGGAGCTATGAGGCCTGAATCGGCCTCTGCGAGGCTCACCCATCTCCGTAGCGGGGGCCGTGGATTGATTTTTGCCATCAAAAAATATTTTTGTAAAGAAAATAATTTGAATAAAAAATAAAACCACCCTAATCTACGATCATCTGAAGAGAGGACAGTCATGACGGGGTTGAGAGAGCGACAGAAGGCGCAACGTCGGCAGGTGATTGCCGACGCCGCGCTAGCCGTATTCAGTGAGGTCGGATTTTCAGCAGCGACGCTTGACCAGATCGCCATTCGGGCCGGCGTGTCCGCGCCTACCGTAGTGAACTACTTTGGGGGCAAGCAGGAGATTTTGCTTGAGCTTCTCAAAGCGCCGGATGCGGTAGCAATCCAGCGCCTAAGGCTTCGTGCTGAAAAAGCCAGTAGTTTGCTGAACGCGCTTTGCGAAATTGATACAGAGGTCGCTGTACTCCAGCTGGAAGCATTTCCACCTAAATTGTGGGCTGAAATTGCGCCAGCCCTTTTAGCTGGAGAGCTGCAGTACATTTTCAACATTTGGAATGAAGTCTTGCTGTCTGAGGTCAAGCTGATTTTGCAATATTACCAGCGTGCAGGCCTGTTCAAACCAGAGGTGAGCATTGACGTGGCGCTGCGCATTATCAGTGATCTTAGCAATATGGCATTTGCCCGCCTTGTCACTCAACCTGAGCCTGACTTGGTGGGTCATGCCGTCCAGATGCGCGCTACGTTTGAGGCCATTTGTGCTGGACTGGAAGCGGTTGGCCACTCAGGTCTGACACTTTCCTCTAAAAAGAAAAGCACTGCTGCAGGTTCCAATTTAGAGGCTAAAAACTGATAACCGCTTTTTGAGGTTTAGGAGCCTCGGTTCTATCCAAGTGCTGCACTCGTTAATCGCCCTTGTAGAGCAGAAGCGATGATGACCATGACCTAGTGGAAGTCTCCACAGTGATCCGCGGCTCAGTAAGCATGGGACAAGGCCACAAGCCAGATGGACTTAGCACCAAGCAACGGCTGAACGCTTGTGACGACCTGTTGGCCAAACGGCTTGATGGAATGCGCTCGGATGAAAGGCTAGCTAGTCGTTAGGCCATTAGGAAAAAGTATATCTAACACTGAAGTATTTAACATGCCCAGTTGCATCGCAGGCTGTCGAACTACAAGAGATGTACACAAGGAAGCTTTTATATAGCCTCGATCGATAAATTTACTAATTCCACCATCCTTGCTTAATGGTCACAATCAAACAAAACGACGAGGCTCCTGTTATGTCTTCAAAGGAATATTGGAAAACATTGGTCCATAGCCAAAAATTCGCCAGTCACGCATGGATTGGAGGGCAAGGCACAGTTTCGCCCAATACATTTGAAAGCATAAATCCTGCTACCGGACAGACGCTTGCTCACGTCATCAATTGTGGGGAGGTGGAAGTCAATCAAGCAGTCGAAGGCGCCCGAGCAGCATTCAACTCAGGTGTATGGTCTTCTTGCAGTCCGGTTGAACGGAAGCAGGTGCTGTTGCGATTGGCTGATCTGATTATTGAGCACAGAGAAGAGCTCGCGCTTCTCGAGTCAAGCTGCATGGGCAAACCCATTTCTGACGCTATGAACATCGATGTTCCAGGTTCGACAAATGTCTTTCGCTGGTATGCGGAAAGCCTAGACAAGCTGTACGGCGAAACCGCACCTTCGGCGCCTAATGTATTGGCTACGATCACCCGCGAACCACTGGGCGTGATCGGTGCGGTAGTGCCATGGAATTTCCCGCTGGACATGGCGTCGTGGAAGATTGCGCCGGCATTGGCTGCTGGTAACTCTGTCGTATTGAAACCTGCGGAACAATCACCATTCTCCGCCATTCGACTGGCTGAATTGGCAACGGAAGCGGGCGTGCCCTCTGGTGTGTTCAACGTAGTTCCTGGTTTAGGAGAAACCACTGGACGGTTGGTTGGGCTACATAACGATATTGATTGCCTGGTTTTCACCGGCTCCTCACAAGTGGGAAAAAAGTTCATGGCGTACTCGTCACAGTCCAACCTGAAGCAAGTATGGCTGGAGTGCGGTGGTAAGAGCGCCAATCTCGTCTTTGCTGATTGCGAAGATCTTGAGCTCGCCGCCGAGAAAGCTGCCTTTGGCATCTTCTTCAACCAAGGGGAAATCTGTTCTGCAAACTCTCGATTGTTGGTGGAGCGGAGTATCCACGATAAATTCGTCGCGCTGCTGAAAGCTAAGGCTGCCCTTTGGATGCCCGGTGACCCGCTGGACCCCACAAGCCCCGCTGGTGCAATTGTCGACGCAAAGCAAACAAGCAACATCCTCGAACACATCGAAATCGCGAAGGCCCAGGGTGCAACACTTGTTTGTGGAGGGCAAAGCGTTGAAATCAACAATTCCAGCAACTTCATTGAGCCGACTATTTTCACAGACGTGAATCCGTCTATGACCTTAGCCACCGAAGAGGTCTTTGGCCCTGTGCTCGCGGTCATACCGTTCGACACGGAAGATGAGGCAGTGGAGATTGCGAATTCGAGCGTTTATGGGCTGGCCGCCTCAGTTTGGACGGACAATCTGAACCGCGCCCACCGTGTAGCTAAAAGACTTCGTGCGGGGACCGTATCGGTAAACACCGTTGATGCGTTGGACGTGACGATACCCTTCGGTGGATTCAAACAGTCGGGCTTCGGGCGCGATCTATCTCTGCATTCTTTTGAGAAATATACCCAGTTGAAAACCACGTGGTTTCAATTGCGCTAAGCAGCGCCAGGAGAAATGAAATGACCAAACCGATACGCACTACAAGCGACTATCAGAAGCTGGATGCCGCACACCATATCCATGCCTTTCTAGACCAGAAGGTGCTAAACGATAAAGGCGCACTGGTAATCGAACGTGGAGATCGTTTGCATCTGTGGGACACCGAGGGAAAACGGTACCTTGACGGCATGTCTGGCCTGTGGTGTACGAACCTGGGTTACGGGCGTAAGGATCTCGCAGACGTTGCCCATCGTCAGCTTCAAGAGCTGCCATACTACAACCTGTTTTTCCAAACCACTCACCCTAGAGTGAATGAGCTGTCCGAGCTGCTCTTTAGTCTCCTGCCAAACCGCTACAGTCACGCGATTTATACAAACTCCGGCTCCGAGGCAAACGAGGTACTGATTCGCACAGTGCGCCGTTACTGGCAGATCCTGGACAAGCCCGAAAAAAGCATCATGATCGGACGTTGGAATGGATATCACGGCTCCACTCTGGGCAGCACAGCCCTAGGGGGCATGGGTTTCATGCACGAGATGGGTGGCATGCTCCCAGGCTTCGCTCATATTGGTGAACCCTACTGGTACGCCCAAGGCGGCGAACTCGACGAGCAGGCCTTTGGCCTGAAAGCAGCGGCTGAGCTTGAAACGAAGATCCTTGAACTCGGGGCAGAAAAGGTAGCGGCCTTCGTTGCTGAACCATTCCAAGGCGCAGGCGGCATGATTTTTCCTCCGGCGAGTTATTGGTCCGAGATCCAGCGGATCTGCCGCAAATATGATGTCCTTCTTTGCGCAGACGAAGTAATCGGTGGTTTTGGTCGTACAGGCGAATGGTTTGCTCACGAACATTTTGGCTTTGAACCGGACACCCTCTCTATCGCTAAGGGACTGACCAGCGGATACATCCCGATGGGGGGCCTGGTTCTGAGCAAAAAGATAGCGGAGGTGCTGGTCGAAAAAGGCGGTGTTTTCGCAAGTGGCCTGACTTATTCTGGCCATCCCGTGGCCGCTGCTGTTGCTATAGCGAACATCCTGGCTTTGCGCAATGAAGGGATTGTCACCCAAGTTAAAAACGACACGGGCCCGTACCTTCAGAAAATCTTGCGTGAGGCATTCAACAATCATCCGCTGATTGGCGACGTGCAAGGGGTGGGAATGGTTGCTGCTCTGCAATTTGCTGAAGAAAAATCATCTCGCAAACGGTTTGAAGCGGAGAACGATATCGCCTGGCACTGCCGGACTGTCGGTTTTGAAGAGGGTTTGATTATCCGCTCAACCTTGGGTCGGATGATCATGGCGCCTGCTTTGATCGCTAACCATTCTGAGCTTGATGAGTTAGTAGAGAAAACTCTCCGGGCAGTGAACCGCACGGGCCAGGAACTCAATCTGATCTAGCTATTGCCGAGCCTCAGCTTCCAAGGTTGAGGTTCGAGAGCCTTCCTGTAGAAAGGGGTTCTGCTCGGAGTCATGGACATACCCTGAGCATGATGCTGGATGAGCAACCGTACACCAAATCTCTCGCCGTAGAGATCGAGGGTTGGACTATATAGAGCTTGCGTGAGGCCTCTGCTACGCATCCACACTCAATAGCTTGCGGCGGGATGAGAGTTAGCGGTTTTTAGAGAATGATCCTACGCGCAACTAAGTTACGCGTAGGATCTTCGGACTGTCAGTACGCGGCTACCAGACCATCCTTCCGGGGATCAGTGCCACCCACATAACCATGAGTGGTGCGCTGGATAATCTGCGCGCCGCCAAAGGCGAATACGCCGTTAGGTTCTTCGACGTCTATGTCGTGACCTTTGGCGCGTAAGGCTTCGACCACCTGTGGGTCGAATGCACGTTCCACTGCGACTTTCAGGCCAGATTCGATCCTCCAGCGCGGTGCGTCTGCGGCGGCTTGCGGGTTCTGTTTGTAGCGCAGGATGCGCATCATCATCTGCAAGTGACCCTGTGCCTGCATCGGGCCGCCCATCAGGCCGAAGGACATCAACGGCGAGATTCAGGCAACGTGTCCCAGACTGCACTTCCGACAGGCTGGCGTGAGGACAGCCTGCGGGGATGTACAGGCAGGAACCCGCCGGAACATGGATGCGCTCGCCACCGATGCGAAAGAATCGATATCCGCCGATCACGAAGGTGAGTTGATGCTCATCATGGAAATGCATGCCAGACACCGGTGTGTCATCGCCTGACCAGGCGCCGTATTCGGCGAAGTCATCACGCCAATAAGTCCACATCCACTCACTCCGGTTTTTACCTATGATTCGTTTATGATGGTACGCATTCTGACAATCGGACCCGACATGAGCCCAACGCGCGACGCCTTCGCCAGCCGCCTGATCAACTACAAGACCATCGCCGACAGCATGGCCACTTTGCTGTTTCCACATGCAGAGGTGGTGCTGCACGATTTGGCGACGCAAACGGTCGTGCACATCGCCAACAATATCTCCAAGCGTAAGATCGGCGACGACTCGGCGTTGGAAGAGGTCGGTGGCGATCTGAGCCAGCAATTGAGCTTGGGCCCTTACGAAAAGCTCAATTGGGATGGCCAGCGCGTAAGGTCTATCACCAGTGTCCTGCTGGACGGTCAAGGTAAGCCCGAAGTGGCGTTGTGTATCAACCTCAACTATTCAGTACTGGAGCAGGCGCGGGATGCGCTGAATCTGTTCTTCCAGGCCAGTCGAATGGTCACCCAGCCCGAAGCGCTGTTTCGTGACGACTGGCAAGAGCGTATCAACACATTCCTGCACCGCTGGCTGCAGGAGCGACACCTGGCGCTCAACAGCCTGACTCGGGCCCATAAACGCGACCTGATCGAGGCCCTGTTTCACGAAGGGGCTTTCGACGGTAGAAGCGCCCACGATTATGTTGCCAACGTCCTGAACATGGGGCGCGCAACCGTCTACAAATACGTAAAAGCGTTCCGGGACGCCTGATCGAGAGGCTGAGGGATGGGAGCGAACAAGTCCGCTCCCATCCCTCAGCGCCGATCACTGCCCATAGATATCGAAGCTGAAGTACTTCTGATCAATCTTCTGATACTCGCCACTAACCCTGAGCGCGGTAATCGCGCTATTAAAACGGCTTACCAGGTTCTGATCATTTTTGCGCACAGCAATGCCCACGCCATCACCGAAGTATTTCGGATCGCGCAATGGCTCCCCTACAAAGGCGTAGCCCTTGCCATTGTCGGTATCGAGAAAGCCCAACTGCACAGCGACGTCATCGCCCTGTACCGCATCCAGACGACCTGCCAACAGATCGAGATACGCCTCGTTCAGCGTGGCATAACGCACAACTTCTGCGCCTGTGGGCACCAGCACTTCAGTGGCGAAGCGGTCATGGGTGCTGGATCGCTGCACGCCAATGCGCTTGCCCTTCAGTTCGCTGAAGTTGCTGCTCAGGGCAAAGCCTTTCTTCATCGCGATGCGACTTGCGCTCTGGTAATACTTGTCAGTGAAATCCACCGATTTCTTGCGGTCTTCAGTGATGGTCATCGAGGACAGAATCGCGTCGATCTTGCGCACTTTCAGCGAGGGAATCAGGCCATCGAACTCCTGCTCGACCCATTCGCACTTGACCTCCATCTGCTTGCAAAGCGCGTTGCCGATGTCGTAATCGAAGCCGACGATCTGGCCATCGGCGGCTTTCGAAGCGAAAGGAGGATACGCCGCTTCGATACCGATCCTGAGGGTGTCCTGGGCGAATGTCGCCGGAGCGAAAAATGCACAAACGAGTGAGAGGGTAGTCCAACGCAACAACGGCTTTACAGTCATGATCCAGATCTCCGGCAAGTCGCCAGTTAAAGAAGGTCGATGAGCGTCCCGACCCGAGCCGGAACGCCTGTTGCAGTGGCAGTAAAGCGATTGAAAGTCAGGCCCTCACGCTTGGGCGCAGGACTCCAGTGCGCAGCGGGATATCTGTGCATCCTGTACCGCGACACCGGTGAGATCGACGATGGTGATTTGCTGATCGTTGGTGCGCCCGCTTACGTCACCCGCCAACACCTGGCCGAGCTCCAGCAGCTGTTCCTTGTCGATCAGCCCGGCTTTAAGCGCATGAGAAATTTCTCCGTACTGGCTGCACTGTGCGATCGAGTCCACGACGATGACATCAGCGCGGCCAACCAATGCCGGATCCAGCTCCTGTTTGCCCAAAGTATCCGCACCCACGGCGGTGATATGTGTCCCTGGGCGAATCCACTCGCTCTTGAGCAGTGGCTCACGAGAAGGTGTAGTGGTGACGATCAGATTGGCTTTGAGCGCGAGCTGCTGAGCGTTCAGCGTCGTTTCCACACGAAACCCCAAGGCCTCTGCAAAGTCGCGATAGGCATCCAGTTCAGATTGCCTGCGCCCCCAGACGATGACGTCGCGGCAATCGGTGACGGCCGTCAACTGCTCCAGTTGCATGCGCGCCTGCATGCCGGTGCCGACGATGCCGATTGCCTGAATGTTCGATGGCGCCAATGCTTTCGCGGCGATCTGCCCGGCGAGGGCGGTGCGGATGCAGGTGAGCCAGCCACCGTCCTGTAACAACGCCAGAGGCTGCCCGGTCTGAGCGGACAGCACCAGCATCAGACCATCGTTGCTTTCCAGCCCTTTGGAAGGGTTGTCATAGAAGCCGGTGGAAATCTTCACCGTGAAAGTGTCTTCACCCTCGACCCAGGCCGATTTGATACAGCAATCGCCGTTGGCTTGCGGGAAAACGAAATTCTGTACCGGTGGGACTTTGACCTTGCCCTTTGAAAAAGCGACGAACCCTTGCGCGACCTGTTGGGCCGCCTCGGTCAGGTTCAATGCGCTGATGATCTGTTGTTGGCTATAAACGTTCACTGGATGGCTCCGACGAATTTTTCGAGAAGGATGTTGCGGCCGCACAGGACCACGGCGATCCGTTTGCCTTGATAATCGCCAGCTAGTTTCAGAGCCCCGGCAAGTGCGACTCCGGCTGCGCCTTCGATAATCCAGCGCTCATAGCGCGCAACCGCTTTCAGGGCGGCGCGAATGTCGTCTTCACTGACCAGCACTGTGCGATCGATGACGCGCTGGCACAGGGGGAAGGTGATGCTGCCAGGCTCAATGCCGCCTGCCGTGCCATCGGAGAGCGTGTCCAGTTCATCCATTTCGATGATTTCGCCGGCGGCCAGGGAACGTTCCATCGTCGGGGCGTTTTCCGGCCAGCAGCCAACGATCTCGGCCTTCGGGCTCAGGTGCTTGAGCGCCGTGCCGATGCCCGACACCATACCGCCGCCACCGACCGCTACAAACACGGCATCGACTTCCGGCAACTGTTCGTGAATTTCCATGCCGATCGTGCCTTGGCCCGCGATGATTTGCAGGTCGTTATACGGCGAGACGAACAACGTGCCCTGACGCTCCGCCTGGCGCGCGGCTTCCAGTTCGACACTCAGCGGATCGGTATCGAGGGTGACGACATCGGCACCCAGGGCGCGGATCGCATCCAGCTTCAACGCCGAAGCCGTGGTGGTTGCATACACTGTGACTGACACACCGGCGGCCTTGCCCGCCAGTGCCACACCTTGGCCATGATTGCCGGAAGACGCGGTGATTACGCCTTGCTGGCGCTGCTGTTGGGTCAGCAAACGGACCTTATTGCTGGCACCGCGGAATTTGAACGAGCCCGTGTGTTGCAGGTGCTCACACTTGAGGTACAGCTCGACTCCGCTCAAGGCTGACAGACGCGGGCTATAGGTCAGCGGAGTTACGGCAACCCCAGGACGTAGCTCCGTGTGGGCCTGCTGGATGGCGCCGAACAGCTCGGCGAAGGTTTGATTGTCGATTGCCATGAGACGTCCTGATTGAGTATTTGATTAGAAGTGCTGCAGCAGCTTGCCTGGTTGACGGTGCGGAAGGGGGGTCTTGCTGGCGAGCAAGGCAACGCGCTGTCCTGCGCGGACCAGCTTGAAAAGAGGTTGCACAATCACGACGCCATCGACATCGCTATTCACCGCAATTCGCGGTGTGCCCAAGGGCGCATCAAGCGGCACAATTTCGGCGATCAGCTCATCGCGGCTCACAGCTTCGCCAAGACGTTTTTTCCACACGAGCAGGCCGTTGCCGTTTGCTTGTAAATGCGATGCGCCCTCCAGCGGATACACCTCTACCCGATGCACGTCCGGCTCTGGCACCTCCATCGCCAACAGGCCGTCGAGAGCCAGGAAGCGCAAGATGCCTTCGGCGTCTTCCCGGGCCAGCTCGTCATCGACATCCGCCTGTCCGCGCAACTCGATGCTCGCCGCAAAGCCCCTCTGCTCTGGAGAGGCCAAGCCATTTTCGACGAGCATTCCCCAAGGCTTGTTGTACGCTTCGTCGAACGGCTGGCCGCCCGCTTCATCCTCTAGGAACACTGTCCCGATGTTCATGCACGCCGCAAGCTCGACGGCACGTTTGCGTTGGTCGTTGATGCAATAGAGGTGCATCACGGCAGCGGTGTCGCAGTGCAGGTCAAGCACCAGATCGTGTTTGAACGCTTCTTGGAGCAGGGCTCGCTTGCCGCTTGCCACGCATTCCCGTAACGCAAGGCTGCTTAGCGATTGACCGAGCAGGTCCTTGAGTTGTTCTCTGTCAGAACGCTGCCCGGTGAGTGGCGAAACGATTTCCGCTAGTGCCTGGGTGGCATCTGGGAAGTTGCGGTTGAAGTTTTCCCCGTTAGCCAGATTAAAGCGCCCGGTCACATAACCGAATACGTTTTGTCCTAATCCGACAGGGTTTGCGAAAGGGCAAATCACAATATCCCCAAGAATGCGCTGCTCTTGTTCCAACCTCTGCAAGCGCTGTAACAAATGCTGCACCACCAGCAATCCGGGATGTTCGTCGGCGTGCAGGCCGGCCTGAACATAGGCGCTACGCCCGCCGCTCCCGCCTGTGAATCGATGCTTGATTAGTTGATGCTGGCTTCCGGGCGCAGGTGAAGGCAGCGTTACGATTTCTGTGATGACGGGCATGACGAACACCGAAAAGCGTGGAATATTCATCTACGGTAGATCAAATATCCACGGAGTGCAACGATATGAACGGCGGAATGACCAGCTCTACAAAATTGAAGGGTGCGCCCGGTCTTCTAAAGGAACGTCAATGAACGCGATCCAGCTATTCCAACATGGTGGACCTGAGCAGCTCGACTGGCGCAACGTGCCCACGGGGGAACCATGCGCAGGCGAGGTTCCTCTACGGACGACGTGAACTTTAGCTTTTTCGGATAGGGCTCTTACTCTTGGGTCCCCATTCCATGGAACAGATGAAGCCGTTAGGCACTGTACGAAAAATACTGTCTCAAGCACCGCATGGCGCAAGCCAGTGAGACCATCGCCGCATAACTTTTCGCGAGCTTGTCGAAGCGCTTGACGATGCGGCGGTTCTCCTTTAGCCAGCCGAACATGCGCTCAATAATGTTGCGCTGTCAGTATTTGGGGCGATCAAACAGTCTAGGTGATCCTGGCTTGGGTTTGTGCTTCATCGTGCGCAGCGGGATAACCGGCTGCATCCGATAGCGGTCGCAGTAGCGCCGCAACGCTTCGGTGTCCACGGTTTGAGGGGCGGTCGCAGGATGAAACTGCACCTGGACGCGATGGGCATCAAGAAAAGCTCAGGGCGCAGAAGTCGCTTTGCAAGAAGGTTCGGATCAGCATCCGTACGGGCATGTTCAACCCGGAGGAGGCGAAGTATGCCAACGGGATGTTGGTTGAGCTGCCGTATCCGACTGACGACGTGCGTCTTTTGACGAAAGCGGCAGTGGAGGCCTTGGATCGGGTTTTTCGGACGATGGGGCAGGGATTGCATTGCTAGCAGCGACAGTTATGCGTGTGGATTTTCGATAAAACGAGTCGAGGCCCTACCAAGTGGATATCACCAGCATCATGGTGTTGATGACTGTCTGGAATGCGTCATGGGCGAGCATCGCCGGATCGCACTCGGTCGCTTCGGGCCGCTCGCAGGTGACGTGGTCACGAGGCTGAGCCCGCATCATCAGTACATGCGTCAGCGCCTGGCATAGTGGCTGGGCGGCTCGCCCACGTGGCGGCTGAAGGCGACGCTAAAGCTGCTGGTGGAGCCATAGCCGACGCGTTGCGCCACGTCGGCCACGTGCAATCTGTCGCGCCGCAGCAGATCCTTCGCCACCTGCATGCGCCAAGCCAGCAGGTATTCCATGGGCGGCACGCCGACCGTGCGGGTGAAGCGGTCGAAGAACGTCGAGCGCGAAAGCGCGGCCGCCCGGGCGAGTTCGCCCACCGTCCAGGCGTGATCAATGCGCGCATGGATCCTTGTGAGCGCCAGCGCCAGCCGTTCGTCGTCCAGGCCACGCAGCAGGCCGGGCAGCGCGCTTCCCGTCGCCGTGCAGCGCATGGCCTCGACCAGCAGCATCTCGACCAGCCGGGACAGCATGTAGTCGCTGCCCGGTTTCCTGTCGTGGTACTCCTCGCCAATCATCTGCACCAGGTGCATCAGGCGGCCGACGCCGCGCACGTGGACCACGGTGGGCAGCAGCGTGACCAGCAGCGCGGCGTGGTCCGTGTCGAACAGGAAGGCCCCACCCAGCGCGCGCATGTCCGGCGTGCCGTCCTGCTCGCCATGACGCCGTTCGCCTTGCCCCCCAGGGACGAGCTTCGGATCGATGAACACCGGCGGCGCTGGCAGGAAGCTGGAGAGGGTAAATGGCGGAGTGGTCGGCAGCAGCACGAAATCGCCGGCGTTTATCGTGATTGGCGCGTGCCCGTCCACCGCAAGCAAGGCGCTGCCTTCTAGGACGATGCAGAACCCCGGCTGCCCGTACTCGGCATAGCGCACCGCCCAGTTGCCCTTGCCGCTGATGATGTTGGCGAAAACCGCCTGCGGGTGGAGCAAGCGGACGACGTCGGAGAGCGGATCGTGCATTTCGGATTTTCGCTAAAACAAAACGGATTCTGCATTATCGATCATCCGAGACGACCGGACTATCGTTTCTTCCCGAGCCCACTCACCCCTGGAGAACGAAATGAAGACCGTCCTAATCACTGGCTGCTCCTCCGGCTACGGCCTGGAAACCGCGCGCCATTTCCTGGCCCAGGGCTGGAACGTCGTCGCCACCATGCGCCAGCCGCAACCGGCGCTGCTGCCGGCCTCGCCCGGCCTGCGCATACTGGCGCTAGACGTGACGCAGCCCGACAGCATCGCTCTGGCGCTGGAGGCCGCCGGCCCCATCGACGCGCTGGTCAACAATGCCGGCATCGGACTGTTCGGCGCGTTCGAGGCCACGCCTATGGCGACTGTGCGCGAGGTGTTCGAGACCAATACCTTCGGCGTCATGGCGATGTGTCAGGCCGCGATTCCCCGGTTCCGCCAGCGCGGCGCGGGCGTCATCGTCAACGTGACCTCCAGCGCCACGCTCGCGCCGTTCCCGTTGGTGGCCGCGTACACAGCGAGCAAGACCGCGGTACAGGGCTTCACCGCGTCGCTGCGCCACGAACTGCAGGCGTTCGGTGTACGGGTCAAGCTGGTGGCGCCCGGCTACGGTCCGTCTACCCAGTTCACCGCCAACGGGCAGCAACGTATGCAGGGCCTGATTCCGGACGCCTACGCGCCTTTCGCTCAGGAGGTGTTCTCGAGCCTTGGCCAACCGGCGGCGGTGACAACGGCGAGCGACGTCGCCCAGGCGATCTGGCAAGCGGCCAACGACGTATCCGAGCGGCTGCATTTCCCGGCCGGCGCCGATGCCGTGGCGCTGGCCGCGCAGCGCTAGGTCCGTCCTGCGCCGCGTCGGGCGCCAGGCGATCGGGCACCAGCGAGGGAAGGGAGAACGCGCGCCGGTGGCCTAGCCACTTAATGGTGGAGTAAGCATCAACTAAAACCTAATGATTGGGATCCGGTCAGGCAGCTGAAAATAATTAAATGCTTTATTTGTTGGTGCAAAAGGAACTCTTACACCTGAAGACTCCCTGAGGTGGCTGGAAAAATCAGTCAAAAACAGCTTCGGCATATTGCAGGGAGACCTGAACTTGAAGCTAGAGGAGGGGGAGGGTTCTTGAAGAGTGTTGATGATGCTCAAAGAGTGCTAGGTGCTTACCGCATAGGAAATGTCCACAATTTTAGGTAAAAATGCTCAAGGGTTTCCCGTCGTAAAATTTGAAGGTGTATTACCCAGGGCACGCCATTGAGCATCATCGGCCCTCGGCCGACCTCTGCGCCGAGGCTGTTCAAAAAGATCAGCAGCCAACTCCCGGGCTGTATCGAGGATTTCGTACCACTTAACCATCGCAGTCCCCTATGGGCGCGAAATCTACCGAATACCGGGGGGCAAGTGTTGCAACAGCACCTTAAGGTGGTGGCTAAAAGACCCGATGCAAGCTCGTCGCGGCTCCGAGCCCCAGGCGACAGAGCATATTGGCAACAGCTTGCGTGGGATGGAGTTAGCGGTTCATTGATGAAGTGTCTTTTGCTGAGCAGCAATTGTTTCTGCACCTGGCTCGGAAATATTCGTTTCCTTAAGTGGGACTTCACCTACCGAAAGCGCCCGCTCGATGAGTAACTCGCTGCCCTTGTCTTTCAATAAGGCCTGCAGCCGCTGGAATTCGCCGCACCAGATGGTTTCAATGTCGCGATCCCGCGTCTTGTCGCGATCGCTGCTGAGGGCTATGGCGCGAACCTGCAGACGGCCATTGTCGGCTTTGCCACCCACTTCCACTCCGTAGCCGGGGGTAGCGGCTTTGCGCAGCACGACCTTGCCGTCTTCTGCCCAGGCGGTCGCCATGCCTTCGCGCACTTCGTAGCCGAGGCTGGCCAAGCCGTCGAGCACGGCTTCGCGGCGGGCGAGGGCGGCTTGGTCCTGTAAGTGGGAAGCGATGAGCGTTTTGCACTGCTCGATCAGTCCGGTCGTTATCGAGAGTTCGGTGTCGGTTGTACAAGCGCCAATATGACCGAGCAACGTCGCGTGTTCGATGCCTGTGTAGGTTTTGACTTCGCTGGCCAGATCCTGCAGTTGTTCGAGACACTCGCGTTGGTGTCGCAAGTTTCGGGTGGACGCAGCGAGGTCGAGTACCAGGCTGTCGAGCAGCAGGTTGCGCCGCTTGGCATCGGTTTGCGTTTCAGCTCTTTCCAGTGCCAGGAGGAACGGCGCGGCACGCTCAGCGCCTTGCAGCAGTTGCAGCTCCACGATGTGGCGGTCAATGCGTAGCAGCCGTACGTCGCGCGTTGCATCCGGTTCCCGGGCCGCAATCCAGTCGCGCAGGGAAACCTCGGGCTCGTCGACCTTGAGTTGCTGCGCCAGGGCGCGTTGGGTATCGCTCAGCGCTGCCTTCTCAGTTGTCTTGGTCAAGTGGGTGAAACCTTCGGCCAGCAGACGTTCGGCATCTTCCCGATTGGCACCGCTGGCCAATCGTGAGAGGGACTCCAGCAAGGCCTGATTGCAGCTTTCGGGGTTGGCTTGCAAAGCGTTAAGCAGGGTTTCTGCGTTTTCCTGGACGCGTCGGTCGCGTTGGCGTCGCTCGGCTGCGCGAATGATCGCGCGTTCTTCGCGGTCCTCCAAGTCACAGCGCAGGTGCTCGATCTCCACTGGCACGGCCTTCTGCAGTTCCGCCAATCGGTCTTCTGCCAGCAGAGCGCGAAGGCGGGCGTGTCGCTCCAGGGCGGCGGAGCGTTCCTGTTCGCTGAGTTCGCCAAGCCTTGTAGCTTGTGTCTGCCAGCGCTCCACGGCGCGCTCCAGACGTTGCAGGTGGCCTTCACAGATGGCGATGATTTCTTCGCGAGTGACAATGCGAACGACCTTGGGACCACTCATGGGCAGATTTCCGTATCAACTGAAACAGGATTGGGTTGCAGTGGCTGCTCGACCTTCATGGCGTTTTCGATTGCTTCGCGCAGCCTCGATCGCTCGCTATCGCCGTTGTGATACCAGGCTTGCGATGACACACGATGGATGTGCGGGATGGCGCGATGCAGCACGGACGGGCGCCAGATTTCCCGGGCGCGGGCACGTTCCAGCAAATTGTGGCAAGGCGCATCGCACTCGATGCCGATGGCATAGAGGCCCGTACCTGGATTCTCAATGGCAAAATCGAGCCCGAAAGCGTCGCCTTCACTGGCGGGAGCCGCCCGCCATCCCAGGGAGTGAATGAATTCACCGACCAGCCTGACAAAACCATCACTTTGCTGACCTTGCTCACGACGCTGGCTGCTGCGGTCTGTCTGCAGGCGCTCCAGCAACTTGGTGCTGTTGCTGAACTCGCCCGAGGAGAGCGCGCGAGCATATTCCAGATAGCCTTGCAGATAGTCTCGCGGGCTGTTGGGGGAGCGGTGCGTGTTGAGCATGTCGGAGATATCGGCGATTGGCATCGACGTGATCATCACCACCTTGCGCCGCGCGCGGGTCACCGCCACGTTCAGGCGTCGTTCGCCCCCCGTCTGCCCCAGTACGCCGAAACTACGGCGGAATGTGCCTTGGCTGTTGCGACCGAAGGTGGAGGAGAAGACGATGATGTCGCGTTCATCCCCCTGCACGTTCTCCACGTTCTTGACGAACACTGACATATCCTCGCCGTCTTCGCTGCGCTCGCGCTCCTGGGCGTAGGCGGCACGGAACCGTTCATCTTGTTCTGCACGCTGCTCCAAGTGCTCCTCGATGAGGTCGGCCTGCTTGCGGTTGAAGGTGACGACACCCACCGAAGGGCGCTGGTCGTAGGGCTCCTGCCACAATTCGCTCAGGTACTCGACGACCCGTTCGGCTTCCTGGGCGTTACTCTGGTTCTGATACAGCCCACCGACCTGGATCAGCTCCAGCGGCTTAATGCGCTGGATGTTCGCCTGCGGGTGGCGGACCGGAACGTTCAGGCGATTGCCATAGAATGAGGCGTTGGAAAAGCCGATCAGTTCACGGTAGGCCGAACGGTAGTGGATCTGTAATGTGGTGCTGGGCAGGGCGTTGCGCGCCAGTTGCAGCAGGTCGGGGCAATCCTTGATCTCACGACGGTTCCAAGTGTCTTCGAACGCTTCGCGCTGTTCCTCATCCGCGTCTTCATCAGGTTCGTCGCCGTCGAACACTTCGGCTTCGTCGCTTTCGATACGACTGGAAAAGAAAGCTGTCGGCGGCATTTGCTTCTCATCGCCGCTTACAACAGTGATCTGACCGCGGAACAGGGTCGGCAGGGCGAACTCAACCGGCATCTGCGAGGCTTCGTCGTAGATGACGGTATCGAACAGGCCTGCTTTGAGCGGCAGCACGCGGCTGGCGACGTCCGGGTTCATCAGCCACACCGGGCGCAGGCTCATAAGCCCAAGGCTACTGCCCAGTTCGATGAATTCACGCAGGCGCCGCGAGCGTTTGCCAGTCAAGCGAGTGACATCCTCCCATTGCTTGCGATTACCCAGGTGATCAAGGTTGATGCCTTTGGCCAGCAGCTCGCGATTGAGCAGTCGCATCTGTGCATCGGCTTGTGCGAGGCTGGCGACTTTGGCGCGGGCTTCGTCCTGGCTGAACAGCAGTTCGGGATTGGCTTGCTCGACGTGATGTTTCCAACCCAATCGTGCTTCGCGGTTGAGCAGGCGCCGCACTTCGGCTTCAAGTCGCTCGGGCGCAATGTTGTCCAACTCTCCCTGGCGTTGGCGCAGCAGTGCGAGCAACTCCAGGTCGGCTGTCGTCAACTGACCGGCGCGCCCACGGAATGTCTGGTAGGCGGCCAGGAATGGCAGTGCCTCATGCAGACGATCAAGGCTCAGTTGATTGCTCAAGTTGTGTTCGACGGCGTGCTGCAGTTGTCGCACCAAATCATCCCCCAGCCAGTCGCTGAGTATCTTGAGTTGTTCGAGGCTGGATTGGCGTACGCCATGGCGCATGAGCGAAGCATCCAGATCGCTGAGCAGCGCCTCGAGGTGCTGTTTGTCGCCAGCGAGGGCAGCTTCATCCGCCTGTCGGGCGCGAGGCGATTGCGCCAAGGCCATCGCCAGTGCCTGGATTTCCAGCAGGTGGTAGATGTCGCTCTTCACGAGACTGGCCAATTCCAGGCAGGCTTGCCTGTCCACCGTCTCCAGTTCCAATGCCTGATGTAGCGTACTCAACTCGGCGCGCAAAGGTCGCCACTGGCTTTCCAGGCGAATGGCTGCCTGCAGAGTTGGCAGCGCTTCAATAACGAGGCTTTCTCCTTGGCCTTGAAGGAAGGTGTGCAGTCGCTTGCGCCGCAGCAGATGCAGCGGGTTGATGTTCGCTAACCAAGACCGGTTGGCGATGACCTTGGTACAGTCCTGATCCAAATGCCTGAGGGCTTTGTTGTCGAGCAGACAGAGTGCCGGTGACAAGGCGGTGGCGTAGTGGTCCTGATCCAGTTGGCCGAGTTGCTGATCCAGTTGCTGCAGTTCACCGAGAATCGACTCGCCCCTTGGGAGCTGGCCCTCTTCGCGGCTACGGAACAGCGGCAGCCAGCGCGCAAGACGCAGACGTTGCTCTTGCTTCAGGCCGAGCAGGGTCGCGACATGGGTCGTCATCCAGCTGCGGTACGGCGTGGGGTCGTCGATCTCGAAGCTGGCGGGGTGTGCTTGCAACGTGGCCTGACGGTTGTTTTCGGCCTGCGTGAAACTGTGCAGATTGTCGGTGAAGGTCTGCAAGGTGGCCCGGTCGGCGGCGAATGACTGCAACTGGGCCAATGGACTGCCTTCGTAGCGTGCAGGCAACCACAGGCGTACCAGCGGTGCGCAGCTTTCTTCCAGGCGGGTCAGGCTGGCGAGGTCGAGGGATGCCAGGCGTTGGCGCAAGGCCGGAAACTCAAGCGGCGCTGGGCCGGACTCCAGTTCGATCAGTTCGCCAAGCAGCCTGCGATAACTGAGGCCGGTACTTTCATCCAGGCGATGCAGGCTCTGGTGGAAGCGGTCGAGCTCCCCCTCCAGGGCCTCGATGCGAGCCGCAACCTGTTCGCGCTGGCGCTGCCAGCCCTGCGCCTGGCTGCCGTTCGTGAACAGGCTTTCCAGTTGTTCTCGAATACCGCGGATGACGGGCTCTCGGTCACGGTTGACGTCATTGAGCATGACGATGCGCTGGCCAAGGCCTTCGGCGACCAGGCGTTTGTACACCACTTCAAGCGCCGCATGCTTCTGGCAGACGATGAGCAAGCTGCGCTGGCGGCCGATGGCGTCGGCGACCATGTTGACGATGGTCTGGCTCTTGCCGGTTCCGGGCGGTCCCTCGACCAGCAGTCCCGGGCTTTGTCGGGCCTGGATCACGGCCGCTTCCTGGGAAGGATCGCTGGCCACGGTGAAGTAGCGTTGGAGCTCGCCTGGCGATGCCTCGTGCCCGGTTTCGTCGGCAGCCTTGAGGCGCAACGCCGTTTCCAGGCCGGTACCGGCGGGAGACAGGGTTTTCAGTTGGCGCAGGTCTTCACCGATGGCTTGCCCCATGAAGGTCACGTGAAACAGCACCGCCGCGCAGTCCAGTTCGTCTTGGTAAGGCGCGATCTCCACGGTGCTGGCGGGCAGGTTGCCAAGGGCGCGTGAGCGAATGGTGGCGAGCATGCCGAAGGCGTCCATCACATCCGCCGCACGAATTGACGAGCGACCCAGCAGTTCATCGGCGGTCTTGCGCCAGCGTTTGCAGGTTTCGGTGCCGAGCACGCTTTCCAGCGCGGGATTGAGCCGCACTTCCTCACGCTCACTGTCGAACGCCAAGGCGGCGTGGCCACGAGAACCCAGCTCCAGCAGTAATTTCACCGGCCACAGCAACAGCGGGATAATCCGCGTACGCGTGGTGCCACGAGGGTCGCGATTGAGCAGGAAAGGGAAGCCCAGGTACAGGCCGTCGATGCCGGTGTCGCGTTTGTACAGCGCGCTTTGTCGGTACAGGGCGTGCAGACGCGATTCCAGCTGGCCGTTGAGCTGAAAACTCTCTGGGTCGAGGTTCACTGCCCGGGCATTACGTTGCAGCAGGTGATCGAGCAAAGCCGCAGCCGGACTGCGCTCGCTGTTCAGTTCACTGATGTCGACCCGTGCGGTGGTCTTGCCGATGCTCATACGCACCAGTGGCCCGCGCATCACTGCGGTCACCACCTTCTTCTCGAAGAAGTCGAGGATCTGTGAGACGTACTGCTGTTTCTGTGGTTCCAGCCAATGACTGGACGGAATGGCCAGCAACACCAGTGCCTGGGCCAACGGCATACGTCGCTCCAGACGGAACTGCTCGGCCCACTCGTCCACTACCGGCACGCCACAACGGGCGAAGCCTTGGATGCGCTCATCGACACTTCGGTACAGCTCAAGTCGCGAATGCAACAGCAGTTGGGTCGCCGCTTCGGAGTCGAACCAACCGACATCGGCAGCCCTGGCCAGCTCGGCGGCGTCCTCTACGATCGAGGCCCCCGAACGAAACTGACTGATCGCCGCGCTGAGCAGCACGATCAGGTCTTCTTCGGCGATCACCCGGCGCTCCGACAGAGAGCTCAGTCCCGGATGGTCGGTGTCTGGAAACAGGCGTTGGCGCTCTTGCCATTGCGTGGACAGCTTGGCTCGCGAGGTCGATAGCAGGAATATCCGCAGTTGCTCTTCGACCAATTCGATGTGCTGGTGCAGGGCACGCTGACGTACGTTTTCGGCGCGGGATTTGAGACGCGACAGCCAATTATCGGTCTGCAATTGCTCAAGCAGGTCTGGGACCGACCCGCTGATCAGGCGATAGCCTTCCAGTGGGTGCTCCAGTAGCCATCCCGGTGTGACGATGTCGCCACGATGAATCAACGGGATTTCCGGATTGAGGATTTTCAACGCCAGCATTAGACGGAAGTCGTCCTCAATCCCTTCGTGCTGAACGACCTGACGCAAGCCGGCGACCAGGGAAGGGGCGAGACTGACCTGCTCGGCCCAGGTCACGATCACACCGCGCAGCAAATGGTCCAGAGCCTGTTGCCAGTTATCCGCCTGGGCTGCCGCCAGGGCGAATACGCCGGGCTTGTGGAAGCGGCGATCGCCCAGCAGTAGGGTAGCGCCTTCACCATCGTCCGTTTGCTGGACTGAAGAGGCTGGAGCCTCGACCGCAACACCGTTGAGCCAGCCTTCGACCTGCGGCCATTGCCAGCGCTGATGACGGTCACGTGCCAGCAGTCCTCGCAACAGCAGGTTCAGGCGCGGGTCGAGGTCGTCGGGGATCGGTACTCCGTTGGCCAGCACGTGAATAAGAAATGCATTGGCATTGATGCCGTCGAAGCAGGCGCCCTGGGTCAGTTGCTCGAGCAGGATCATGCCCAGGCTCCACCAGTCCGAGGCAGCCGCAACGCCGCCCGCGATGGCTTCGGGCGCCATGTAGCGGCTGGTTTCCAATGGCGACACGATGTCCAGGTCGAACTCGGACAGGCGTGCCGAGCCGAAGCCGCTGATGACCAGGTCCAGCGGTTCGCGAGAACGTACCAGCAGGCTGGCTGGGCGCAGGTCACGATGGCGCAGGCCAGCCTCGTTGAAAGCATGCAGCGCGAGGCCCAGTTCGTTGACCACATGGTGCACGCTGGCGCTGTCGCGAATTACGCTGCCAAGTTCTGCCAGGGTCCCGCCGGTGAGTTCTTCAATGACCTCATAGGCACGGTCATCCCAGCGGCCGGTGGCAATGATTTCGGGTACGTGTTCGCGTGGCAGTCGACGGATCACATCATAGATTGCCGGGTCCGGTTCGGCGCCGGGTCGATACAGGGTCAGGACCGCCTGTTGTGCGGTTTCCTCGTGCTCGGCGAGGTATCGTTCTCGCACACCGTCGGTGCTGCTGATCTGACGGATCAGGCGCCAACCATCGATCAGGGTCTGGGTGGGGGCCTCTGGTTCGCTGCTGTCTGGCTGGGCGTCGTAGGACGTTGCTTGCGCAGGTGAGCTGCCACACTCAAGGCACATCAGGTCGCCATCGACCATCGGGTGACCATTTTCACAGAGCAGATCAGGGGCATTCCCCTGAGTCGGGCTGACCTGCGGGAGGGGCTCCTCAGTGACGACCGCTTGCGGCCGCCAACCGGCGGCATGAATGGGTTCGCCAGCGAGGTCCCAGCCGCAGGGTCGTTCCTGAATGAGCCCTTCGCAGAACATTTCCTGGAGGGCGCGTTCGGTTTTGCAGTTGGGGCAGAAACGTATCATGAGGTGTGCTCCACTCAGCGGCGTCGCGACGCGTGTGCGCTGATCTGTAAATGATGGCCTTGTTCATGCAGCAGATCGCGTAAGCGCAATAGGTCGTCACGTCGTGGGATGCCGGCCATCCAGACGCTGCCATTTTCGTCAAACATCAAGTCGAGCGCCTTGTCGGTGGGTTCGAGCAGGCGTTCGTACTGACCCAGGCGTGCCCGGCCCAGTGGCGTGAGCAGGCTCAGGCGTTGGTTATCGCTGCCGCGCAAGGCCATGGTCTGACTGAGTGCTTCGATATAGGGATCGCTGATCAAGGCATCTATCAAGCCCTTGGTCTGTAGCAACGGCTCGTCGAGTTGCTCCAGGGAGTAGCCACTGTAGACCAGGATGTCGAGCTCGCTGAGCCGACGCAGGCCTTCGAGCAGCGATCGCAGGGCGTCGAGCTGGTCGAACGGTTCCCCTCCGGAAATGGTGATTCCTTCGGCCTCGTGCAGCCAGGGGGTTATCTGTTCAATCAGTTGCTCAAGCGACAATCGTCGGTGCCCTGGCCCCCAGGTATCGGCAGAAATGCAGCCTGAACAGCGGATGCTGCAACCCTGGAACCAGATACCAATACGCCGCCCCGGGCCGAGGGTTGTGACCGGAAAATGCATCCGTGACAGGCTAAGGTCCATGTTCAGCGACGTTCCATCTTCAGTCCGGTGATGTCCAACTCGGTGATCGTGAAGTGCTCGCCCGGTTGCGCGTCCTGATCGAACAGCGCCCGCGACAGGGGATTGAGCAGGCGTGCCTCTAACTGGTTACGGATGCCCCGGCCACCGTTGGACAGATCCTGCAGACAGAGGTTGTGCAGTGTCTGGCGTGCCTGGGGGGCCAATTCGATAAACAGGTTCTGTCCCTGCAGATCGTCGAAGGTGGCGTTGACCATCTGTTCGAAGATCTGCACTGCAACGCCTTCGCGAATGAAGTCGAAGACGATGATGTTCTCGCCAATTCGATTGAGGATTTCCGGTCGGTTGAGCACAAGCTTGAAATACCGGTCGATCTCGCTGTGTACCTTGTTCTGGACTTGCTCGAAGGCTTCGCCCGGCAGGACGTTGGCAACGCGTTCGCCATTGTCGCCCTGGCGATAGATCCCCAGGTTGGAAGTGAACACGATAAGGGCCTCCGAAAAGTACACCCGATCGCCGCGGCCTGACGTCAGCACTCCGTCGTCGAGGATCTGCAGGAACTTGTCGAGAATACGTGGGTGGGCTTTTTCGATTTCATCGAATAGCACCACGCTGAAAGGCTTCTCGCGGATAGCATTGGTCAGCTCACCGCCGACGTCATAGCCGACGTAGCCAGGCGGTGCGCCGATAAGGCGTTGATCGGCATGTTCGGCGCTGAACTCCGACATGTCGAAGCGAATGTATGCACTTTCGTCGCCGAACAGCAGGCTGGTAATCGTTTTGGCAAGTTCGGTCTTGCCCACGCCGGTCGGCCCCGCGAGAAAGGCTACGCCCCGTGGACGGTTGCCCTTGCGACTGGCGCCGACGCCTGTCATCGCACGCTTGACGATGTCGAGCATGTGCGTCACCGCATGCTCCTGGCCTTTGACCCGCTGGTGGACGAGCGCGTCCGCATGCCGGATACGCTGACGGTCGATCTTCAGCCACGGGTCCTCGGTGACACCGATCTTATAGCGGCGCACCGCATCGGCAATATGCTCCATGGCTACACCCTCGACCCGCGCCAGTTGCGCAATGGCGCTGAGATCGAGCAGCAGCAATCCCTCGGTGTTCTGGACGAACGCTTCCACAGCCTGATGCATGACCATTTCGCTGGCACCCTGGCTGCCACTGAGCCCTTTGAGCAGTGCCGGTGCCAATGCACGGCGGGACAATTGATCGGGTTTGGACACGGGAATGTGGCGCAGGCGCGGGTTGTCGACCAGCAACCAGTCGGGCAAGTCGCCTTCTTTTTCCACCAGCCATAGCAGGGTGTTGAAGAACGGTTTGCGCAACTCTGTGGCCGGACGGCTGCGAGCCTGATGGGATTGCACCAAGGCCTGGGTGAAAAGCTGGTGTTCAGCCGCGCTGAGGGAGTCGTTGCGAACCACCAGGCGTGAGGCGAAATCGATGATCAGCGCGATAGGTTCGCCAGCACGACCCACCAGCCGTGGCAGGGTGGCGCCCAGCAGATCGATACCTGCGGGTGCTGTGCCATTTACCGGAGTCAGACCAAGTTCCTGAAGCAACGTCTGGCCGGCTTCAGGGGCGGAGCCGGGTTTGTCGATTGCCCGGAAACCGGACACGGGATCCCAGACGATGACCTGGGTGTAGCCGGCATCGAGCAGGGCATTACAGAGGGTTTGGTTGAAGCTCTGCGCAGTCACCGTGCCGGGCGCCACTTCACTGGCCTGCAGGTCGCGGATGTTGCCTGACAGGACGAATTGGCTCTTCAGCGGCAAGAAACGGAGAAGATCTCGTAGCCAACGTGGGCTTTCAAATATGGCAATCCCTGACATGTTTCAGCTCGTAACGTTGGGTCGGTACGGGCAGGGTATTGCTCAATGCGCCCATTTGCCAGTGCGCTGCTACGAAAAGTTGTTTTGAGAGAGCGCTTCTGAGAAGGCGCCTGTTTCACAGGAGGTTTTATTGACCAGAAAAGCACTCTTTAGGTCGATTTGATATAGGCCTTTAGCCATAGAGGGGCGGTACCGCCGGAAGATTTGACACCAGGGTGCGTTGGGAATCCAAGCAGTGCCGAACTGGGTTCAGCGCTAGGGTTATCAATCAGCAAGTGGAACAAACTAATGTCTTGGTAGTCTTCAAGAGTGCCCCTTGGCACCGGACGGTTCTTACATGGGGGCGGTCTGAAACGTTGGAGTATTTTTTGCCATAGGAGGTTTCGCGTGCTCTGGAAGTCAAATCTTGTCGTGCTCGCCTTGTCTGCCGTTGCCTTTTCGGCGCAGGCCCAATCCGACCGTCAAGTGGTCGAGGACATGGTGACTCGCTCGGCCAATGTCTGCCCAGGCCACAGTACCGAGCGCACCACGCCCACGGTGAAGGCGGTGCCTGTTGGCGCGTTGCGGGTCATGCTTGATCGTGGCTTGGTGATGTGTCCCGATCGTCGTCTCGATGTCGACGCGCCGGCTGTATTCTACGGTCGAGTTGGCGTATTCGAATGGAACCCCGAGGTGCCTGCAAGCTCGGAGGTGATCGCCAAGCAGATCGACGCCATGACCCGCAAGGACGAGTATCCATCGGACACCTTGGTTTGGGACGCCAAGGGTATGCCACTTGAGCAGCGCACCGTGCCGGCTTTCGAGCCCAAGCCAGGGGCTGCTGTGCTGTACCAGATACGGTAAGCACACAGCGCCGCGCAACAGGTCGATGCGATCCCCGGCAGGATTGAAATCGAGTATGCGGACACTGCCACTGCTGTCATCGGTGCGAAAGCTGTCTATTACGTTGGCATAGCGTAATACGTCGTTTCCCGCACCGCCGGAGAGCAAGTCGCGGCCGAGATTGCCTTGCAGCTCGTCACCAGCCACGCCAGATTTCATCGCTATCCAAGCCTTTCAACACATCGCTGCCGGACGAGCCCACCAAACGGGTGCTGCCGTCCGTGCTGCCGAAAGTGCTGTCCAGTCAAGGTTCCGTCATGCGCGGAGACTTACCTTTCAGAGAATGTTTAACGGGTAGCTGAGTATCAAGCGGTTTTCATCGTAATCACTGGCATTGTAATTTCGCCTAACGCTGGAATTTCGCCAACGAACAGATAAAGACTTGAGAGTTCCGCTTTGAACCACATAGCCGAGCTCGGATTCTCGTACCCACTCTGAACCATCATCGACATTTTTCAGTTCCACGTTGTCACCATGAACGTAACGCGTCATGAAGTTCAAACCGGGAACGCCGTAGCCTACGAAATTGAGGTCATAGCGCACTTGCCAGGAACGTTCACGGGGGTTGTCGAACGCATGATTGAAGGTGTTGTTGGCCAGATAGATTCCGCCGGTCCCGCCGATGCGCATCCAACCGGTTTCCCCCGAGACATTTTGCAGCCCCAGGCTTATCGCATGCTCAGCGATGTTGAGGCTCAACAGAGCTGAAGCGGTGCGGTTATCCAATTGACCTGCCTTCGCACTTCCTGAGTCTTTGCCCCAGAAAAAGCCTAGATTGGCGTTAACCGATACCCTTTCAGTCAGAGGCCATTTTTGGTTCAGTCCGAGGTAGTGCTGTTCATAGATGTCTTTCAACTCGCCAGACCAAAGTCTGACGGTTGTATTTTTGGAGGTAGAACGGTAGTCGGCACCGAGAAAATCGAAGGCGTCTGATCGAGCCGATCCAAACGAAAGGTCTTCCATGGAAGAGTCGTTGCGCAAGCTGGTTTTGCTCAACTCACCTGCATAAAAAGACCAGTTTCTGATCTCTTGCGAGGCAATCTGGGCACCACGAAATGTCTGTGGCAATGCGCGGAAATCATCCACGGTGACAATGGGAAAGTTGGGCATCCATTCGCCGACCTTTAACTCCGTATTCGAGAGCTTCGCTTTAGCCGCAACGCCAAGTCTCCCGAAACTTCCCGCCGGATCACCATCAGCATCCTTTGGCAGCAGCAGCGCGCCATACCTTCCTGCGCCACCATCAAGCTTCACTGCATATTTCCCAAGCACGTCAACCCCAAACCCCATAGTCCCCTGGGTAAAGCCGGATTTGAGGTCGAAGATGAAACCTTGCGTCCACTCACGGGCTTGGCTTTGCGCAACATCTGGCGCAGTGAAGTTTCGCTCGAAAAAAAAGTTTCTGAAGTTCAGAGTGGCGGTAGTGTCATCCAGCAAACCCTGAGCCAATGCATTGAAAGGTAAAACTAGCGCTGGAATGAAAAGCACACGAGTTGCGCGATTAGTGTGAATGTTCAAGACCTGTCCCCTGTTGTTTTTATTGAAGGGCAATGTCGGGCTGTCATCACGAGTCGAGCGGGCGAAATGCCGCTGTCCCGGGAAAACGGATCGTCGAGCGTAGGTGGAGAAATATGCGAATCGAGTGTTACCAAGGGCATGATGAACAAACCCTTGGTATGTACTTCACCTGAAAGCCGGCCCCTTCAAAGCACGGTGCCGGCTTGGCTCAGGATCAGATCAGGCCAGCGCTGCGCAGCGCGTCAGCGATTTCCCTGTCGGCACCCTCGGCCAGTGGCAGTAGCGGGGAACGGACGGTGGCATGATCCAGGATGCCACGGGCAACCAGGCCATGCTTCAGGGCCACGGTGCCCTCCATGTGGGAACCACGGTGGTAGACATTACGAGTGACCGGCAGCAGCTTGTCGTGAATGGCACGAGCAGCGGGGTAGTCGCGACGCTTGCCGGCGGCGATCAGCTCGATCAGCGGCTCTGGAGTCAGGCTGCCGTAGCCGACCAGTGCGCCGTCCACGTCAAACATGGTGTGCAGCAAGTATTCGTCATGGCAGGTCAGGATTTGCAGATCGGGAACCTCACGACGGATGACCGGGATTTCGGTGTCCCAACGACGCATGTTGCGAACACCGTTCTTCATGGCAAACACGCCAGGCTGCTGGGCAATTTCCAGTTGAGTTTCCAGGTCGTAGGTCGCCTTGGTCACGTCTGGGTACTGGAACAGGATCAATGGCATACCGCTTTCTTCATAGATCGCTTTATAGCGGTCCTGAGCCGCGCCTTTCTGATAACCGAAACGCAGCCAGCCGTGGGAAGGATAAACCAGGCCGGCAGCAGCACCGTTGGCGACGGCGCGCTTGGCCTCTTCAGCGGCAACATGAGTACCTTCGCCCGTGATGCCGGCGATGATTGGCAGACGGCCGCCTACCGACTCCTTGAAAGCCTGGATGACGCGCCCTTGTTCTGCCTGGGTCAGGAAGGTGCCTTCACCTGCGTGGCCCAGAACAACCAGCCCTTTTACACCTTCAAAGCTGCCAAGCCAGGCCCCCAGTTTCTGAATAGCTGCGTAATCAACCTCGCCATCACGAGTGAACGGCGTGACAGGAGCAGGAACGAGGCCTTTAAGGTCAATAGTGTTTTTAGTGCTCATTTCATTACCTCTGGTTTAGTTAAGTTTCGCAACTAACGCATGCGCGGGCGCAAAACACACTCTGATGTGTTTTGGGTTTACTACTGAGTCGGATACCGTCGATTAAACTATTTAGCGTGGAAGATTATGGCGAAAGGTCCTCCAGAATTCGGCCTTTGGTTTCAATGGCGAAAGAAGCAGTGATCACGGCGGTCATCAATAAGACGACCGCAAAGATACCGAACACATATTGAACACCCAAGCCAGAAACCGTATAGCCTACAATGATCGGTCCCAGTGCTGAACCCAATCTTAGCCAAGCACTGCCTACACCCGTACCTAAGGCTCTTAGTCGAGTAGGATAAAGTTCCGCCGAATAAAGATAGAGCGAGAACGTCACTGTCTGGACCAATGCATATCCCAGTCCTGCCAGTACCAATATTTTGATCGGCGCAGTTGCACCTGTCGTTGCCAATATTGTCAGCGGTATGGCGGCGAGGAACAAGGCGCCCGTATACCAGCGACGTCGGCCCACTTTATCAATCAGCAACGCACATACCACGGCGGCGACAACACCTGCGGCTGAGGTCATGAAGCCATAGGCCAGGCTGGTTTCGAGTGGCAGATGAAAATGTTGACGATAGAGCGTCGGCAACCAGGTAATAAGTCCGTTAGCGACCATATAGGAGCCAAACCACATTGCCCAAATAACGAGTGAGCGCTTGAAATAGATGCCTTTGAAAAGCTCTCTCCAGCCGCCTTTGTTATTTATCCCATGCATTTGTGGGACTTCGACTGCAGGTTGCAGCGTCTTGCCGGCTTTAACAGCGCTGTGTTCGAGGCGAGTGACAATCCGGTCAGCTTCGTCCAGACGTCCCTTGGACGCCAGCCAGCGCGGCGATTCAAACAGGAAGAAACGAAGCGGGATCAACAGTATCGCAGGGACCAAGCCTACCGCGAACATCGTTTTCCAGCCGTATATCGGTACGAGGAAGTAGCCAATAATCCCGGCCCCTACCAGGCCCAGCAGAAACATGACTTCATACAAAAGAAAGAATCGCCCTCGTTTCTTAGATCCAATCAGCTCATTGATATATGCGCTCGCCACCGGTACTTCACCTCCCGTACCGATGCCCTGTATGAACCTGAAAGCGATCATCATTGCGGCACTGGATGCAAACAGGCAGGCCACGTCCATCGAAACAAACAGCAAAATGGTGAACGTCAGGACCTTCATGCGACCGATTCTTTCGGCCAGCCATCCAAATATCAAAGCACCGAACAACTGTCCCAAATAACCGGCAGAAAGGATCATGCCGATCTGCGTGCCGCTAAGACTCCACTCCTTGGCCAGAACCGGCATTGCATAGGCGATGGCAATGACTGTGTAACCATCAAAAAATGTTGCGGCGCCGATAATATTCCTGGCCCAAAACACTTGCCTGGTAATGGGAAGCCGTTCTAAGCGAGCACTAATATTCGCCTGGCTATTTATCTTCTCTGGCGAGGGCTCAGTTTCAACTTTCTGCATCAACATGGCTCTTCCTTTTATTATTGTTTGCGTTATTCGGGGCGAACGAAGCTCGCAGTGAGGAACACAGTGCAATGGCGTAGCCGTTTGAGCTGGTCAGCGCCAGCCCAATGTTTATTACTAGATCATCAGTTTTTCGGAAACGCCCACTTGATAGACGAAACCACGCCGGCAGTGGAAATGGCCGGAAAGTTCTTTAAATGATGAATTGAAAGGGTGACTCAAGGGGGGCGTTAAAAGCTCCCAGTGCACAATATCGGCATGATCGAAGTAACGCGCTTCATCAAAGGGGGCCGCGTTGTTGAATTGAGCACAAATGAGAGTGGGCCGAGGATACGAACCTATCGCAACGGGCGCGCCCCATGAGCGGATCACAGAGAGACCGGCTTCAACACGAGCGCCTTGATCATGGAATCCGGCACTGGCGGAGCGGGCATATTGCTGAACAGTGGGTTTCATTTCTATTCGCACCTTTTTATTTTTCGGATTGCGAAAATTTTTTCTTCTTTTCAAATACAGTACCACCACTGTTCTTCAGAGCCCAACCTTTTTTTGGGGCCCGTTCGTCATTATTGTTTTTTCATGCCTTCCTTCAGGCAGCCTGAATCCGAGGTGGGACAAACCATCTTCGAGTGCTATCCTCCTTTGATATTTTTTTCGCATTCCGAAAAACAAAATCACATCAGGTAGAAATCGAGCATGGCTCCACGCATCCCAGTAAAAAACCAAACCTCGAACGCCGCTGACGAAGATAAAAATCAACGCAGCACTGTTCAGTCACTGGCCAAGGGATTCCGCGTTCTGGAAGCCTTCACTGCGGAAAGCGATGAGCTCACGTTGAGCCAGATCGCTGAAAAGGCCGATCTCGATCCAGGTACCACCTACCGCATGCTGAATACGCTGGTCGATCTCGGGTACGTCTCACGAATACCCGAAAGCAAGCGATTTTCCTTAACACTCAAGATCCTCAATTTAGGCTTTCATGCAATTGCCCACACAGACCTGCGCAGTCTGGTCCGTCCTGTGTTGAGGGGGCTCGTCAGCGAAACCAGTGAAGCGGCCAGTTTCGCCGTTCTGCAGGGCGCAGACGTGCTGTATCTGGAGCGTGTAAGGGCGGGCATTACGCGGCTTGGAGTGGATATTCGTATCGGGACGACCGTCCCGGCTTGTCAGACAGCGATTGGTCAATCGATCCTGGCATTTCTGTCCGAGCAAGAAGTGGCGCGTATCGAGGCGCGTTCCTCAGCCACGCCCTTCATCAGCAAGACGCTCGCCAAGCCGCTTTCCGAGGTATTGGAGCAAATTCGAAAGGACGGCTACTTGATCACTGATTCGCTGTTCGCCGAAGGCCTTCGAATCCTGGCCGTTCCGGTGCTGGATATCGACGGCTACCCTGTTGGGGCAATCAGTATCGCAGCGCCAGCAGTGCGATGCTCCATTGAAGAACTCGAACGCCGAGCGCTGTCATTGACGATGGCAGCAGCGAAGAATATCGGTCGAGCGCTCCAGGCCAGCGGAAGTGTGAACTCCAGCCTTTGATCACGGCCAACGAGAAAACTTCCCGCCAGAGCCCTCTCAGCTTGAAAAGCCAGGCGCAGAAAAAGGGGCCCACTCGCGTTTGATCTGACCTAATGAATCTGGACAAGCTCACTCCCACAGGGAATGAGGTTGTCACTATCCCTCAAACAAATCACAAGTTGCCAACCGCCGTTGTTCAAAGGTCGCGCGACCGACGTTGGCTTCACGCTCCTATCTTTGACCTAACGATCAGGCGGAAGCACAACGTCACGTCGACAACTTCCACGTTGGAACGCCCGATGCACGCGCGCATCCGAGGCTGGGTGTCCGTCATCCGTGAGTCTGGTGTCCAGATAAAAATCATTTCCATCACGGACAACGGCTGATGGACCTGAGGGCGCAGACTGAGTCCAGTCACCATTGTTTCGAGACACTTGATGCTCGGTGAGCATGCCTGGACATGACACCCACGGTCGCTGCTCTTTTCCGCCTACCGGAAATGCCATCAGCGAACCCGTACAAGCATCAGGAGCTTACAAGGTGTTTGACGCTCAATTTTGAAGAGGTATTCCATGTCCGAGTCCCAGGCCGCTGTAAGAGAAATTTGCGATGCCATTATCAAGCGGGTAGACCGCGCCTATGTGGCGGAATGTGGGAGAAAGAACGAGTTTCCGCAAAAGCTCTGGGATATGTGGGTGGATACAGGCTTGCTGTCGATGGGGTTGCCTGAAGAGTTCGGGGGGGCGGGTGGTTCCTTGAAGGACATCGTCCTGGCTCTCGACCTGCTGCATCGGGAAGCGTTGCTACTGCCGATTGCGGTGACGAACTTCATGTCTCGCGAACCGATCATGCACTATGCCACCCAGGCTCAAAAAGAACGTTACCTGCCGCCTACTGCCACGGGGGAGGAGTTCTTCAGTTTTGGCATCACCGAGCCGGACTCAGGGACCAACACATTCAAGATTAAAACCACCGCGATTCGCCAACCGGACGGGACGTTCCTCTTGAATGGCGGCAAGACATACCAGACAGCATTCCTCGAGTCCAGCCACTGCCTGTTGGTTGCCAGGACTTCGCCGCTGGATTCTGAAGATCGCACCCACGGTATCTCGGTGTTCATTGTCGACACCACCTTGCCAGGCATCTCTGCCACACCCATGAATATCGGCATGTACTTGCCAGAGCAGCAATACCAGACCTATTTCGACAATGTTGTGTTGCCCGCGGACTCGTTGGTCGGAGAGGAGGGCAAGGGTCTGAGCATCTTGTTCAGCTCATTGAATTCAGAGCGCCTGTTGGTCGCCGCGATGAATGTCGGCCAGGCGGACTACGTACTCAAGCGCGCCGCGGAGTACGCCAAGGTTCGAGCACCTTTCGGTGTCCCTATCGGTTCCTATCAATCGATCGCGCACCCTATGGCGCGGGCTAAAACCTACGTCGAAGCGGCGCGATTGATGATGTATCAGGCCTGCGATAAGCATGACCGTGGGGAGTCCGTCGGGCTGGACGTGAACATGGTGAAGATCCTCTCTTCCGAAGCGTTCAAGATGGCGGCGGAAATTGCGATGACCACTTTCGGAGGGGCGGGCGTGGATGTCAGCCAGGATATCCTGCCGTTCTATATCGCGGCCCAGAACAACACGGTGGCGCCTGTCAACAATCAGATAGTGCTCAGCTTTATCGCGGAGAAGGCGTTGGGCTTACCCAAGTGCTATTGACCCTATCCCACTTGCGTGGTTTGCCAACAAGTAAGGAGATCGCCCATGGTCGCGGGTGTTGCCATCGCAGCGAGCTATGAGGTACCCCCGACCCGGTTTCCAGAGGTCAGCCCCCATAACCTGTACCGTCAAGTGGCCTTCGCCGCGTTGTCGCAGTGGGGATTGCGTCCCGGCGATGTAAACGGACTGCTGGCGGTGCCGTCCGGACAGGGTGTCAACGAGATCGATATCTACACCCACGAGAAGCTCGGCTCAGAACTGGGGATTACGCCCGGTTTCGCCGAAACCCTCAACGCCGGCGGCGCAAGTTTTGCCATTATGGTCGGTCGCGCTGCCAGTGCGATCCGTGACGGACTCGCAGACTGCGTACTGTGTATCGGTGCGGGCAAGTTCACCAAGCCGGGCGCAGGCGGCGCCGAAGTCATGGCCCGGATGATCAGCGAACCGGATTTCGAGATCGGTTACGGGCCGTTTATCCCGGCGTTGTACGCCCTGATTGCCTCGCGCTTCATGGCCGAGCGCGGGGTTACTTCGGCGGATCTCGCCCGTGTCGCGGTTTCGGCACGTCAGTGGGCCATTCGCAATCCCCGTGCTTTCATGCATGCCAAGGGGGCGATAACCGTCGACGACGTATTGAACTCGCGCATGATCTCTACACCGTTCCACTACCTGGATTGCTCGGTTCCTTGCGATGGAGGCGGGGCAGTGCTGGTCACCACCGATGAAAAGGCGCGGCAGTTAGCCCGTCAACCCGCCTATTTGCTTGGTTATGGCGAGGCTCACAGTCATGGCTCGATCAGTTCGGCCGGCGAGCGTCTGGTACAGACATTGGCTACCCGTACCGGTGCAAGCGCGTTCCGCAGTGCGGGATTGAGCCCTTCGGACATGGACATGGCGATGCTGTACGACGCTTTTTCGTTTACGCCACTGCTCCTGCTCGAGAACCTGGGGTTCACACCACATGGGCATAGCGCTGCATTTGTGCGCAGTGGTGCCATGGATCCGGGCGGATCGTTGCCAGTCAATACCAACGGCGGGTTGTTATCGTTCGGTCATACCGGTGAGGCCTCGGGCATGTCGGTACTGGTGGAAGGCGTCAGGCAGATCATGTCTCAGGCAGGGGCCAACCAACTGGATCGCGCCCGCACGGCGCTCGTTCATTGCTACGGAGGGATGATGTACGAGCACGCAACTTTAATCCTGGGGCGTTCGCGATGACTGCCGGACCGATACCCGAAGTCACTCCCGTTAACCAGCTCTTCTGGGAGGGCACGGCGCTTGGCGAGTTGAGGCTTCGGCGATGTAACTGCTGTGGTCATCTTTTTCGGTTCGTCAGTTCCTGGTGCTCGGCATGCTGGTCCGCTGACCTTGGCTGGATACGTGCGAGCGGTATCGGCCAGGTATCGGCCATGACCGTCGTGCATGTCGCTCCCTATGCGTCGGTGGCTGATCGAGTGCCGTATGTCCTGGCGTTGGTGGCACTGGATGAAGGGCCGGTGATGATGAGTAACATCGTTGATGTGGCAACCGGTGACGTCGAGATCGGTATGGCCGTTGAAGTGACCTTCGAGGCACGCGACGGATTGCAACTTCCACAATTTCGTCCCATCAGAGGGTGACCGGTGCCTATGGAAAACTACAGCAAGCTGCGTTTTCGGGATCTGAAGGTGGGGGATCGCTTCGATCTAGGTACGCATGCGTTGAGCCTGGAGGAAATGCTGGCCTTTGCGTCGAAATACGACCCACAACCCTTTCACCTGGACGATGAAAGCGCCCGCGCGAACCCATTGTTCGAGCGTACCTCGGCGAGCGGTTGGCTGAGCATCATGCTCCTGCAGAAGTTGATCGGCGATTTCTGGAAATCCACACAGGTACAGGGGCTGGCCGGTGCCGGCGTAGACCGTATCGAATGGGCGGCGCCGACCTACGCCGATGAGCCCTTGCAATGCACGATGTTGCTGGAGATGGTTCGCCCCTCCGCCTCCAAGCCACAACTGGGGCTGATGACCATGTGTGTGACCTTGACCAAGGAGCATCAGCAACTCGCGACATTGCTGCGCATCACCGGTGTTTTCAAGAACGATTGACCGCGGAGCCAGCCTCATGAAGGTTTATCAAGATATTCTCGTGGAAGAAAGCAATGGCGTGATGAACCTCACGCTGAACCGGCCGGACGCTTTGAATGCGCTACGGACCCAGACACTTCAGGATATCGTCCACGCGCTGGATGACCTCAGGGATCGCGGCAGCGCCCGTGTATTGGTGTTGACCGGTATGGGCCGGGCATTTTCAGCGGGGGCCGACCTGGCGGCGGGTGACGGCAATGGTGACCTGGGTTACAAGGTCGAGCACTTCTACAACCCCATTCTGGAAACACTGATGGCGCTGCCTGTGCCCGTCATCAGCGTGGTCAACGGGCCAGCGGTCGGTGCCGGCTGCGCGCTTGCGTTGGCCGGGGACATCGTCCTGGCGAGCCGTTCGGCCTATTTTCTCCAGGCGTTCATCAATATCGGCCTGGTTCCCGATGCCGGTAGCACCTGGTTGCTGCCGCGGTTGATGGGACGTGCGCGAGCCCAAGCGATGATGATGCTGGGCGAGCGCATCAGTGCGCAGAAAGCCGAAGCATGGGGAATGATCTATCAAGTGGTGGATGACGAACTGCTCGCCAGCGAGTCGGCCGCGCTGGCGCAACGTCTGGCGGCAGGGCCGACCAAGGCGTACGCGCTCATTCGTCAGGGCGTGCGCTATGCGTTGGATCATTCGCTGACCGAGGCCCTGGTAGCCGAGCGTCGCAGCCAGCGCATTGCCGGTTCGACGGAGGATTTCGCCGAAGGTGTGGCAGCGTTTCGGGAAAAGCGCCAGGCGCTGTTCCAAGGGCGGTAACAGCCAATACTGGCACCCAGTCCCGTCCATGTGCAGACCAGGTGCCGGCCTTATCGGCGATCAACCGTGCGTGCCTGATGCTCCCTGGCTCAGCAGGTAATCGATATCACCCACGTCGACTCCCCAGTCGATCAAGGTCGTACGCGATGCCTCGCCGCGCAAGGAACCCTGCACGGCCCCCGGCGTTCGTGAGAAGCGCGGTGCCGGCGCAGGCTGATGCACGCCGTCTATCTCGATGAACGCTTCGCGGGCAACGTTATGCGGGTCGAGCGCCGCTTCCGCCGCATCGAGCACCGGGGCGAAACAAGTGTCGGCGTTGCCCATGATCGCAACCCATTCGTCGCGGGTTTTGCTGGCGAACGTATGCTCGAATACCGCTTTCATTTCGGGCCATGATGCGCGGTCCATCTGCGGCTGGGGCAGGGCATCGAGCAGCCCGGTCTTCTCAAGCAACAACGCATAGAACTGCGGCTCGATCGCCCCAATCGCGACGAACTTCCCGTCAGCGCAACGGTAGGTGTCGTAGAAAGGTGCTCCGCCATCCAGCAGGTTGGTGGCGCGCTCCTCCTGCCATCTCCCCATTGCACGGAGCTTGTAGAAAACAGACGTGAGGTAGCACGTCCCGTCCGAGATAGAGGCATCCACCACTTGTCCCTGGCCACTACTTCGTGCATTCATCACCGCAGCGAGGAGGCCTGCAGCCAGCATCATGGCCCCGCCACCATAGTCTCCCACCAGGTTCAGCGGAGGAACAGGCTTGTCCTGCGTACCGATACCCGCCAACGCGCCGGTAATGGCGATGTAGTTGATGTCATGGCCGGCGCGTTGCGCATAGGGACCGTACTGGCCCCACCCGGTCATCCGGCCATACACCAGGCGCGGGTTGCGTGCCAGCATCACCTGCGGACCAAGGCCAAGGCGTTCCATCACCCCCGGTCGGTAACCTTCGATCACGATGTCGGCCTGGTCACAGATGGCCAGGCACGAGGAAATCGAGCGGCTGTCTTTCAGGTTCGCCGAAATGGCGCGACGCCCGCGTCCATCGACATGCACCGCCTGGTTCCCAGGCGTGCCGGTGTCACGATCGATGCGCACGACTTGTGCTCCCATGTCGGAGAGCACCATGGCACAAAAAGGGCCGGGACCGATGCCGGCGAACTCCACAACTTTCAAACCTTGAAGAGGACCAGAAGTCATTTTTCCACCACGCCATCTAGGCTTTGATTAATGGTCATCTGCGCTGCACGCGCTTGATGAAATCCAGGATGCCCGAATTGAATGCATCGTTGCGGTCACCGACCACCATGTGCCCGGCGCCTTGCACATTCAAATACTCGGCGGCGGGAGCAAGAGTGATGAAGTGCTTGGCTTCTTCCTCGGTGACGATGTTGCTCTTGTCCCCCTCGAATCAACAGCATGGGGATCGTCAGTGCACGGGTCGCCGCTTCCAGCCGGGCCTGGGTGGGTGCCTGGGCATGGTTGTTGCCGGAGACCAGGAGCGGATCCCAGTGCCAGAACCAGCGGTCGCCGCGTTTACGCAAATTGCGCGCAAGGCCAGAACTGTCGGCCTGGCGCGGCCGGTGAGGCAAGTAATGGGCAACGGCTTCGGCAGCTGCATCAAGGCTATCGAAGCCTTGTGCATTGCCCCGCATGAACGCGGATATCTGCCTGGCGCCTTCTGCGTTGATGCGCGGCGTAACATCCACCAGCACCAGAGCCCGAGCGATCGAAGTACTGGCTTCTCCGGCCGCCGCGAGCGCCGTCATTCCCCCCATCGAGGCGCCTACCAGGATCGGCGCGGACGGTATGTGGTGCAGAATCGCACGCAAGTCCGCGACCATGGCATCCAATGAGTAATCCCCGCGCGGGTCCCAATCACTTTCGCCATGTCCCCGTGCGTCGAGTGAGATGACGTAGTGCCTGGCCGCTACCAGCGCGTCGAACACATTGTTCCAGCTGTGACGGGTCTGCCCCCCGCCGTGCAACAGGACGACGGGAGGATGCGCAGGGTTTCCACCTATGCTCGCCGCCAGGGCAAGTCCGTCCGCGCTTTCGAAGCGGTGCATGGCTTCAGATAGCCAGCGCAACGGCGCCGAACGGGCGCTGGGTCGCCATGTAGCGCAGGGCTTGGGGTGCCTGATCGAAAGGGAAGCTCTTGTCGAACAGGACCTTGATTTTCCCCTCGTCGCAGAACCCACGGAAAACTTCCCAGGCTTCCTGCCATTCAGCGGCAGAGCTGGTGTACACGCCGAATCCCTGGATACTGCCGCGCACCAGAATCAGGTCGGCGAGGGCAACCTTGGACTGGCGACCGGCGGCAAAACCCAGGGTGATGGTTTTGCCATAGCGCTTCATGCATTTGATCGCTTCGGCAATGACTTGCCCACCCAACGAATCGATGACGATGTCGACGCCTTCTCCATCCGTACCTGCCAGGACGCCTTCAGCCAGGCTCTGCTGCGACATGTCGATGACATTGTCAAAGCCATGTTCGGCTGCGCGCGCGGCCTTTTCCGAGGAACTGGTCGAGGAAAAGACTTTGCTCGCGCCCATGGCCTTTGCCAATTGATAGGCGGCATTGCCCACCGAACCGCCGATACCGGTGGCAAGTACGGTCTTGCCGGGCGCCATTCCCGCCTCCTTGAGAGCCATATAAGCCGTCGGGTAAGCCACCACGGCCTGGGCGGCTTCGGCATCCGATACGCTGTCCGGAATACGGGTCAGGTGTGCGGCGTCGACGGCCACGTATTCTGCCCAACTGCCGGGGCGCATGAACCCATAGACGAAAGCGCCGAACATTACCCGTTCGCCTTTCTTGAACCCGGTGGTCCCTTCATTGGCGACCCTGCCGGCGCCCTGGTTGCCGGGTTGTATCGGTAGGACTGCGGCGGGGAAATTGTCTTCGTTTTCATCGTTGATCACGGCGTTGTCAAAGGGCACTACCCCTGGAGCAGTCATGCGGACCAGCACTTCATTTTCTGCGATGGACGGGATGTTTGCGTCGGTCAGGTCCAGGTCCGCGGTTCCTGTCTGGGTATTGAGCATCCAGGCTTTCATGTATGGGTTCCCCTGTGTCTGTTATTGGCGTTCAGGCCTGGGCGGTCATCGCCCAGGGACACTCGAAGGTGCGCGCGTATCACTGCGCCGCGTAGCAATAGGTCGCGAGTTTGTTTCCATCAGGATCGCGTACATAGGCACCGTAGGCTGTCGGCGCGACGGGGCGCGGGCCAGGTTTTCCGGCGCAGGTCCCACCATTTGAAAGTGCTGCGGCATGAAAGGCATCGACGGCGGCGCGGGAGGCCGATGCAAAACTGATGGTGATGCCGTTGCCAGCGCTGGCAGGCTTGCCATCGATAGGTGCAGTGATCATGAGTTCAGGTACTTCAGCACCATAAAAAGATGAACTGGGCATGTCACCGAGCCGCTTCAGACCCAGTGCGCCCAATACGGCATCATAGAAACGACGTGACTGCTCAAGGTTGTTGGTGCCAATTGCAACGTGTGTGTAGATGGACATGCTCCACTCCTGCGCAATGATCGGGGGACGTGGCATTGCCGCCACGCGATACGGGCCTGTATCACAGGGCCTGCGGACGTATTGCCATGGAGGAGACGCAATGGCGAGCGTTTTCCCACCAGCGTGCGGCGTAATACAAGTTCAAGCTCGGCGTCAGACAATCTCGGTGCGGACAAGCTGCTTACACTCGTAAAAACAGTGCAGGCGCAATGACGTTGTTTCGCTGTAGGCAGCGACTCATGCATGTGCTTCGCACGGACGGTCCTCAATCGGCAAGCACGGGGCGCGAAGCGCAAATGAATGAAACGTATGATGTTGTCGTAGTGGGCTCTGGCGCCGCCGGCATGGCGGCCGCCTTGCGGGCATCCTGCTTGGGGATGTCGGTGCTGATCCTGGAGAAGGCACATAAGTTCGGCGGCACGTCGGCCACTTCGGGCGGTGTGCTCTGGATTCCCAATCATGGCCTGGGTACCGATGACAGCCGTGAAGAGACCCTGCGTTATCTGAATGCCGTCATCGAGGGCGACGTTCGTCGCGACCGCCTCGAAAGCTTTGTCGACCAAGGACCCGAAATGGTCGCTTTCCTGCGTTCTGTCGGCATCGATTTACAGGTGATGCCCTGGTCAGACTACTTTGCCGAATACCCCGGCGCTCGCGCGGATCGCTCATTGGTTTGTCCGATGTACGACGGTCGAAGGTTGGAAGAGGAATTCCATTTGATCCGTGAGCAGTTCACCCGATTCAAGCTGCTGAATCGCTATACGATGGACTTCAATGAAGCTTTCGGCATCGCTGCAAAAGCACCAGGCTGGATCGCAACCTTGGCCCGTGTGGTAGGCCGCTACTGGAAAGACTGGGGTACGCGGCGGTTGACGCGCCGCGACCGTTTGCTCAGCCTCGGCGGCGCGCTGATCGCACCGATGCGCGAACTACTGCGCAAGCGTGGAGTCGAGTTGCGCCTGGGCGCGGCTGTCAAGAAGCTGTTGATGGAAGACGGCAGGGTTTGTGGAGTAGAGGTCGAGCGGTTAGGGCACACTCGTCTCATCCGTGCCTCTCGGGGGGTGGTCGTTTGCGCGGGCGGATTCGAATGGAACCAGGCATTGCGCGACCGATACTTCACCGTGGCTGGCGATCGGCGCTGGAGTAGCACGCCCGAAGAGGCTAACCGTGGAGAGCTACTGCTGGCGGGCCTGGAGGTCGGTGCTGACGTCGAATTCATGGAAAACGGTTGGTGGGTGCCGACAATGTCCAGGCCCATGCCGGGGGTTTCGAATTTCCACGAGATCCACCAAGCAACCTTTGACGTGGGCCGCCCCCATAGCGTTTGCGTGAATCGCGAGGGGGACCGGTTCGTGAACGAGGCCTGTGGTTATGACCGTTTCGGTAACGCCATGATTCAGGACCATCTCAAGACCGGCAAGAATGCACCGTGCTGGCTGGTCTTTGATGCGACGTTCCGGCGTAAATTCCCGGCTGGAGGTTATATGCCCTCACCGATCATGCCAGACCGTAGTATCGGCCCGGATGAGTGGGACCATTACATCTACAAGGCGCCGACCGTCGCTGAGTTGGCCGTGAAGATCGGCCTGGAGCCGGCCAGGCTCGAGTCCACGGTCCAGCGTATGAACGAATACGCCCGCTCTGGAGTGGATCCCGAGTTCGGTCGCGGCAACACCGATTATGACCGCACCTTCGGTGACGCCAGGGTCAAACCCAATCCTTGCCTGGGCCACATCGGGCTGCCACCGTTCTACGCCGTGGCGATCGACCTGGGAGATCTTGGTACCAAGGGTGGCTTGAAAGCGGATGATCGGGCGCGCGTTCTGGACGCCCAAGGGCGTCCGATTCCGGGACTGTATGCGGCAGGGAACGCCTCGGGTTCTCCATTCGGCAATGCTTACCCTGGCGCTGGCGGAACAATCGGACCGGCCATGGTGTTCGGCTATGTGGCGGCCAACGAAATGGCTCGCGCATTGGCGGCCCCAAGTGGATCGAGAGTGGCCGCCAGCGCTTGATGGGCTGCGTCACGGCGCAGCTTGTTCGAAGGTCGTCGAGTGTCCCTTGCCAACTGTTGTCTGCCTGACAACCGACCTTTGGCGGCCCCATCAATGCAGGAGAGGGCAAGGCCGGATTCGGCCCGGGACAAGCGGTTCGACAAGCCGCCTTTATGCTGTCTTGACGGGCACAGCTGTCGGCCCGTGGGCTGCCATTCACATCCGCGTGACGACTAATAGCAAGAGGAATGAACTTGTGAGCCAGGATGAAAATATCGCTAACGCTTCAACCCTGCGTGCGTTCTACGACGCGATCTTTACCAATGATTGGGCTGCGGTTGAACGTGTGGTCGCCGCCGACCTGGTGGTCCACGAAGCAGAGGGACTGCCCTATGGCGGGGTCTATCATGGTATCGACCAACTACAGTCTTTGTTCGGCCAAGTGGTCAGTTACTGGGATGAACTGAAGATCAACGTCATTGCCGTTACTGCAGGTGACAGCTATGCGATAGGGTTGCTGCAGTTTTCAGGTCGCTCCAAGGCGCGGGGCGTTGCCGTGTCCATGCCAGTCAGCGAGGTCACGCAGTTCAAGGACGGTCGTATCTGCAGCATCAGGCCGATCTATTGGGACACCAAGCTGATATCCGAGGCCGTCACGGCCTGAGTGGAGAGGCAAGCCAACACTTGGCTTGCCTTATGCGCCACATACAGCAGTTGCCATGGGGCGTCTTGCACTGACCTGACTGCGGCTTCTTTTTCGATGGCCTGACAGCGCTTCGCTGGGGCTTACGCCTTCCTTTTTCCCCGAGATCGATGAACGTCTGTCGCCCGATGCTTCGGCATTGCGGCGACACTTGACGTGTCCAGGCATGTCCGCTAGATTTTGGACAACACGTGTCGAATAACAAGTCACGTGGATTCTTTGGCAACGCCTATCAAAAAAATAAGAAAAGAGGGACGCATGCATGAACACCGTATCAGCCGTCGCCGCCCAACGCCTGCCTGCCAATAGCCTTCCAAGTGACCGAGAGTTTGCCTGGACCAAGCCGTTCCTCCTGCAACATGCCAATTGGATCGAACCGCTCAAGTACGAGTACTACGATTGCGATATCGAAAGCCTGGCCAGTGATCGTAAATTCGACTTGGTGGCTCGCCGTGGTATTACTTCTCCTTGCCCCGTGACGCTTCTGTCGTCCCGGCGCCGGTACGCATTCTGGCGATCCTGGAATCACATCAGTGACAACAAGGAAAACCTCGTCATGCTCCGTTACGTCAAGTCAGGGGAGTTTTCCCTGTCTCAATGTGGCGTAACCATGAAGGTCGGTCCTGGACAATTTGCAATCAGTCGCAGCAACGTGCCATTTCGCTGGGAGAGCCTGGCGAACGACATGACCTTGTCGGAGTACTATTCCATCCTGCTCCCGCTTGATCTGGTGCACCGTCACTTTCCCAACGGTATTCCATTGAAGAACCGGCTTTGCACGCCCGCCGAATGGCGCCTCGCCATGCCAACCTTGTTCTCCATGCTGAGTGGCCAGGGTCGGGAGCTGGAGCGTCATGTGGTCGACTTGCTGATCGAAACCTTGCTGACTGAAGCGCAATGCGTGGTCCAGGGAGCCGGCGTGCCATTGGAAGCGCGCAAGCACATCAGTGAGAAGCGACATGAGGAGATACTGGCGTACATTTCCCTGCACCTGGCGAACCCGGACATATCCGCGTCCGCCGTTGCCCGTGGCTGCGGCATCTCCCCCCGTTATCTCTGTCACCTGTTGAAACTCAAAGGAACGTCATTCTCGGATCTGCTATGGGAGGAGCGGCTGAAGCAAACAGGCGAATGGCTGTTGGCGCTGGATACTCGCCATTACACCATCTCTGAAATCGCCTATATGAACGGGTTCAAGACCGCCGCTCACTTCAGCCGCTTGTTCAGAAGCTACTGGGGCTGTTCGCCACGTGAATTCCGGCAGTCGGAGGGTAAGCGCGCGACCCGACCTCTGGGACATGTCGAGGGTGAGTCGCCGCGTTATCTGTGCTGATCAGCCTTCATGAGCAACGCGCAGTGCTGTGGTCGTGAAAGCCGCAGATGTTAGCGCCGCAATTGGTTGATGGTATTTTGGACGTCCGGGCGGGTCATGCTTTCCATTTCATAGGCAAGGCCAAGCTCAAGCACAAGGTTGGCTTTCTCGTGAGTCAACCGCGCAAAGGCGCGTTTGGTGCCTTCAACGCCAGCCACGGGGAGATGGGCGATGAGTTCGCCGATTTCCCGGGCGCGGGGTAAAACCCCATCGGGTGAGTCGGTCAGATCGGTCACCAATCCCATCTGATAGGCTTGTTCAGCGGTAATGGCTTCGCCTGTCAACAGATAGCGCTTGGCCCGGTTGATACCTACCGACTGTGTCCAGCCAATGATGCCACCGTCGCCAGCGACCAGCCCGATGGACACGTGGGGGTCGGAAATCCTGGCCGTCCGGGAGGCGACTACCACATCGCAAAGGCTCATGATCGTGGTGCCCAGGCCTGCCGCTGCACCCTGGACGGCGGCGATAACCGGAACAGGCAGATCCGTCAGTGCGTTGAACAGGGTCCTGGCCAGCCAAGTCATCTTGCTGCGGATCTCGCTTGAGTTCGCCGCTGCAATAATCTCATCGAAATCGCCTCCCGCCGAAAACACCTTGCCTTCAGCCGAAAGAATGAGGACACGGGCTGTCTTGTCATTCGCGACCGCATTCAATGCCTGGATGAATTCGACATGGGCGATTTCGTCGAACCGGTTCAACAGCGCAGGCCGGTTGAGTCGAAGATGGGCCAGGGGCTCTCCAAGCTGGAGTGTGAGCGTCGTATAGGTTTTGTCTGGCATGAGCAGCTCCGTTTCAATGAGGAACGATGGAAGTGGCAGAAAACTGCCGACTCCACGAGAACGTGCTCCAGTCTGCTTGTCGTTGGGTGCTCCCGCAGGAGCGGTGACAGGGTACCGGGCGATTTGACGTTATCACCGGCCCTTGCGGCTACTTGTCTGTAGGCGCACCCGGTTTCGACGGGCCAGTGCATGCCTGAAGAACAGACCGGGGAGTAGCACCCGGTAGCAGCACACTACTGTGGGGGGAGGGGGGCGAACAGCTCATTCCAGAGCAGGTTGGCAAGCGCGTCGATCGGGTCGTAAGTGCCGAAATCCAGCTCTTGGCACAGTAAGTGAAACTCCAGGCGATGCAGCATGACGAACAGGCAGACGATCTTCATTCTGGCCATCGGCCGTTGGTCTTCCGGCCAGCGTGCGACCGTATTGACCATGACCCGCTCGGCGATGCGGACAAAGTAGTCCAGGTATTCCTGACCGAAGCGTGGGTCTGCGGAACTGGCTTCATGAATGATATCGACCATTACCTTTTCGCTGCGTCGATGGTTCAAGTCGTTTTCCAGCCAAACCCGGATATCGGCCTTGCTCGGCTCGACCATTTTATCCAGCTGACGGAACCGATCCGATACCGCCATGGAGGACCGGCGCCCAATCCCTGCGGCGATATCAAGCTTGTCCGAAAAGTGGAGATAGAAGGTCGCACGATTGGCACCGGCACGCTTCATGATTTCATCAATGGTCGCGGCGCGATAACCCACTGCACTGAAGACTTCGAATGCGGCATCGAGCAAGCGGTCGCGCGTCCGCAATTTCTGCTCTTCGCGAATCGAGAGCCGTGGCGCGGCTACGTTCTGCTGTGTTTGCGGATAGTCCTTGATTGGGTCCAGGCCCATGGGTGATTTCCTCCGGCAGGTTTATTGAATTGAGTATACGCAGCGGTCAGCCTGGAAAGTAGACGTTTATCGGCTCAGGCGACAGTTGATGATAAAGACAACGCCATACCCACCCTGAAATCCGAATGACTGCGCGAGCGTGCAGGGTACTTTCAGTGCTGGAATGGACAAGCCGGGGCAAGGGAGCTTGATAGATTCGCTGTCATTCGACCGCGCTTCGCGGTCCTGCCCGGACACCTATGTGGAGTTTCAGATGAGCGACGAGCGCACGACTGTTAAAGCGCCTCAGGCGGCGGATAAAACGGTGGATGGCAGCCTTTGGGTATGGGGGGCGAACGCTACCCAGCCTCGTCTGCTGCATTCGATGATCAGGGTGCGCGACCTGACCAGGTCCCTTGATTTCTATTGCGAAGGCCTCGGTATGGCACCGATCAGCCGCTTCGACAGCGAGCAGGGACGCTTCTCCCTGGTCTTTCTGTCATACACCGATTTCGCCAGCGGTCCGGCGATCGAGTTGACTCACAACTGGGACCAGCCCGACGACTACACCCATGGTAGTGGCTTTGGCCACCTCGCTATCGGCGTGCCGGATATCCATGCCATGTGCCAAAAATTGGAAGCTCATGGTGGCGCGGTCAGCACGGCGCCGAAAATAATGGTCCCTGGCGCACCGGCATTGGCCTTTGTCAAAGATCCCGATGGCTACTCCATCGAGCTCATCCAGACCCTGCATGGCTGATGACGACATGACAGCATCTCCCCTCCTGGACAGCGAACTCTATAAACAGATTGTGGCGGTGACCGGCCCTTCAGGGGTGTTGACGGGAACCGATGTCTCATCGCGATCCTGCGACCCGCTCTGCATGACGCCCACCCTGGCCGGCATGATCATTCGCCCCGCCGACATCGAGCAGCTGGCGAGGGTGATCAGTCTGTGCGCGCGGTTCAATCAGCCCATGGTCGTACAAGGCGGCAGGACGGGGGTCGCGGGAGGTGCCTACAGTGAGCCGGATGATGTGGTCATTTCGCTTGAGCGCATGAATAAAATCGAAGACATCTGTGTCTCGAGCCAAACAGCGGTGGTGCAGGCCGGCGTCACCATTGAAGCGTTGCAGAACGCGGTGCAGGCGCAAGGTCTCTTCTATCCCATCGACCTGGGTTCCAAGGGGACTGCCACGTTGGGCGGGACCATCGCGACCAATGCGGGTGGCAACCGGGTCATTCGCTGGGGCATGACCCGGCAGAACATCTTGGGGATCGAGGCCGTACTGGCCGATGGCACGCTGGTGTCGAGCCTGGGGCGCCTGCTGAAGAACAACACCGGCTACGATCTCAAGCATCTGTTCATCGGCTCTGAGGGCACCTTCGGCGTTGTCAGTCGCGCAGTCGTCAAGCTGGTGCCGTTGCCATCCACACATTACGTGGCCTTTGTTTCCGTCGCCAGCTTCGACAAGGTGGTGGCGCTGCTGGCACGGGCGCGTCGCTTGCCCATACTCAGCGCGTTTGAGGTGATGTGGAGCGATTTCTACTCGTTGGTGGCGCCCGATGCGCTGAACAAGGGGCCAGTCGCCCCTGGGCAGCCCTATTACATATTGATCGAAGGCCTGGGCTACAACGAAACGGCCGACCGGATGATTTTCAATGAATTTCTCGAAGAGGCCCTGGCCAGCGAGCTGATGGTCGACGCGGTGGTCGCTGCCTCGGAAAAGCAGTGTCAGGATTTCTGGCGGGTGCGCGAAGGTACTGAAGCCATCGTGCGTGAGATGTCGCCTTTCATCGCGTTCGACGTCAGCGTGGAAATTCCATGCGTCGAAGCCTATCTGAGCGCCGTGCGTGAAGCGTTGTGTACGCCCTATCCCGAAGCCAGGTTTGTCACGTTTGGGCATCTGGGCGACAACAACATTCATTTGGGAATCACGGTCGGCCCCCATACCCATGAAGTCGCCCATCATATCGAACAGTTGGTGTATGCCGCATTGCCCCGGTTTGGTGGAGCGATTACCGCAGAACATGGCATTGGCCAATTCAAGAAAGCCTTCATGAAGGAGCAGAAGTCCTCCGGTGAAAAGGAAGTCATGCGCCGCATGCGCGCGGCCATGGACCCTGCGCGCCTGATCAACCGCGAAGTGATGTTTTAGCAACCTGTCACCGCGGGAGGATGGATAAGAGTGGGTGCGGGCAAGGGCAATGCCGTTGCCGTCCGGCCCTATACAGTCCCTTGAACGCTTGCCGCCGTAGCCTCTCCCAGTTTTTTCAACGTGCGACCGACGTCGCCAAGGAGGCGACGGGGCGCCATGCTGGCCGATGAGTTGACACTATGAACCAAACAGACAACGTTTTATCGCACTCGGTGACTCGCCTGTTCGAAGACCTGTGCACCGACGAATATCTACGCAGGGCCGAACAGGGCGAATGGTTGGCATCGCACTGGCAGGCCATCGAGGAACTGGGCCTGCCCATGGCGCTGCTCAGCGAAGAGGCGGGCGGCTTTGGGATGGACCCTGCAGAGTCGTTACGACTGCTGCAACTGGCTGGCAGGTTTGCCTTGCCGCTGCCGTTGGCAGAAACCATGCTCGCCAACTTCAGGCTCGGCGAAGCGGGGTTCACAGTCGGCTCCGGGGTGTCGGTACTGGCGCTGACGCATGACGCCAAGCCGTTGCAACTGGCCAGACAACCTGGCGGCTGGCGATTGTCGGGTGAGTGTCCGAACGTACCCTGGGGGCGCCACGCCGAAAGGATCGCAGTGCCCTGTGGGCAACCTGACGGGCTGTACCTGATTGAACTGCCGCAAGGCGCATGGCGGGTTGAGATCGGCCTCAATCTCGCCGGAGCCCCTGATGATCGTTTGATCGTCAATTGCACCCTGTCTGATGCAGCCGTGAAACCGGCGCCGCATGGGCTCGATACCTACATCGCCGATGAAGCCGCTACCCGGGTGCTGCTGATTTCAGGGGCCTTGGAGCGTGTGCTGGAAATGACGGTGCAGTACGCCAGCGAGCGTAGCCAGTTTGGCAAGCCGATCGGCAAATTCCAGGTGATCCAGCAGAACCTGGCGCTGCTGGCCAGTCATACCTGCGCCGCCGCTGCTGCCGCCGACCGGGTAGTGCGTGCACTGGTCGATGGCCGGTCTCTCATTCCGATTGCGATGGCCAAGTCCCGCGCTGGCGAGGCCGCCAGCGTTGCCTGCGGATTGGCCCATCAGATTCATGGCGCCATCGGATTCACAGCCGAGCATCGCCTGCACTTCTTCACCAAATTGCTCTGGACCTGCCGCGACCAGGGCGCAAGCGAAGCCTACTGGAACCGTCGGATCGGCCAATACCTGATTCAGGCCAGCGCCGACGCCGATGATCTGTGGCCCATTCTTTCGTCCCTCTGAGAGACTCACCATGACTCCCCAATTCAATTTCACGGAGTTGGACAGGGGCGATTCGCTCGAGTCGCTCCGTCAGCAAGTGCGCGACTTCATCAGCGAGCACGGCGCCCATTGGTCGGCCCTGCAACGAGGTGAGTCCTGGAGTGGGTTCGATGCCGACTTCAGTGCAAAACTCGGCGCCCGTGGCTGGATCGGCATGACGTGGCCGAAGATATATGGCGGTCATGAGCGCACGGCGTTTGAGCGCTACGTAGTGCTTGAGGAACTATTGGCCGCCGGCGCACCGGTGGCCGCGCACTGGTTCGCCGATCGGCAGACGGGACCGTTGTTGCTCAAGTTCGGCACCGAAGCACAAAAGCGCACATTGTTGCCACGCATGGCCCGAGGCGAATGCTTTACCAGCATTGGGATGAGCGAACCCAACTCCGGCTCGGACCTCGCGGCGGTAGAGACGCGAGCCGTACCGGTCGAGGGCGGATGGCGGGTCAATGGCACCAAGCTATGGACGACCTACGCCCATGAGGCGCATTACATGGTGCTGTTCTGCCGCACCGACGGCGCTCGTGCCGATCGTCAAAGCGGAACGAGTCAGTTGCTGGTGGACCTGAAAACCCCGGGTATCAAGATAAACCCGATCATGGACATGGCCGGCCGGCACCACTTCAACGAAGTCGTCTTCGAGGACGTTTTTTTGGCCGACGACGCACTGATCGGCACCCAGGGCCAAGGTTGGGCCCAGGTCACCAGTGAGTTGGCCTTCGAACGCAGCGGGCCGGAACGCTACCTGTCGTCCTTTCGAGTGCTGGTGGAGCTCGTGCGCTCATTACGCGGGGCTGCGGATGATGCACAGGCACTCGCCGTCGGTCGTCTTGCCAGCCACATCGTGACACTGCGGCATTTGTCCAGGAGCGTGACCTCGATGCTCCAGGAAGGGCAGGACCCGCAGCTCCAGGCCTCTATCGTCAAAGACCTCGGTGCGGTACTGGAGCAAGAGATACCTGAGATCGCACGCTCGCTGTTCATACACGATCGAGCAGGTCCCAGGGCGGATAACCGTCTGTTCGAGGTGCTGTCCCAGTCCGTCATGAACGCCCCTTCGTATTCATTGCGAGGCGGTACCCGCGAAATCCTGCGCGGCATCATCTCCCGGGGCCTGGGTCTGCGCTGAACCCCACTTTTCAATCGCTTGGAGAATTCCATGACTGATGACGCACGGCAGTTGGAGCAACTACGCGCTGATACTCGCGCATGGCTGGAAGACAACATTCCCGCTAATTGGCGTGAGCGAATGACAGATGTGCAAAGCGATGACTTCCTGCAGTTCCAGCGCCAATGGATGAAGTCCCTGGTGGTGGCCGGCCTGGCGACGTCGCACTGGCAGGCTGGTTGGCAAGGGGGCGGGCGCAGCCTCGCGGAGCAGGTCGTGATCGTCGAAGAGCTGGCCCGTGCCGATGCACCGCGCCTGATCCTGTACTTCATCTCGCTGTACCACGCGGCCATGACCCTGATGGAGTGGGGTACGCCTGAGCAGAGACACCGCCATCTGCCTGCGATTCTGGCCGGTGAAATCTGGTGCCAGGGCTTTTCCGAGCCCAATGCCGGCTCTGACCTGGCGTCGCTCAAGACCCGGGCCGTGCGTGATGGCGATCACTATGTTGTCGATGGGCAGAAGGTCTGGTCGACCCTGGGCCAGCACGCCGATTACTGCCTGCTTCTGGTACGAACCGATGCTTCCGGTCCCAAGCAGGCGGGTATCACCTTCCTGCTGATGGACATGCGTTCGCCGGGAGTGGAGGTGCGCCCCATCCGGCAGATCACGGGGGACGAAGAGTTTGCCGAGATCTTCCTGACCAATGTGCGTATCCCCGTGACCAACAGGTTGGGCGAGGAAGGCGAGGGCTGGCGCATCGCGCAGACGACGCTCAACTCCGAGCGCGGCCTGACCATCCTGGAGTTGTCGGAGCGCCTTTCGCGCTCGCGCTGGCGTTTGCTGCAGGCCATGGGCGCTGATGGCGAAGGACAGGTGCAGGATGACCAATTCCGGCGCGAAGCTGTGGATGTGTTTGTCAAGATCGATGCACTCAGCGCTATGGTGAAAAACATGATGGCCCGCCTCGTCGCCGGCAAGGACGTCGGCGGCACAGCATCGATGGTCAAGCTGTTCTACGCCCAGGTGCTCAGGGAGTTCACGGCCCTGGGACAACGCAGCGAACTTGCCGCCCTCTACCAGCAACCTTTCACCCTGGGCGGGGGCCACGAAACCGGCAACTGGTCGTTCGATTACATGAACTCCTTCATGTGGACGATTGCCGGGGGCAGCAATGAGATTCAACGCAACATCATTTCCGAGCGGGTACTTGGCATGCCCAGGGAAAAGTATGCGTGACGTATCGCGCGATCAGAGAGGATTGGATGTGGACGATTTAATCGAACGGGAAGCCTTGAGCGACGCCGCACGCAAAGTGCTGTTCGCACGTCAGGATCGCAATCGGTTGTTGAAGGATCCGGCCTGGGCAGCGCTTAACGAGGCGGCCCTGCTGAAAGTCAGCGCCGAGCTGGGTTGGCTGGGGCTGTGCGTGCCGGAGCAGTATGGCGGGCTGCAGCAACCTTTTAACGCCTTGGCCACGTTGTATGGCGAACTGGGGCGCGCGCTGGCCGGGCCCTGCGTCATGGCAGCGGCGATCGGCCTGGAGTTGCTGTCGCAGTCAGCCACGAGCCCTGCGGTCTCGGAACTGATCGAGGAGATCATCTTCGGCCAGAAACTGGCGTTGTCAGTGGGCAACGGGCGAATGGCAATCGACGTGTCGGTACATGGCGCCAGCCTCTTGCTCAATGGCTCGGTGCACGAATTGCTGGGCGCCGGGCAGGCCACGCATTTACTGATTCCCATCGCACAAGCGCAGCCTGCGCTGGCTCTGGTGTCGATAGACCACCCAGGCATCTCGCTGGTGGCGCGCAAGTCTTGGGACCTGACACGGGCGCAGGTATTCGAAGTCTCTTTTGATCAGGTGGAGCTTTCGGGCGACGCATTGATTCTGCAGGGCCCGGCGGCCAAAGACGCGATGTTGCGTGCGGCCGCGCACTTCGATCTGGCCCTGGCCTGTGATGCCATCGGCGGCAGCGAGCAAATATTGGGGGAAACGCTGGCGTACATGCATACGCGAACACAGTTCGGGCGTTCGATTGCTTCATTCCAAGCGTTGAAGCACCGATGTGCGGACCTTGCCACGGACATTGAAGTGGCACGTGCATTGGTCGATGCGAGTTGTGAGGGGGATGACGAGCTTGCGAGCTGGCGTACCCAGGCCGCGAGCTGTCGGCTTCTGGCCGGTGCTGTCTACCGTCGTGTCAGTGAAGAGTCGGTGCAGTTGCACGGTGGCATCGGCTTCACCTGGGAGCAGCCCTGCCATTTGTTTCTCAAGCGCGCGCGGCTCAATGACGCATTGGGTGGTAGCGCCGCTCAGCGCAAGGACCAGGCCGCACGCCACATGCTGGCCGCGGCCTGGCACGCAAAGCCCGTGGTGTGAAGGCGCCTTGGGTTTTATTGCTGAGGGGCCGCGGCAATACCCAGTGCAGCAGCAGATAACCGCCAGGATTGGCCCCGGCAGATACTTGGACTTCCTGAACCAACAAGAAAAAACCAGACATGACCATCAAGACAGCGGTAATCGTCGATGCCATTCGCACCCCGACCGGGCGTGGCAAGACTGGAGGAGCGTTAACAGGGCTTCATCCCACCGATCTGCTCGGGCAGCTGTTCAAGACGCTGGTTGCGCGCAATCAGCTGGACTCGGCCACAGTGGACGACGTGATCATCGGCTGTGTCAGCCAGGTCGGCGAACAGTCCGGTTCGCCTGGACGCCTTGCCTGGCTGGGGGCGGGGCTGGCCGAGCAGGTCCCGGCCACAGTCGTCGACAGGCGTTGCGGCTCCAGCCAGCAGGCGGTGCACTTTGCCGCCCAGGGGATCGCCGCTGGAGCTTATGACATCGTCGTTGCGGGGGGAGTCGAATCGATGAGCCGGGTACCGATGTTTTCCGCCCGCATCGATCAGGATCCACTGGGTTCGATGGTCTACGGGCGCTACCCGGACGGTTTGACTACTCAAGGGATTGCTGCCGAGCGCATTGCCGCGAAATGGGGGATTTCCCGGGAAGAACTCGACGTGTTTTCCGTGGAGTCCCACCATCGGGCGTCGGCGGCCCAACGCAGCGGTGCGTTCGATACAGAAATCATCCCGGTCACCTCGGGCAATGCAACATTGCTTGGCCTCGACGAAACCATCCGTGCCGATACCACTTTCGAACGGCTGGCCGCGCTGCAGCCTTCGTTCGTCGACGAAGGGGTGAGGGGCCGCTATCCGCAGATCAACTGGAGTGTGACCGCTGGCAACTCATCGCAACTGGCAGACGGTGCCTCGGCATTGCTGCTGATGAGCGAACAGACCGCCCAACGGCTGGGCCTAAAGCCCCGGGCACGTTTTGTGTCGTTCGATGTGATTGGCGATGACCCGTTGATGATGCTGACGGCGCCGATCACCTCAACTCGCCGCGCCTTGGAAAAGGCCGGCTTGCGTGCACAGGACATCGATCACTTCGAAGTCAACGAGGCCTTCGCCAGTGTTCCGCTGGCATGGCTGCGCGAATTCAAGGTTGACCCGCGCAGGGTCAATCCCAGAGGCGGTGCAATCGCGCTCGGCCACCCTCTCGGGGCCTCGGGTGGTCGCCTGATGACCACCATGCTGCACGCCCTGGAGCAGACAGGCGGCCGCTATGGGTTGCAGACCATGTGCGAGGCCGGCGGCCTGGCCAACACCACGATTATCGAACGACTCTGAGGACTGCTGATGAATATTCGAGGAATGGCCGCGGTCGTGACTGGCGGTGCATCGGGCCTGGGCCGCGCAACGGCTGAAAAACTGTTGGCGCAGGGGGCCAAGGTGGTGATCGCCGACCTGCCGAGTTCCGATGGCGAGGCGGTGGCCAGGGCACTGGGGGCCGATTGTGCGTTCGTGCCAGCGGATGTCACCGATGAAGCGCAGATGCTGCAGGTCTTCAAGACCGCGTCGGCGCTTGCGCCGTTGCGTGCCACGGTGCATTGCGCAGGTCGTGGCGGTCCGGTGCGCGTCGTCGACAAGGACGGCGAACCGGGGTCGCTGGAGCAATATGAAGCCGTGGTGCGGGTCAACCTGATCGGGACCTTCAACGTCCTGCGCCTGGCCGCCGCGGAAATGGCCAGGCACGACGAGGCCGACGGTGAACGAGGCGCCATCGTGCTGACCTCGTCCGTGGCCGCCTACGAGGGGCAGATTGGCCAGATCCCCTATGCCTCGGCGAAAGCCGGCATTGTCGGCATGACGATCGTTGCCGCCCGGGACCTGGCAAGCCGCAAGATCCGGGTTTGCACCATCGCCCCAGGCATCTTCGATACACCCATCCTGGCACGTGTCTCTGCGCAAGTCCGAGAGGGACTGGCCGCCGCCGTGCCTCATCCATCCAGGCTGGGGCAGCCCGCCGAGTTCGCCTTGCTCGCCGCCCATATCATCGAGAACCCGATGCTCAACGGTGAAACCATCCGCCTGGATGGTGCGATTCGCATGCCGCCGCGCTGAGGAGGGCAACCCATGCCAGACGTTCTATTCGACGTAAGTGAAGGTATTGCAACAATCACCATCAACCGCCCTGAAGCGAGGAATGCGGTTAACGGCGCCGTCGCCCAGGCCATCGCCGAGGCGGTCGATCAAATCGATGCACGCCATGACATCCAGGTCTCGATTCTGACCGGTGCGGGCGGCTTTTTCTGTGCGGGCATGGACCTCAAGGCGTTCCTCAAGGGGGAAAACGTCAAGCCTTTCGGCCGTGGTTTCGCGGGGCTGACCAATGCCAGGGTGCGCAAGCCATTGATAGCTGCTGTCGAAGGCATGGCTCTGGCCGGTGGTTTTGAGCTGGCGCTGGCTTGCGACTTGATCGTTGCCTCCGAGGTTTCGCAGTTCGGGTTACCGGAAGTCAAGCGCGGCTTGGTGGCCAACGCCGGTGGCCTGGTTCGGCTGCCACGGCAACTGCCTCATCGGCTCGCGATGGAAATGGTGCTGACCGGCGCATCGGTCAGCGCCCAGGCGTTGCTGGCCCACGGCTTGATCAACCGGGTGGTGCCGGCAGGGCAGGTGATGGGCGCGGCGCTGGAGTTGGCGGCGACGATCGCCGCCAACGGCCCGATGGCCGTGGCAGTCAGCAAGCAGGTCCTGGTGGACTCCCAGGATTGGCCCAGTACCGAACTGTTCGTGCGCCAGGATGAATTTACCCTGCCGGTCTTCAAGTCTCACGACGCGAAAGAAGGCGCCACGGCCTTCGCCGAGAAGCGCAAACCTGTCTGGAAAGGCATTTAGGGGACACGATCAGATGGACAATTCGATGACTGACATTCTGCTGCGTGAGGTCGATGAGGGGATCGTTACGTTGACCCTCAACCGCCCCGAGCAACGCAATCCGATCTCCGAATCGGACATGATCGATGCCCTGTGCAATGCCTTGGAAGAGGCTGACGCTGACTGGTCGGCCCGCGTGGTGATCCTGACCGGCACGGGTTCGGCATTTTCCACCGGCGGAAATATCCACTCCATGCGCCAGGGCGCAGGCCTTGTCGATCAATCGGCTGTGCGCACCCGATACAACTACCGTAATGGCATACAACGCCTGCCACTTTTGTTCGAACGCCTGGAGATCCCAGTGCTGGCGGCTGTCAACGGCCCGGCAATCGGTGCCGGCTGCGACCTGGCGTGCATGTGCGACATCCGGATCGCTTCGACCAAGGCCAGGTTTGCCGAGAGTTTCGTCAAGCTGGGCATCGTGCCAGGCGATGGCGGAGCCTGGTTGCTGCCACGAGTGGTCGGGTTTGCCAAGGCCTGCGAAATGGCCTTCACCGGTGATTTGATCAACGCCTATGAAGCGCTCGCCTGCGGCCTCGTATCGCAAGTGGTCGAGCCTGAGGCTTTGATGGAAACCACCCGCGAGCTGGCCAAGCGTATCGCGTCGAACGCGCCCCATGCCGTCAGGATGACCAAGCGCCTGTTGCGCGAGGGCCGCACTGCGAGCCTGTCGGCCATTCTCGAATGTTCGGCTGCCGCGCAAGCGTTGTCACACACCACCCCGGAGCATGCAGAGGCGGTTACGGCGTTTCTGGCCAGAAGCGCGGTAACCCAGCCGAAGGCTTGAGATGCTCCATTGTCAACAACGGAATCCATAACGTCATGAACCATCAAGGTCTTTTGCAACCGTTACAGGTACGTGGATGTTCGATCCCCAATCGAATCGTGATGTCCCCCATGACGCGTGGCTTCTGCCCAGGTGGGGCCCCGACCGCCGAGGTCCGCGACTACTATGCGCGCCGCGCCCAAGGCGGTTGCGGTCTGATCATCACCGAAGCCGTTGGCGTCGATCATCCGTCGGCCCTGGGCGATGCCGGGCTTGGTGAGGACAATATTCCGGTGCTGCACGGCGCAAAAGTGTTGCAGGGATGGGGCGAGGTGGTTCAGGCAGTGCATGCGGCTGGCGGCAAGATCGTGCCGCAGTTGTGGCACCAGGGCGTGCTGCGCTTGCCAGGCACCGGCCCGTTTCCCGAGGCGCCGGTCAGCAGTCCGTCGGGGATCTGGGGTGAGCCGGGCCAGTTGACGGCTCTTGCCGAGGACAAGATTCCGATCGATGTCCGAATTGGGTTGCCTATGACCGAAGCCGAGATCGAGCAGGTCATCGACGGCTACGTGCGCTCGGCGAAAGGCGCGATGCTGGCCGGTTTCGACGGCATTGCGATCCACGGCGCGCACGGCTATCTGATCGACACCTTCCTCTGGGACAAGACCAATCGCAGACAGGATCGCTGGGGAGGCAGCCGCGCCGCGCGGACCCGGTTCGCCGTCGAGATCATACGGCGGATCAGGATGGAAGTCGGCCCGGACCTGCCGATTTTCTTCCGCTTTTCCGATTGGAAGCAGCAGGACTTTCGGGCGCGTTTGGCAACCACGCCGCAAGCGCTGGAGGAACTGCTGGGCCCGCTGGCGGATGCGGGCGTGGATGTGTTCGACGCCAGCGTGCGCTATTTCGACAAACCCGCCTATGAGGGATCAACGTTGAATCTCGCTGGCTGGGCGAAGAAAGTCACGGGGAAATGCGCCATGACCGTGGGTGGTGTCGGCATCAACAAGGGCATGTATGACGGTAAGAGCGATATCAGTGCGGTGGACAATCTGGAGCGAGTGATGCAACGCCTGGACAATGGCGAGTTCGACTTGGTCGGTGTCGGGCGTGCGCTGCTGGGCGATCCGCATTGGCCACGCAAGATCATTGCCGGTGAACAGGTATCGGCATTCCATTCTGCTGTATTGACGCGCCTGACTTGACGGATCGGTCCATTCAACCTGTAGAGGAGTATCGAAGCATGGCGTGGGATTTTGAAACCGATCCGGACTTCGCTCTGGAACTCGAATGGATCGATCAGTTCGTAAGTGAGGAAGTCGAGCCACTCGATCATGTGCTGGGCAGTCCCTGGGACATCCATGCACCAGGCTTCCAGACGCTGGTGCGGCCTCTGCAGTGTATCGTCAAGGCAAGAGGCTTGTGGGCCTGCCATTTGGGCCCTGAGTTGGGAGGTCAGGGTTTCGGCCAGGTCAAGTTGGCCCTGATGAATGAAATCCTGGGGCGTTCGGAGTTCGCACCTGTCGTGTTCGGTGCGCAGGCGCCCGATTCGGGTAACAGTGAAATCCTCGCCCACTATGGCACCGTCGAGCAGAAGTCCCGTTACCTGGCCCCGCTGCTGGCCAATGACATCGTGTCCTGCTTTGCCATGACAGAACCCCAGGGGGGAGCCGATCCAAAGCAGTTCAAGACGCTTGCACAGCGCGACGGCGATCAATGGGTCCTGACAGGTGAAAAGTGGTTCGCATCCAATGCCCGGTATGCCGATTTCTACATCGTCATGGCGATCACCGATCCGGATGTCACGGTCTATCAGGGGGCGACGATGTTCATCGTGCCGGCCTCCACGCCGGGTGTGCGTATCCTGCGTAACGTCGGTTGCGGCGATGGCGAGCAGACCCATGCCTACGTCTCGTTCGACAAGGTAAGGTTGGACGAAAGCAGTGTCCTCGGTGGCGTAGGGCAAGCATTTGCGGTCGCCCAGGTGCGCCTGGGGGGCGGGCGTGTCCATCATGCCATGCGCGTTATCGGCCAGGCCGGCAAGGCTCTGGACGCGCTGTGCGAGCGTGCTCTGTCGCGTACCACCCAGGGCTCGCTGCTGGCCGAAAAACAGATGATCCAGGAACGCATCGCGGATTCGTGGATCGAGCTGGAGCAGTTTCGCCTGCTGGTCATGCGCACCGCCTGGCGCATCGACAAATACCAGGACTACCGGAAGGTTCGCAAAGACATCAGCGCAGTCAAAGCGGCCATGCCCAAGGTGCTGCATGACATCGCCGCACGCGCGCTGCATATCCACGGCTCGATTGGCGCCAGCAATGAAATGCCGTTCGCCAACTTGGTTAACCGGGCCTTTCAGATGGGCCTGGCCGATGGTCCGACCGAAGTGCACAAAGTGACAGTAGCCAAGCAAGTTTTGCGTGACTATTCGCCCAGTACAGCGCTGTTTCCGGCCTATCACCGACCCACGGCGCAAGCTGCCGCCCGGGAAAAGTTCAAGGCGCAGCTATGACCGGCCAAGCAGTGCCAGATTTCGACTGGCTGGCCGCCGCGCACCCTCGGCGCCTGAGTGCGTGGATGGACGAGCATGGGCTTGAAAGCGGGCCATTGCGGGGCTTCGAACGGTTGGCCGGCGGCACGCAAAACCTCATCGTGCGCTTTCAACGCGGTAACCGCAGTTTTGTCTTGCGTCGACCTCCGTTGTATCCGCGCCCCGACGGGGACAAGACCATCCTTCGTGAGGCCCGGGTGCTCGGTGCATTGGCTGGCAGCCGTGTGCCGCATCCGGGGCTGATCGCCTCGTGCGGTGATACCGTGGTGATCGGCTCTGCCTTCTACTTGATGGAGCCGGTCGAAGGGTTCAACCCCTCGGGAAAACCACTGCCGCGCGAATACGCCGAGAACGTCGATTGGCGCCGCAGAATGGGCTTTGCGATGGTCGATGCGCTGCTTGCCTTGGGCGAGATTGTACCCGAGCAGGTCGGTCTTGATGGCTTCGGCAAACCGCTGACATTTCTCGAGCGCCAGGTGCCGCGTTGGCGGGCGCATCTCGAGGCCTGCCCATCCAGCGCCGCCTGGCAGGGGCCCCAGGGGCTCATCGGCCTCGATGAGCTGGGCCGGGTTCTGGAAAACCAACGGCCGCTGGTCTTCGAACCTGGCGTCCTGCACGGTGATTTCCATCTTGCGAACGTGATGTTTCGTCATGACTGCTCAGAACTCGCCGCCGTTATCGACTGGGAGCTGGCGACCCTGGGCGACCCGCTGCTGGATCTCGGCTGGCTGGTTGCGACCTGGCCGGATGAAACTGGGCACGGTGCCGGGACGATTCAGGTCTCACCCTGGGATGGCTTCCCCACGGCACAACAGCTGTTGGACCACTATGCAGCAGGCAGCCGACGCGACCTCAGCCGGATCGATTGGTACATCGCCTTGGCCAATTACAAGCTGGCGGTGATGCTGGAGGCCAGTCACGCCCGCTCCTGTGCCGGGCGGGCGCCGCGGGAAATTGGTGAGAGACATCATGCTTCCGCGCTCAGACTCGTTCAGAACGGGCTGGCGAAACTCGCGACTTGACGTGGCCTTGCCTGCGTCCGCAATCGAATGAGCCTGTACGCTCCGGGGCGTTTTGCTTGAGCCCACCGAGCCCCATGATGTCTGTCAGCGGCGACCGGACCAAAAACGGCAGGGCGTCCAGACAACAAGAATGACAGGAGAAACCCTTGAAGATCCTAGTGCCTATCAAGCGCGTCGTAGATTTCAATATCAAGGTCCGGCCAAAGGCCGATGGCAGTGGCATGGACTTGGACAACGTCAAAATGGCGATAAACCCATTCGATGAAATTGCCATGGAGGAGGCCGTTCGCCTGAAAGAGCAGGGCAAGGCCAGTGAAGTCATCGCTGTTTCCTGCGGCACCACGTTGAGCCAGGAAACCTTGCGCACCGCCCTGGCGCTGGGTGCCGATCGGGCCGTGCTGATCGAAAGCAGCGAAGAGCTCCAGCCACTGGCGGTGGCCAAGTTGCTCAAGGCGCTGGTCGATATCGAGCAGCCCGACCTGGTGATCCTCGGCAAGCAGGCGATTGACGATGACTGCAACCAGACAGGCCAGATGCTTGCCGCGCTGCTGGACAGGCCTCAGGGGACCTACGCCTCCAAACTGGCAGTTGACGGTGAGCAGTTACTGGTGACCCGCGAAGTGGACGGTGGGCTGGAAACACTGCGCCTGGCTTTGCCAGCCATTATCACCGCAGACCTGCGGCTGAACGAACCACGTTACGTCACCTTGCCGAACATCATGAAGGCCAAGAAGAAGCCCATACAGATACTGACCCCGGCTGAGTTGAACATTGACATCACCCCGCGACTGCGCACATTGAAAGTGTCGGAACCACCGGTGCGTCCTGCGGGGGTTAAAGTCCCGGATGTCGCAACGCTTGTCGCCAAACTGAAGCATGAAGCCAAGGTGATCTGACCATGACAGCACTGATTGTTGCCGAACACGATAATACCCACCTCAATGCGTTGACCTTGAACGCCGTCACCGCTGCTCGGGCATGCAGCGATGAGGTGCATATCCTGGTGAGCGGTCACCAGGCCAGACAAGTCGCCGAACATGCGGCGCAGGTGGCAGGCGTGAGCAAGGTGTTGTTCGCCGACGCGCCCCACCTCGCGGAACAACTGGCCGAGAACACCGCCGCTCAGGTATTGGCCCAGGCAGGTAACTATACCCATATTCTGTTTGCGGCGACGTCCAACGGCAAAAGCATTGCTCCCCGGGTAGCCGCCCGACTGGATGTGGCACAGATCAGCGAGATCACTGCAGTGGTTGCGCCGGACACTTTCGAGCGTCCGATCTATGCCGGTAACGCGATAGCGACGATCAAGAGCGGTGATCCAATCAAGGTGCTGACGGTGCGTTCAACCAGTTTTGCTGCCGGCGCCGATAGCGGAGGCAATGCCGCGATCGACAACGTGGTCAGTGTCGCCGATAGCGGCATGTCGAGCTTTGTGAACCGGGAAGTGAGCAAAAGTGATCGGCCTGAACTCGCGGCGGCCAGGATCATCGTGTCGGGCGGACGTGCGCTTGGCTCGGCCGACAAGTTTCAGTCAACGCTCCTGCCGCTCGCCGAAAAGCTTGGTGCCGCGCTCGGGGCGAGCCGCGCCGCCGTGGATTCGGGCTATGCGCCTAATGACCTGCAGGTGGGGCAGACCGGCAAGATCGTCGCCCCCGATCTCTACATTGCCTGCGGGATCAGCGGCGCCATCCAACACTTGGCGGGCATGAAAGACAGCAAGGTGATCGTTGCGATCAACAAGGACGCGGATGCGCCGATCTTCGCCATCGCGGACTACGGGCTGGAAGCCGATCTCTTCACGGCGATCCCGGAACTGCTTCAGGCCCTCCAGGATTAAGCACTTTTCAGGTACTTCACCATGTTGGATGAAATCTTCGGCGTTCGCGCATTCGCGGATAATTACATCTGGTTGTTGCGCAAGGGGACTGACTTCATCGTTGTCGACCCCGGGGTGGCGGCTCCGGTAAGGGCCGCCATCGAAGCCCGGCAAGGCAAGTTGGCGGCAATCCTCATCACGCACCATCATCAGGACCATGTTGGCGGTGTGGCTGACCTCCTGGGGTGGCAATCAGTGCCAGTCTACGGGCCTGCGGCCGAGGCGATCGATTGTGTGGACCGTCCGGTTACACAGGGCGACCACGTGCATGTCGAAGCACTGGATGCCACGTTCGATGTCATTGATGTGGGCGGTCATACCCTTGGCCATATCGCCTACCGCACGGGGAATGCGCTGTTCTGCGGTGATACCTTGTTCGCCGGCGGCTGTGGGCGGATCTTCGAAGGTACTCCCGAGCAGATGTGGCATTCACTCAACCGACTGGCCATGTTGCCGCACACAACGCAGGTGTATTGCGCCCATGAGTACACTGAAGCCAATCTGCGCTTCGCGCTCGCCGTCGAACCCGATAATCAATTGTTGAAAGATCGTTGGAACGAAGTCCAGGCCCTTCGTGCGCAGGATCAGCCTACCGTGCCAAGCACTATCGGCCTGGAGCTGCTGACCAATCCTTTCCTGAGGGCTCGCCACGTCGCCGTAGTCGGCGCCGCTGAAGCGTTCCAGGGACATCGGTTGCACGAGGAAGTGGCGGTGTTCGCGGCGTTGCGTGAATGGAAAAACGTCTTCTAAGGATGATGCCCTGCCTTCTTTCCAGACAAAGCCAGTGCCTCCCTCTGGAGGCACTTTTGCCATGCAAGGAGGTGTCGCGCCTCAGCGCACCAGGTATCCGCCATCAACGGCTAGCGTATGTCCGTAGGTAAACGACGCGTCATCCGAACACAGCCACAGTGCCGCCTTTGCGACATCCTCGGGCAGGCCCAGCCGGCCAACGAGGCTCATCTTGTCGATGATCTGGTCGCGTCCGGCAGGCGCATTGCGCAGAGCCGCCTCAAGCATGGGGGTGTCAATGGCTCCCGGGGCAATCGCATTGATGCGCACGCCGATGGAGGCAGCATCAATGGCGGCATTGCGAGTCAGCCCCAGCACGGCATGCTTGCTGGCGGTATAGACGGATTGTCGATTTTGCGGGCGGTAGGCATTGACCGAGGCGATGTTGACGATGGCGCCCCGGCCCTGTTGGGCCATCTGTTTTATTTGCTGCTGAAGGCACAGGAACACACCTTTTACATTCACTGCCATGATCCGGTCGAATACCGCTTCAGGTACGTCCGGCAATGCGTCCGTCTCCATGCCGACCGCGGCATTGTTCACGGCGAAATCCAGCGAACCGGCATCCTTCACCACGGCTGCGACCAAGGCACTTACGTCACCTGCGCGAGAAACGTCGCAAGGGTAGAAATGGCCCGCACCCCCGAAATCCTGAATCATCCGTACGGTTTGCTCGCCGCCGACGACGTCGACATCCGACACGGCGACCCGCGCACCGGCGCGGGCAAAGGCCAGCGCGATACCTCGACCGATGCCGCTGCCTGCACCGGTGACCAGTGCGGATTTATTGGAAAAGTCTTGCATGGATACAGCTCCTCTAAAGTGAATGGAAAAAGCACATCCCGGGGCCGATCAGAGGCTGCGCCCACCATCGACAACCAGGGTTTGCCCGGTGATGTAGCTGGCAAGGGGGGAGACGAGGAACAGTGCCAGGTTGGCGACGTCCGCTGGTTGGCCGAGACGCCCAAGCGAGATGGTCTCCAGGGCGTTTTTCAGGCGCTCGGGATGGCTCGTGGTAACCTCGGTCATCTTCGTGGCGATCATCCCCGGGGCAATGGCATTGACCCTCACCCCTTCGCGTCCCCAGGCGTCGCCCAGGGTACGCGTCAGGCCCAGCAGGCCGGCTTTCGAGGCCGCATAGGCGGGGTTGCCGACGACTGACTTGAACGCACCGATAGAGCCGATGAAGATCATCGAACCCTGCCGTTCCGTGAGCAGCGGGTAAAACCGCGTGGCCAGTTGCATCACACTCAGCAAATTGACATTCACCACGTGATTGAAGGTCGAGGGCTCAAACTCCTGTCGACGGTAGACCACGGCGCCCTGGGCCATCACCAGGATGTCCAGGGTCTCGATTCCCGGTTCCCAGGCTTGTAGGGCGGATGCATCGCTGACGTCCAACTGAGAGTAATGCAGGCCAGTCAAGGCTGAACCGTCGTCGGCGTAGGCGTGTGCATCGGCGCGGGTCCCAGTGACATGAACGGTGGCGCCCTGTTGGCGAAATCGCCGCGCAATGCCATTGCCGATGCCGCTGGAGCCGCCGATTATCAGCGCGACTTTTCCCTCGAGTCGCAGTGCCTGGCCCGCGTCCGTAAAAAAGCTACTCACGGTGTAGAGCTCCTTCGGTCACCAAACCGATGGCGTCAATCTGGCTAGGGGCGGTCGAAGCATGGTAGTTGGCCATTTGGTCGAAACTCAGGTGGTTGCAGACTTTGAGCACCGCCAGGGTGTACTGCCGAGCGATGGGCGCGCAGCGGGTGAACCACTGCGCATCGGCCCAACTGTGTAAAACGGAGTGAGCCGCCGCATTGCCGGCCCTGGCCTTCACCACGTCGTGAAAAGCATCGAACACCAGGAGGGTATGCTTGAGCTCGGCGGCAGCGGTCTGCTCGGCATTCAGAGGGCAGTGCGGAAGATGATCAGCCGCACGCTCCTGCACATGCTTGAGGTATTGGTTCAGCAATGTCGTTTTCCCTGAAGACTGATTTCAGCCGCGGGCGGGCAGCCGTGTCCGATAAACTGGCCTTGGCGCCTAGCGAAAAATATCGGCCATCGTTACTTGGGGGGGCGGCATACAATTGACGTCGGAGGAAAGAGAGCAATAGTAAGGGTAGAGCGGCACGGGTGCTTTAACTTGGGTGTTATCTTTGCAACCAGTCAATGAAATAATCAAACACGCAAATAATGCAATGTGCGGGCGCATGAGATAGTTCTCTTGTTTGTTCTTATTAGGGCCGATTGGTTGTTCTTGCATTTTGTGATCAGCAACAGTTCGAGCATATACCGTCGCCATTTCTGCGCCAGACAGGGACTTGTCCGTACCCGCAATAATCTTGTTCTGTGTGGCGTCAGTCTGCTCGGTCACAAGGCGTCCGTTTTCAGGGCGCAGGAGAGGAAGTTGAAGGCTCTTATCTGTGCGGGCAAAAGGGTTTGTCTGTACCTCGGCATGGATGGAAGAACATTGCAGATTTGCCTGCTCCCTCTAATGTAAGGCGTATCAAGCCATCGAGATCACTAAACCAATCGATCAGGGTAATAGCCCTGTACCGGCCTTTGAGGGAGGTGTTACGTGACAACAGAGAACAGTCATTGGAAGGACTACGGCAAGCCGATGCCGGGCAGCAGGATCGATCCACCCACACTTCAGGACATTCTTGCTTCCGACGCACAACCGCATCGCACACCACTTCACGATATCGGTCATTATGATCCGCCACCGCGGCTTATTCCCTATGACCGGTATCTCGACGCTGCCTATGTCGATCTTGAAGTCGAACATATATGGAAGAAAGAATGGCAGATTGCCTGCCGCGAAGAAGACATTCCCAATGTCGGTGATCGCCTGACTTACGACATAGTCGACAGTTCTTACATTATTGTTCGTTCCAAGCCTGATGAGTTCCGTGCTTTCCACAACAGTTGCCGCCATCGTGGGCGTCAGATGTGTTCGGGGAAAGAAAATGCCGATAACTTTCGTTGTCCTTTCCACGGTTGGGTCTATGACTTGGAGGGGCGACTGGCGTGGGTGCCGTTCGAGCAGGAGTTTCCAAATGTCGATGCCGATCACAACAGCCTGATCCCGGTTCGAGTCGACACCTGGGGCGGTAACGTTTTCATCAACCCGGACCCTGATGCAGAACCGTTGCAAGCGTCCCTGGGCGTGTTGGTTGACCATTTCAAGGACTACCCCATTGGGGAGCGCTACACCGCGATGAGGATCCTGCTGCACGTCAATTGCAACTGGAAAGCCGCCCAGGAGGCCTTCATGGAGGGCTACCACGTGGTGGAAACCCATGCAGACGGGATGCCCATGTTCGGTTCGGCGATGACCCAAGTCGATATATGGGAGCAGGGCAAAGGCTACATCAGTCGCCTGTGCACGCCCGGAATGACCACTGACAGCTACCTGAGCGATAAGGTAAGCCCGCGCGAAGGCCTGGTTCTCTACTGCAGTGCCTATGATTTGCCGTTGCCGCCGCCGGAGCGCGGGCTTACTGCCGAAGATGCCCGGCGCTACGCGGCCGAACAGCAGCAGATCCGTCTGGAGGCCAACACCGGCAAGGATTGGTCGGCCCAGCCCATCAGTTATTTCCTGGACATGGCCAAATACTTCATGTTCCCCAATTACCACCCCTGGTGGGGCGAGGGGTTGCCATGGTGGTACAAGTTCACCCCGTATGGGCGCGATCCGGACAAGTCGGTGATGGAGTACCGGATGCTGCTGCCCATTCCCAAGGACGGTGTACGACCGCCTGTGCCCGAGCCGATCGTGATCGATTTTGGTGAAAAAGCTGAAGACCATCCCGCGCTGGGCACCACCGGACATATCGTGGACCAGGACATGTCCAACATGAACGCTGTGCAGCGAGGATTCAAGGCGGCTGCCGCCCACGCGGCCTATATGACCCTGTCCAACTACCAGGAAGCGAAGATTCGTCGATTCCACGAAATCTACGATCAACGCCTTGGCCTGAAAATCAACGACTGACCACCACTGCCTGGCTACCGAGCAGTTTCATAGAGTGAAACGATGGACTTTGAGAAAACCGTTGCACGCAGTGCCTTGCCAGAAGGCGGTAAAGTTGTAGTGGAGGTGCGCGGTCACTCGATCCTGTTGTGCCGATTACAGGGGCAGGTCCTGGCGGTGCAGAACCGCTGTACCCATGCAGGATCCCGCCTGGATTCCGGGCTTATTGCAGAGGGCAGCATTCGCTGCCCTCTGCACGGCGTGCGTTTCGATCTGCACACCGGGCAATGCTTGAACGTACGGCTCGGTTGCGCACCACTGAAATGTTTTGCCACGCGGGAAACGGGCGACCATATCGAGGTCGAGGCGATTGAGCATTAGTGCCAGCCGGGGCTGTTTCGGCGCCTGGGCGCCGGTTCGCAGGCCAGGGCAGCCGCAACAGCGCCTACCGCCTAGCGGGTGATGACGATCTTGCCAAAATGCAGCTGGGTTTCCATGTAGCGAAAGGCGTCCCCCAGCGCCGGCAACTCGAAGTGACGGTCCAGCACTGGCTGCAGTTGGGTCTGTTCGATTATTCGCATCATTTCCACCTGGTGCTCACGGCTTCCCACTGTAATGGCCGACATCCGGATATTGCCGGTCACCGCCGCAAAGGTAGGAAACTGGATTGGCTGGCGACTGAGACCACCGATCAATGACAGATGAGCGTTGACTCGCATGGCCTTGAGCGTCTGCGTCAGGTCTCCTCCCACCACGTCCACGACATGATCTACCCCTACGCCATTGCTCAATTGCCGGACGAGATTGTCCCAGGCAGGGACTTCACGGTAGTTGATGACGTGGCTGGCGCCGAGGTGACGCAGCTTCTCGGCTTTTTCCGCTGAAGATGTCAGCACAATCACCTGGGCGCCGAGCAGTCGTGCGAATTGCAAGGCGAAAATCGAAACACCGCCGCTGCCCTTGACCAATACTGTTTCCCCCGGCTGAACCGGGCCTGCGACCTTCAAGGCCCGCCAGGCCGTCAGCGCCGCGCAGGGCAACGTGGCGGCCTGAGTGTCGGTCAATGAGGCCGGAGTATGGGTGAACTGGCTGGCCGGTAGCGTGACGTACTCGCTGGCAAACCCATCAACGTGCTCGCCACGCATCTGCGCGATCCGCTCCAGGGTCGCGGGGCCTTCAGCCCAATTGGCAAAGAATGTGCCGGTGACCCGATCGCCGGCCTTGAACTCACTGACATCCGCCCCGGTTTCCACTACTTCACCGGCACCATCAGACAATGGAACCCGTCCCGCGGTGCTCGTCAGGATACCGCGAACCACCAGCGCATCATGGAAATTCAGCGAGTTGGCCTGAACTTTCACCAACACTTCTCCGGCGCCGGGACGCCTGATAGGGCGCTCCACGAGTTTGAGGTTATCCAGGCTTGCGGGCAAAGCGATTTCAATACGTTTCATGACACTCTCCTGCCGGTGATCGGTGTTTAAAAGCGCATGCATGCGTATTGGCTCAGTAGAACCGAGCCGGGCGGGGGATCGCCATTGATGTACATCCAGGGATCAATCTCGCTTCCGGTTTGAGCAACCGCACTGCTCACCGGATTCCTGAGCACAGCGGGATCAGCACGATTGCCAGCCCAGACAAAGGGGGAGCAGGGCACGAATTAGACTCGGCCCGAACATCATCTGAAGCGTACTGCGAGGGGTTGGCGTGGACGAAATAACCATCAAGACACTCAGCTCGACCGCGGCATTCGTCGAGAAATTGCTGGCGTCGGGTATCTTGGGCGGCGACCTCTTGACCGAAGCACTCATGGCCGGGACCGCGCTGGGCTATGAGCTTGCGCGCGGGTGCTGTTCGGACGAGGCCTTGTTGCCCATCCGTGTGCTCGAACGGCAACTCGCAAGCGAGTTGTCCGAGTACCCGGGAACTGTGGACTGCGCCAAGGCCGTACATCGGGACGAACAATGGCAGGCGTCCATTGGCGCCTCCCTGACGTCGGCCATGGAAGGGTTGGCCCGTCACCCCTTGGACGCCGGCCAAGAGCACATCATCGCCAGTCGCTTGCGTGAATTCCTGGTTCGTTACCACGAGCTTTTCGACCCGGCTATATCCCACGGTACGAACGCGACCTATCAAGGCGGAAGAGGGGATGGACAAGTGTCCGAAGCCTGCGAGGACGAAAAGATCACGCCCCAGGCTGTCCAGCGCGACTTGAAGGCTAATACGCGTTATACCGATGTGCAAGTGACCGACATGCGCCAGTTGATGGGTGGCTACTCCAAGGAAACCTTCATCCTGGACTTGAGCGATGCCACGGGCGAACGCCGTGAAGTGCTGCGCAAGGACGGCGTAGGTTTGCCGACGGGGTCAAGCGTGGTCAACGAGTTTCAAGTATTGCGGGAAGTCGCGAGGCTGGGCTTGCCCGTGCCCACACCGCTGCACCTTCAAGCGAACGCCGAAAACCTAGGCACCGCCTACATGCTGGTGGATTACGTGGCGGGACAATCAGCACACTTGACGGTTCCCATGGACCCGGCCTCCCGGCAACGCTGGGCCGACAGTATTCTCGACAGCCTGGTGATGCTGCACCGCGAAACACTTCAGACGGATCGAGATATTCGCGACCTCTTGCGTGCTGAAATCGACGAGCTGCGTCAACGCGTCCGGGATCGCGAACGGCATGCCCATCCGGGCATCGCCTGTGGATTGTCCTGGTTGCAATCGCACCTGTCGGACCTCGAGGGGCGCCCGGCTTGCCGAGTCCATGGCGACGTGGGCTTCCATAATATGCTGATGGCGGACGACAAACTGGTCGCCCTGCTGGACTGGGAATTCAGCCACATCAGTGATCCGGTCGAGGACCTGCGCTACGTCAAGCCGTTCATCGAACAGCTCGATCTCTGGCCATGGTTCATCGAGCAATACGAGCAGCGTTCCGGCATGAGCTATGACGCCAGGGCAGCACGCTATTTCAATGTCTGGAAGGAAGTGCGTAATGCCATCGCCTGTCAAGGCTCGCTCAATTCATTGTTGATGCCCGGCGTGCGCAATCTGGCGTTGTGCGTGGCGGGAAATCTCTATCTCCCCAAATTCGAAATCGGCATCCTCGACGCGATCGTCGACGCCAATACCGCGGCAGGTGATCGCCATGTCTGAGAAAAGAATTGCCTGGATGTCCGACGGCCATGGCTTCGGTACCGCGACCGACCAGGACGATTTCTATCATGGGCGCGCCCTCGAGGATAAACACTTCACCACTACGGAAACCTGGTATTGGGGATTCTACGAGGCGACATCCAACCTGCATGGCTTCATCCATATCTGGATGCATCCTCACCTGGGATTGTGTACCGCCGGAATCTTTGCGCACTTTGGCCACAAGCGCGACCACCTGGCCGCAGAAGTCTATGACTTCCAGGTCTATATGCCTGACAGCATTTTCGATGAGCAGGGCAATATCGAGACGGCCAATGGCTTGAAAATCGAATTCGAGCGACCGATGCAAAAAATGCGCATCCGCTATGCGAACGCTGCCCGCGATTTCAACCTGGATATGGTCCAGGAGGCGGTGCAGCCCGCGGTGATGCGCTCGAACAACCGGCATTTCGAGCAAGTGATGCGTTCGCGCGGAGCGGTCAGGTACCAAGGCAGGGATTATCCGTTCGACAACTTGAGCATTCGGGATCGCTCCTGGGGCGAGCAGCGCCATGAGGACGGTTACTTGCTGCCGCCTTACACCTGGATGAACGGCGCTTTTTCTGAGGATTTCTCCTTCACCATTGGTGCGTTCGATGACCCGAAGCGGCATCCCAACTGGGAAGGTCTGTATACGCTGAGTGACGACCTGCTCGTCACTGACGCCTGGATCTTCGATCACGGTAAAACCCTGAAGGTCACCGCCGTCTCCAAGCTCACCCAGCGCGCCGACGATCAACTGCGTCCGGTGCGCCACATGATTCAGTGTACGACCGAGGATGGTGGCCAATACCAATTCCATGGGGAAGTGCTTGCGAGCAACCCCTGGCACAGCTGGCAGAACGCGCTTTGCCACTGCGGCCTGACACGCTGGACCTCGCCTCAATGGGCCGGTGAGGGCTGGGGTGAGACTCAGGAGGTGCAATGGAACGACTACGTGGTACGCCTGAGCCCGCCGGTATAAGCGTGCCGGCCTGGAACAACACTTCAGCGCAGAACAAGTTGCAGGTCAGTGTGAGACTACTGGCAGGCATCGGGATGATTACAGTTTAGATGATCTGCGACACACCCATGGCGCCGACATAACTTTTATAAAAACCGTGTGAACGCCTTCCGACGGGGCGCCGCCAATGTGCTTGGCGCCTGGATGCGGATGTCCTGTGCCAGGAAAGGAGCGCGGTGTGCATATTCGCGCATCCACCTCGCTGCACACCGACAGGTTCGCGTTTCGTGCCGGTCAGAGAGCCGATTCCTGATGACTAAAACCACCGTTTCTCTTGACGACAAATACATTCGGCAGACTGGCCGGGTCTTCATGTCGTCGAACCAGGCGCTTGTGCGCCTGCCCATCGATCAGGCCCGGCGAGACCAGTACCACGGGTTGCAGACGGCCGGTTATATTTCCGGCTATCGCGGCTCTCCATTGGGTGTCTACGATGCAGCCCTGTGGGCTGCCCAAGGCTTGTTGGACGAACACCACATCACGTTCCAGCCAGGCCTGAACGAAGAGCTGGCCGCAACAGCGATCCGCGGTACGCAAGAGTTGGAATGGTTCGGCAAATCGTCATATCAGGGTGTTTTTGGCCTGTGGTATGGCAAAGGCTTGGGTGTAGACCGTGCCTGTGAGTCGCTCAAGTTGGGCAACCTCGAAGGGGCGGCGACCCATGGCGGTTTCCTGGCGATTGCTGGCGATGACCATGGCGGCAAATCCTCGGCCAGCGCGCACCAGTCCGAACACACCCTGGTGGCCGCGTTTTTACCGGTTCTCTACCCATCGACCATTGCAGAAATCCTGGAGTACGGGATTTTCGGTTGGGCGCTATCACGCTACAGCGGTCTGTACGTGGGGCTCAAATGCGTGACCGACACGCTGGATTTATCTGCCTCGCTGGAACTGCCGGATCCGTTGCGCCCATTCATTTTTCCCACCGATATCGAACTGCCGGATCAGGGGTTGAACCTGATTCCCAAACAGACGCCGCTCGTCCAGGAAGATGTACTGGTGAACCGACGGTTGCCGGCTGCACAGGCGTTCGTACGGGCCAATCGACTGGACCGGGTAATGATCGATGCCCCTGCGCGACGCCTGGGCATCGTCGCTGCCGGCAAGGTTTACCTGGATGTGCGCCAGGCGCTTTCCGACCTGGGATTGGACGAGGCGCGCTGCCGCGCGCTGGGCATTCGACTTTACAAACCCGCGATGATCTGGCCGCTGGAACCCGAAGGTGTGCTTGCGTTTGGAAAAGGCAGCGAATTGCTGTTGGTCGTCGAGGAGAAGCGGGCTCTGATGGAAGATCAGATCGCCCGCTATTTCTACCCCATCGACGAACACCTGCGACCGACTATCATCGGCAAACATGATCGGCAGGGTGCGCCACTGCTGCCCCAGGTCGGCGAACTGAACGCCGCGCTTGTGCGCAAAGCGCTTGTGGCTTCGCTGCAGCAGTTGGGCATGGAAGACCCGTCTATCACTTCACGGTGCGCCGTGCTGGCGCAGACCGAGGCGCGTGCCCGCACGCTGGGTTCTAGCCAGTACAGGCCGGCGTTTTATTGCTCCGGTTGTCCGCACAACACCAGTACTCGTATCCCGCAGGGCAGCACCGCACTCAGCGCCGTAGGCTGTCATGGCCTGGCGGCCTATGTCATGCCGGAGCGTAACACCATGCAACCGATGCCCATGGGCGGCGACGGCATGCAATGGGTATCGGTCGGGCCGTTGGTGGAAATGCCTCATGTCTTCCAGAACATGGGCGACGGGACTTATTCCCATTCCGGCATTCTCGCAATCCGCGCGGCGGTGGCCGCCAATGCGAATATGACCTACAAGTTGTTGTACAACGATGCCGTGGCGATGACCGGTGGCCAACCGGTGGAGGCCCACCTGAGCCCGATCGACATGCTCAACCAGTTGGTCGCCGAAGGGGTCAAGCCGGTATTGCTGGTCAGTGACGAGGTGGAAAAGTACCGCGGCGCGAATCTGCCGGCGAGTGTGACGGTACACCACCGTGACGAACTCGATGCATTGCAACGGCGGTTGCGGGAGACCAAAGGGGTCTCGGCTATCGTCTACGAACAGACCTGTGCCACCGAAAAACGGCGGCGGCGCAAACGTGGCCTCTACCCGGATCCAGACAAACGTGTCTTTATCAACCAGGAGGTTTGCGAGGGGTGTGGCGACTGTTCGACCCAGTCCAATTGCGTCAGCATTCAGCCACTGGAAACCGAGTTGGGACGCAAGCGCACCATCGATCAGTCGACCTGCAACAAGGATTTCAGTTGCATCAAAGGCTTTTGCCCTTCGTTCGTGACCGTCAGTGGCGCCCGGATCGCGAGTAGGGCCGGATCGGATGATGAACGGCTCGACGCATTCATCAATGCGCTACCGGAGCCGGCTACCATCGGCATCGATGCATATGGTCACAATATGCTGGTGGCCGGTATCGGCGGTACCGGGGTACTTACGGTCGGCGCCTTGTTAGGCATGGCAGCACACCTGGAAGGCAAGGGGTGCACCATTCTCGACATGACCGGCATGGCGCAGAAAGGGGGAGCGGTAACCAGCCACATCCGCATTGGTCCGGACCCCAGCACGATATTCACCTCACGCCTGGGGATCGGCATGACCGACTTGATCCTCGGTTGCGACCTGATTGTTACCAGCAGTGCGGATGTGCTCAAAACCGTTCGCCCCGGTGTCACGCATGTTATTGCCAATACCGATGTGACACCCACGGGCGCCTTCCAGACGAACCGGGACCTGGTGATGGATGAGGCCGGGATGCTCAAGGCGGTGGAAATGGCCTTGGGGGATGATTCGGGTTTATCGTGCATCGCCGCCAGCAAGCTGGCGACCGCGCTGACGGGGGATAGCATCGCCACCAATCTACTGATGCTGGGGTTTGCCGCGCAACGCGGTCTGCTGCCGGTCAGTGTCGGTTCGTTGGAAAAGGCGATCGTTCTGAACGGTACCTTCGTCAAAGGCAACCTGCGTACGTTTGCCCTCGGACGACTGGCCGCCCATGCGCCTCAAATCCTGCACGAGGAGCACGTGACTGTACACCTGGAGACAGGCGGCCAGCTCGCGCAACTGATGGATCGGCGCGTGCGCCTGTTGACCGATTACCAGAACGCTGCTTACGCCGAACGGTTTGTGCAAGTGGTGCGTAGCGTCGAGCGGCGGGTGGCAGCCAAACGGATTGCCGGCAGCGAGGCGCTGGTGCTGCAAGTGGCACGTACCCTGTCGCGACTGATGGCCTACAAGGACGAATACGAGGTGGCGCGCCTGCATGCCGACCCTGTTTTCTGGAAGCGTCTGCGCGAACAGTTCACCGGCGATTTCAAAGTCAAATTCCACTTGGCTCCGCCGATGCTGCCGGGGCGTGACGCCAACGGTCGCCCGCGCAAGCGTGAGTTCGGTGCCTGGGTGCTCCCATTGTTTCGCCTGCTGAGGCACGGCAAGGTCCTTCGCGGAACCCCTTTGGATCCTTTTGGCTATACCCGAGAGCGTCACCAGGAAAGACAACTGATCGTTGACTACCAGGCGCTGGTGCTACGCACAGTCGAACAGTTGACCGCTGCCAACCTGAGCACCGCCATGACACTGGTTGCCGCAGCCGACGAAATCCGAGGCTATGGACCAATCAAGGAAAAAGCCATGGGGGACTACGCAAGGCGTTGCGCGGAACTGGTTGACCGGATGAGCCAGGCCCCTTCCGCTGTGCGCATCCAGGCCGTAGAGCTCCACGAGCGTTAACGCGACCGGATCCGGGCGAGTGGCCGCAAGGTGGTCTAGCTGCCATAGGCTATGTGCGCTGCAGGACGAGATAATAGCTGCGTCGCAATGGTGCGAAGCTGGGCCCAGCGTCAATGAACCATGACGTGATGGCGAAGGCGCGAACTAAAGTCTGATAACAACAATAAGAGTGCGACGACGATGAACGATTCCTCTGTGGTTGCAATTAAAAAGAGGTCCGCCAACAGAGCGGCTCAATTGCAGTATGCAGCCTTCCTGGGCGGTGCATTTCTCTGTATCTGCGAAGGCGCGCAAGCCATTCAGCTGGATGTCGGCAACCCCGACATGGTGCTGACAGTCGGTAACACATTGCGCTATGCCGCCGGTTGGAGGGCCGAGGGGCGCGATTCGTCTATCGCCCGCAGCCCCAACACCGACGAAGGCGATAACGCCTACGATCGTGGCGAGATGGTAACCAACCGTCTCGACTTGTTAACCGAAATTGATTTCAGTTACCAACGCCGATTCGGATTCCGCTTGAGCGGCGCCGCCTGGAAAGACTTTGCATTCAACGACCGCGTGAACACCGGCGACGGTCTTTCCGACCGAGGCAGTTACGAAAACAATCGGTATTCGGGTTACACCCGGCGCTATGGCGAGGGCTTGTCCGGCGAGATACTGGACGCCTACGTGTTTGACAACTTCCAGATCGGCCCCGTGGAAAGCTCGGTCAAGGTTGGCCGGCTTGCCGACCTGTGGGGTGAAGCGATCGCCCTGTCCGCACACAGTGTGTCTTACGCCCAGGCTCCCAGCGACGGTTACAAGGGACTGGTCAATCCCGGTGCTGACGCCAAGGAGTTGGCGTTGCCGATCGGACAGATTTCCGGCAAGTTCCAGCTCACGTCGGAGCTCACCCTCCTTGCGCAATACTTCTACGAATGGAAGCCCACCCGCGTCGCGGAGGGCGGCACCTATCTGGGCGGTACCGACTTCATTCTTGAGGGGCCTGATCGCTTTTCCCTGGCGCCGGGTTTATTCCTGGCCAATGGGGGTGTGAAAAAGCCCAACGATGGCGGCGACTGGGGTGTGGGCACGCGCTGGCGACCTACCTGGTTCGATGGAACCATCGGGACCTATTACCGGGAGTTCACCGAGCGTACGCCGACGGTGAGCCTTGACCTGGCGAACCGTCAGTATCATGCGATTTATCCGGACAAAGCCAAGTTGATGGGTATCAGCCTGTCGAAAAACATTGGTGGCGTCAGCACCGGACTGGAACTCGTCCACCGTCAGAACACCGCCTTCAACAGCACGATCACTGACGGTGCGAAGGAAGGCGCCCGTGGCGACAGTAATCACGTATTGCTCAATGCCATCTACGCGATGGGTCCCAATTCGATCTGGGACAGCGCCAACCTGACCGGTGAACTGGCGTATAGCCGCTGGGATAAAGTCACTTCCGGCGAGCAGTACTTCAATCGTTGCGAGAACGGCCGATCAGCGGATACCGGATGTGTCACCCGCGATGCATGGCAGACCTTCTTGCAATTCAGCCCGACCTGGACCGGCGTCTGGCCCGGTTGGGATATCACCACCAAGGCGAGCTACAACGCCGGGATAAAAGGCAATAGCGCAGTATTGGGCGGCGGTAACGAGCACGCGGGAAGCTACAGCATGGGTGTCACCTTCACCTACAACCAACAGCAGGATTTCAGCATCGCCTATAACGACTACCTGGCCACCCATGAGACTGGGGCGAACGGTCTTATCTCTGCTTCCAACGGCCAGCAACTGCAAGACAGGGGATGGCTGGTATTTACCTACAAGAACACCTTCGAGTAACGCCGCTTGGCCGAGTTTGGGTCCGTTGTATAAAAACAATAGAAACGAGGTTAGAGATGAACAGGTCACGACCGCTTTTTTTTCTGCTGCTTGCGAGTGCCTTTACCGCGACCGCTGCCCAGGCTGCCAGCTTCCAGGCACCCTTCAATCCCGCGCTGACTGCATGGGGAGCGGAAATGGCGGGGAATGCCGCCGGCACCATTCCGGCCTACACGGGAGGCGTGGAAAATCCGCCCAAGGTCGATTACGCATCGGGCATTCGCCCCGACCCGTACAAGGATGACAAGGTGCAGTTCTGGATCGATGCCAAGAACATGGCCGAATACGCCGACAAACTGTCACCGGGTACACAGGAGATGCTTCGCAAATACCCGACGTTTCGCATTGCGGTCTACCCGACCCGACGTTCGGTGAGCTATCCCGAGAGCGTGCTGGCCAATAGCGCAAAGAACACCAGCCGATGTGCCATCGAAGCTGATGGCATGACCTTGGATGTATCCAAAGGATGCCGCGGTGGCTTCCCGTTCCCGGTCCCCAAAAACGGGATTGAAGCAATGTGGAACAAAAAGGCTGCCTACCTGGGGGCCGCGCGGGTCATGGCGACGTCCAGTTACTACGTCAAACCGAGCGGTGAAGTGGTAATCACCAACCAGATGCTCGCGTACGAGGACAGCGGCCTCTACGATCCGGATGTACCCGTTCCTACTCGCGAATGGGGGTTGCGTACCGAGTATTCAGGCCCCACCCGCATTGCCGGGCAGGCCACCATGATCATCGACAACCTGGATGGACAACGCAAATCCTGGTCCTACCAGCCGGCGACCCGTCGTACCCGTCTGGCCCCCGACCTTGCCGCCGATACGCCGATCGCCGCGCAGGGCGGTGCGCAGCTCTACGATCAGCTGAACATGTTCAGTGGCTCAATGGAGCGCTGGGACTGGAAACTGGTTGGCAAACAGGAAATGTACATCCCCTACAACATCTATTCGCTGATGAACCCCACCTCGGAAAAGTGCGAGCCCAAAGGGCTGTTCATGCCCAACCACCCCAATCCTGAGTGCGTACGCTGGGAGCTGCATCGCGTCTGGCACGTCCAGGCAACGTTGAAAGAAGACAAGCGCCACGTCTTGAAAAGGCGCGACTTCTTCTTTGACGAGGACAGTTGGATCGGCGGCATCCAAGACACCTACGACCACAACGACAAGCTCTATCAAGTGGAGTGGGCGCCCCTCTGGCCCGACTACGTCAAGAAAGTCGTGATCGGCGGCAGCTCATTTCCGACATTCGACCTGAGCACGCGGTTGTATGTGTTCCCATTGGTGTCCAAGAGCTGGTCAATGGACAAGCCGCTGAGCAGCAGCCAGTTCAACAGTGACACCCTCACGAACTTTATCCTGAGACCAGGTGGCTACTGATGTTCCAAGGATGCGGGGGCGCATCCCCGCATCCCCCTTTCATAATCAAAAAGGACATCACCATGCATCGAGGGGCTGGCTGGGTGGTCGCCTTGTGCGCCATGGCCACATATATCCTGAATGCCAATGCCGGCGCCTTCATAGACCCGCTTTCACAGCCGGCTGCGCCATCGGACAAGATCGTCCATTCACGTCTGATGGCGGTCGCTGGCAACGATCGGACATTGGTTGCGGTCGGTCCGTTCGGTCACATCCTAGTGTCCGACGACCGAGGACAGGACTGGACCCAAGCACCGTCGCCGTTGAGTACCGACTTGGTTGCCGTGCGCTTTTTCGGCGAGCGCAAGGTGTGGGCGGTGGGGCACGACGGGGTGATTCTGCACAGTGAAGACGCAGGTCGAACCTGGGTGCGCCAGCTTGACGGAAACCAGGTGCTGGACATTCTGCGTGGGCAACTCGATCGGCTCGCCAAATCAACGGATGCCGACCTTACGCGTACTAGGAGCGAACTTGAGCGCTTCATCGCGGACGGCGCTGCCAAGCCCTTTTTCGATATCGCCTTCCTCAATGAAGACGAAGGTTTCGCTGTCGGGCCTTTCAATCTTGCATTGCGCACCGTCGATGGCGGTAAGCAGTGGCAACCAATCAACACCCTCACGGAAAACCCCGAAGGCTTGCACCTGTATGGCCTGACGGTTGCGCAGAAAAAAGTCTGGCTGGTGGGCGAGCGCGGCCTGGTGCGCTATTGGGACAGTGCTGCGCAACGCTTCAAGTCAGTGGATACGCCTTATAAGGGCAGCTACTTTGGCATCGTCGGTGGTCGCGGCACCTTGTTGGCTTTTGGCATGCGAGGCCGCGCAGTGAGAAGCATCGATGACGGACGGACCTGGACTTCGGTCGATACGGGCGCACAAGGCGCGATCGCAGGGGGAACCGAAATGTCGGACGGGCGCATTGTACTGGTGACGCTGGCCGGCGAGGTTCTGGTCAGTCGTACCCAGGGCGCCACTTTCAAGCTCCAGCGGCTGCTCAAGCCAATGCCCTATTTTTCCGTGGTGCAGGCCGGGCCGGACAGTGTCGCGTTGGTCGGCGCACTGGGTGTGCGTATTGAGTCCCTCATGTAGTCAGAATAGGAATACGTTATGAATTCGGCTAACGCGGCGGCTGAGGACATGCTGGTCATTGGCAATGTCGCAGACTTTGACAAGCGCACGGGCAATCTCCTGGAGCGCATCGTATTCAACCACCGAATGCTGTTTATTGTGCTGTGTATCATCGTGACTGCTGGCCTGGCCTGGCAGATACGCCATGTCAGTATCAATGCGAATTTCGATAAGGTCATACCTACTTCCCATCCGTACATCCAGAATTACTTTGCCAACCGCGACAACCTGGCAAGCCTGGGAAATACCGTACGCCTGGTGGTAGAGAACCCGGGCGGCGATATCTATAACCCCGAGTTCCTGGCGCTCACCCGGAAGATCAATGATGACCTTTTCCTGACCAACGGAGTCGATCGGTCGTGGATGCGCTCGATCTGGATGGCTTCGGTGCGCTGGACCGAAGTTACGGAGGAGGGGTTTCGGGGTGGAACAGTAATGCCCGATGACTACGACGGGTCAGCAGGTAGTATCGAGGCACTCAAGCGCAACCTCCGTTCGGCAGGGCTGGTCGGCGACCTCGTGGGGAGTGATCAACGCTCCATCATGATCGTCCTGCCTATCCTGGCGACGGATTCCAACACCGGAGCGCCCTTGGATTACGGTGTCCTTGGTCATCGACTTGAGGAACTGCGGGCCAAATATGAAACCGTGGGCCAGGGGCCGCCGGTGAAGATCCACATCGTTGGCTTCGCCAAGCTGACTGGTGACCTGATCGATGGCCTGCACCTGGTCATGCTGTTCTTCATGGTATCGGCCCTGATCACTGCCCTGATCATCCTGGCCTACACGCATTGCTTGCGTAGCACACTGCTGGTCGTGGCGTGTTCGGCGGTCTCGGTGGTCTGGCAACTGGGTATCGTCAGCGCGCTGGGCTATGCGCTGGATCCCTACTCGATCTTGGTACCGTTTCTCATTTTTGCGATCGGCGTGAGCCATGCGGCGCAAAAAATGAACGGCATCATGAAAGACATCGGACTGGGCACGCACCGGTATATAGCCGCCCGCTATACCTTTCGCCGCTTATTCATGGCGGGGCTGACTGCCTTGCTGGCCGATGCGGTCGGTTTCGCGGTGCTGATGATCATCGACGTGCCGGTCATCAAGGATCTTGCCGTGACGGCCAGTATCGGCGTGGCGGTGCTGATCATTACCAACCTGTTGCTACTGCCTGTGTTGCTGTCGTACGTGGGCGTAGGGGCTCGGGCCGCGCGGCGCTCATTGCAGTATGAGGCCAAACAGGACGGTTTGCTGTTGCGCGGGCTTGAGGCCCTGACGCAGCGCAACTGGGCGCGGTGGACGGTGATCGGTGCGATCCTGCTGACCATGGGAGGGCTGTGGGGTGCCTCCCATCTGAAGATCGGCGACCTGGATGCCGGTGCGCCGGAGCTGCGGGCCGATTCCCGGTATAACCAGGATGTCGGCTATATCAATGACCACTTCAGATTGTCCGGTGACCAGTTCGTGGTGATGGTCAAGACCCCCGCAGGTGGTTGCGAGCGGTACGAAACCCTCAAGGAGGTGGAGCGGTTGAGCTGGGCGCTGCAGCAGGTGCCTGGCGTGCTGGGCACGACCTCATTGGCCGACAACGTAAGACGCACAATCGCCGGGCTTAATGAAGGCAACCCCAAGTGGCTGACCATTTCGCGCAACCCGATGCTGGTAGGCGGGGCTGTGAACTGGACGTTGGCGGACAACCCTGAGGTTGCCGACACCGCCTGTTCGCTGATACCGGTGATCGCCTACCTGGCCGATCACAAGTCGGACACCCTGGAGCAGGTACTTTCGGTGGTGGAGCGGTTTGCCCGGGATCACGGCACGCCAACCTTGCATATATTACCCGCCGCCGGCTCGGCGGGTATCGAGGCAGTCACCAATATCGTGGTCCGTGAGTCGATCCTGAAAATGTATGCAGCCGTTTATGGCGCCGTGGCGCTGTTGTGCTTCATTGCGTTTCGCAGTTGGCGCGCGGTGTTCGTCGCGCTGATTCCGCTGGTGATGACCTCGATTCTATCCAAGGCGTTGATGGTGTTCCTCGGGATAGGACTGAAAGTGTCCACGCTGCCGGTGATCGCATTGGGCGTGGGCATCGGCGTGGACTATTCGTTGTATCTGCTCTCGGTGCAATTGATGCATCAACGCGCTGGCATGTCATTGCAACAGGCCTATCGTCACGCCCTCCAGTTCACCGGAAAGGTCGTGGCATTGGTCGGGGTGACCCTGGCCGCCGGTGCGGTGACCTGGGCCTGGTCACCCATCAAGTTCCAGGCAGACATGGGCATTTTGCTGGCCTTCATGTTTCTCTGGAACATGGTGGGAGCGTTGGTATTGATACCAGCGTTGTCGCACTTCCTGTTTAGCGAACAACCTCGGCCACAGCTCGTCAGGTCCGTACTGGCGCGCCGAAAATTCAGGACGCGCGCGTCTCACGTTTGATCGCGGGACGGAGCAGGATCCGGTTCCTGCACGAAACTCAGATACAAGCTGGCTCAGGTTCATCTGCAGACAAACCACCGGATTGTGCTGCCTCAGAATAGGCCAGGCTGTACCGGGTACGGCAGCCTGACCAAGAGAAACAATAATAAAAGAGGTGTGAACCATGACAGCGTGGAGCGTCCACGAGCAACGCAGTCTCCCGGCACTACTGGCGCAAGCGGCAACTCAGTGGCCAGATTCGACCTACCTGGATTTCAGTGGTGAGCTATTCACCTTCGCACAGACCCGACATCAGGTCGGTCGGCTGGCCGGTGGCTTGCGCACGTTGGGCGTCGCTCCGGGAGACCGTGTGTGCGTGCTGATGGACAACAGCAGTGATTTCGTCTTCCTCTGGTTTGCCGTCAACCAGCTCGACGCTGTGTTCGTACCCATCAACGTCGATATGAAGGGCGAGTTCCTGCGCCACCAACTGGCAGACGCCGGGGCAAACCTGCTGGTTGCAGAAGAGCATTATGCGCAACGGATCCTGTCGATCGAGACCGGTTTGCCCGAGGCCACGACGCTGCTGGTCAGGGGCAACTTAGGCGAAGGCGCAGGTCGCTTGCGTGTGCTGCCGTTCGAGGAGGCTCGGGCCGACGCTCCCTTGGCGAACGATTCGCGCAGTCAACCCGGCGACCTGGCGATGCTGGTCTACACCTCTGGCACGACCGGGCCCTCCAAGGGCTGCATGATCACCCACAACTACGCGTGTCATTTCGCATCGCAAGTCGCGTCTTCACTGAAATTGGACAAAGACGATGTCCATTGGTCCCCGTGCCCCTTGTTCCACTGTGCGGCGGCGTTCGGTGTGGTGTTGAGTGCGCTCTACACCGGTTCGACGGCTGCGGTGGCGCCACGTTTTTCCGCATCCCGCTTCTGGGAGCAGATCGAGCAGAGCAGGGCAAGCATCGCCTTGCTGCTGAGTGTGATGTTGACGTTGATTCCGGCAGGTGGGCGAACCGAAGTATCGGAGCGCTGCCGTGGCCGGTTACGCGCCGTCTACGGGGTTCCCCTCACCGGTACGTTGATTGCCCAGTGGAAGGAGCTCTTCGGGCTGCAATATGTCGTGCCGCTGGGCTACGGCTTGACGGAAGCCTGTTTGTTGACGATCACCGTGGTGGACGATCCGAACATTCCCGAGGGGGCTTCCGGGCGCAAGTGCGAGGCGTTCGACGTGCGGATTCTGGATGAGCATGGTCATGAATGTGCGCCCGGTACGGTCGGTGAAGTGGTCGTACGCCCCAACAAGCCCGACATCATGTTCACCGGCTATTGGCGCAATCCGCAAGCCACGGCCGCCTGCACGGAGAACCTATGGTTCCACACTGGCGACCTGGGTTCGTTCGACGAACAGGGTTACTTCTTCTTCGCGGATCGGAAGAAAGACTGTCTTCGTCGGGGCGGTGAAAACATTTCCAGCTTCGAGGTAGAGCAAGCCTTCCTTGCTCACCCGGATATCGCCGAAGTGGCCGCTCATGCGATCAAGTCGGAAGTCTCCGAGGATGAGTTGAAGATCACGTTGGTGCTGCGCAGCGAGGCGTTGCTCAGCGAAGAGGAACTGTGGCGTTGGGCGGGCGAAAACCTGCCGAAATTCGCGGTGCCGCGATTCATTGAGTTCCGCGCCAGCTTGCCGCGTACTCAAAGTGGCAGGGTCAAGAAATACCTGCTGCGCGAGGAGGGGATCACCGCAACCACCTGGTATCAGCTGGAAAACACTCGCCCACCGAAAGCGGCGGGTATCTGACGTTTATTTTCAGCTGCACAGCGACAGTTCAGACTCTTTACTCAAGCGGACGCCATATGAACGATGTAACCGAGGAAACGCTCATCATTGAGAAACTGGCGAGCAGCGTAAATCCGGTCCGGGTGACTGCCAGCACATCGGTTAGCGCCTGGGCAATTCGGAACTGGTGCCACGTCATGGGCATCACCGACCCGCTCTTCACCCAGCCACAAATAGCCATCGAGCGTGGCTACGGCGCAGCCGTCGCACCGCCTGCCATGCTGCAGCTATGGACAGTGCTCGAGTTACAGCAGCATGAGCACGGGGTCAATCGTTCACTGCGCCGGGTGTTTACCGAAGCCGGCTACAGCGCGATCGTGGCGACCAACTACGATCTGAAATCCTTCCGACTGGCACATGTAGGCGATCTCATCACTACCCACGTCTCTCTTGATTCGATCTCATCGCGCAAAGACACACCGCTTGGTACGGGCTACTTCGCCACTGAGTTCCACGAGTGGTTCGACCAGGATGGTAACAATCTCGGCGAGTTGAAGATCCGGTGTTTCTACTTCCGTCCGTTGCAAGGAGCGCCGACGGCGGATCGCGTCACTCGTTCACCCGACACAGACATGCCCGGCGAGCTGGCGATAAATGTCGACACAACACTTATCGTCGCCGGTGCGTTGGTCGGCAATGACTTCGAGCGGGTTCACCATGATCGCGATCTGGCCCGCGAGCAGGGGCTTCCCGACATCATCATGAACATTGCCACGTCGGCAGCATTGGCCTTTCGCTATTCAGCCGTGTGCGAGCCACATGGGTTGTTGACGCGACTGTCCTTGCGCCTCGGCGTGCCGTGCTGCCCTGGTGATGTCCTTCATCTTTCAGGGCAACGAACGGAGCACCCGGTGACAACCGAACGGGCTTACACGCTCGTGGGGAAAAACAACCTGGGTGAGCACCTGAAAGGCTCCATGGTGATTCAGGTCACCCCCTGAAGCCCGACTGAAGCACAAGCCGAACTCAACAGGTAATTGACATGCGTACTATCTTTCGCGACGACCATCATATTTTCCGTGAGCAGGTGCGGCGCTTTATCGAACGTGAAATCGTACCTCACCATGATGCCTGGGAAGAGCAGGGGGTGGTTCCGCGTGAAATATGGCGGCGGGCAGGGCAGGAGGGGTTGCTTTGCGTGGGCATTCCCGAGATCTATGGCGGCGGTGGTGGTGATCGTGGGCATTCGGCCGTCATGATCGAAGAACTGGCCAGGGTGAATGCCACCGCCGTGGGATTTACCACTCACTCGGAAATCGTTGCTCATTATGTGCTGACGTATGGCACCGAAGAGCAGAAACAACGTTGGTTGCCGCCCATGGCCAGCGGAGAACTGATTGCAGTGATCGCCATGTCGGAGCCCGGAATGGGTTCCGATCTGCGAGCCATGCGTACCAGTGCCAAGCGTGAAGGCGACCACTATGTTGTGCACGGTGCCAAGACCTTCATCACTAACGGCATCAACGCCGATCTCGCCGTGACGGCGACTAAACTCGACCCGAACGATAAACGCTTGACGCTGCTGTGCGTGGAGAGTGATCGGGTCGGCTTCAGCAAGGGCAAGAAGCTCGCCAAAATCGGCCTTCGAGGCCAGGACACGGCCGAGCTATTCTTCGACCAGGTCAGCGTCCCCGTCGCCAATCGATTAGGCGAAGAAAATGAAGGTTTCAAGTACCTGAGTCATCAGTTGGCCTGGGAACGCCTGATTATCGCCATTCGAGCGACGGCATGCCTTGAGGCCATGTTTGACGAAACCGTTGCTTACACCCGTGAGCGCAAGGTTTTCAACCAACCAGTGTTCGATTTCCAGAACTCGAGATTCAAGCTCGCGGAAGCCAAGGCGCAAATCACCATGCTCCGGGTTTTCGTCGACCATTGCCTGGCACTGTCCATGGCCGACACCTTGTCGTCAGATATGGCAGCCATGGCGAAATTGCTGGGGTCGGAACTGCAAAACAAGGTGTTGGACGAGTTCCTGCAACTGCACGGCGGTTATGGGTTCATGAGTGAATACCGCGTGAGCAGGGCATGGGTCGATGCGCGCGTCGCCAGGATCTATGGCGGTACCTCGGAAATCATGAAGGAAATCATTGCACGGACCATCTGATATCCGGTGGCGCTGCTTCCGTCGGGCCACGCGGTTCTGGTTGATTATTCAAAGGGGAAAGATGATGCGGCTCAAAGATAAAGTGGCGTTGGTCATCGGTGGCAGTCAATCGCTAGGCGAAGCGATTTCCAGTGAGTTTGCCCGCCAGGGCGCCCAGGTCATTGTCAACAGCCGACCGCGAGAAGAACCGCCGGCGGTGGTGACCCGGCTCACCGCCGAAGGCCTTCAGGTCGCCTGGGAACCGGGCGACATGAACGACCCCGCAAGCATGGTGGCCGTGGTGGAGCGTATCGTCGCCCGCTTCGGCCGGCTGGATATCCTGGTTGTAAGCGGCTCCCCCGGTGGTGGCAAGCCTGACCTGTTCGAAGAGATGCCAACCACAGAGTATGCGCGAATGCTCAACGGGCAGTTGATCTCCCGGATGAATTGCCTGCATGCGGTGGTGCAGCCCATGGCAAAACAGGGTTACGGGAAGGTGGTGTTCGTGACGTCCGATGCCGGACGCACGCCGACACCCAGCGAGACACTGGTGGGCACGGCCGCAGCCGGCCTGATGTACTTCACCCGGGCAGTTGGCAAGGAATTGGCACGCAAGGGTATACGGGTGAACTGCATTGCCACGACTCTTACCAAGGATACCCCGATCCATAACTATGCCCAGCTGTATGGCAAGGACCATGTCCTGTCCAAGGCCTTTGCAAAAATCGAAGCGCAGACGCCCTTCGGCATGAATGTGCCGTCCGACATCGCCAAGACCGCGCTGTATTTTGCCAGCAGCGATTCCGATCAAGTGTCGGGAAGCGTCATCAGCGTCAACGGCGGTCTTTCTTTCCCCTAAGTGACTATTCAGCGGGTTTCGACGGCCCGTTTAACTCACGCAATCCGGAGATGTCATGGTCAAGCTCATTTTCATGCTCAAGCGCAAGGACGGCATCAGCCCGCAGGCGTTTCGCGAGCATTACGAAGGCAGCCATGTGAAACTGGCGCAGAAGTACATCGGTCACCTGTTGGAACGCTATGTTCGCAACTATCCCCTGCAGGCCGTACTTAATCCCAGCAACCAGTCCCAAGACGCTGGTACTTCACCGATCACCAGTGAGTACGATGTCATCACCGAAATGTATTTGAGGGATGCCCTGGCGGTTCAGGAGATGTCGAGGATTTTCAATGATCCGGACATCAACCCTATTCTGGTGGAGGACGAACTGAAGTTCCTCGATCGGGCGTCGACGTTGATGCTGGTGTGTGACCAAGTCGATACAGGCACGGTTTAATTCATTTGCAGGGGAACAGAAGATGCTCGACGTTTACCACGCGCCCACCACACGGACCTTTCGCATCACTTGGCTGCTTGCCGAGTTGGGGGTTGACTATAATCTGATCGAAATGAGCTTTTATAACGATGACCGTCATCAACCGGCATTTCGCAAAATCAGCCCTATGGGCTCATTGCCGTTGATTGTGGATGACGGTTTTGCTTTAACCGAGTCCGGCGCCATCATCAATTACTTGTTGCGCAAGTACGGCCAGGGCCGTTTCAGTTATGCGGACGGTACCAACGAAGCCGCGTTGGTTGATCAATGGATGTATTGGTCCGAATCGCTGTTCGCCATTTATCAGCGGATATACTGGGATCACTGCATGCCCTTTCCGGCGGGATTGAAAGAGCGAGTGCCCAAGGTGGGGCTGGACGCTAAGAAGCGGGCCATTGAATATCTACAGATGCTTGAGGATGCACTGGGTGACGAGGGGTATGTGGTGGGGCCCGAACCCACCGGCGCCGACTTTATGCTGTGCTTTCCGCTCTACCTGGCACATAGCGACGGGTGGCTGATCGATCATCCCAAGACGACACGCTATGTCCTGCGTATCGCTTCTCGTCCCAAATTCGCGGAAGCCATTGCGGACAGCTTGGCGGTCATTAAGCAGTTCGAGAAGCTTAAGGCAGTTGCAGCAGGCCAGGCTGCCTCTGCATCGACGCGCTGACCGCCTGCCGGAGAGCCGAGTGTATCGACCTCCGGTTTGCGCGTTTACATGTTCGGGTAAGTCGGCCCACCGGCACCTTCCGGTGAGACCCAGGTGATGTTCTGCGCCGGATCCTTGATGTCACAGGTCTTGCAGTGCACACAGTTCTGGGCGTTGATCTGGAAGCGCTTCTCGCCGTCTTCCTTGGTCACCACTTCGTACACGCCAGCCGGGCAGTAGCGCTGGGCCGGTTCGTCGTACAACGGCAGGTTCTTGCCGATCGGGATGCTCGGGTCGGTCAGCTTCAGGTGGCAGGGTTGTTCTTCTTCATGGTTGGTACCGGAGATGAACACCGAGCTGAGTTTGTCGAAGCTGAGCTTGCCGTCCGGTTTCGGGTAGTCGATTTTCTTGCAATCGGCGGCCAGCTTGAGGCAGGCATAGTCCGGCTTGTTGTCGTGCAGGGTGAACGGTATTTTGCCGCCGAAGAGGTTCTGGTCGAGCCAGTTGAAACCACCGCCGATGATCGCACCGTACTTGTGGATCGCCGCGCCGAAGTTGCGGCTGGCGAACAGTTCTTCGTACAGCCAACTGTTCTTGAAATTGTCGACGTAGGCGGTCAGTTCATCACCGCCTTCGGACTCGGCGAACAAGCGATCGGCCACGGCCTCGGCGGCGAGCATGCCGGATTTCATGGCGGTGTGGCTGCCCTTGATCTTGGCGAAGTTCAGGGTGCCGAGGTCGCAACCGATCAGCGCGCCGCCCTTGAAGACCATTTTCGGCAACGAATTCAGGCCGCCCTTGCAGATGGCACGGGCGCCGTAGCTGACGCGCTTGCCGCCTTCCAGGTACTGCTTGAGCACCGGGTGATGCTTGAGGCGCTGGAACTCGTCGAACGGCGACAGGAAGGTGTTGCTGTAGGACAGGTCGATAATCAGGCCGACCACCACCTGGTTGTTTTCCAGGTGATAGAGGAAGGAGCCGCCGGTGTTCTCGGTGCCCATGATGTCCAGCGGCCAGCCAGCGGTGTGCACCACCAGGCCGGGTTGATGCTTGGCCGGGTCGATTTCCCAGATTTCCTTCAGGCCGATGCCGTAGTGCTGGGCGTCGGCCTCGCTGTCCAGGTTGAAGCGCTTGATCAACTGCTTGCCGATGTGACCACGGCAGCCTTCGGCGAACAGCGTGTATTTGCCA
>NZ_FNOA01000034.1:0-44984 GCF_900106885.1 Pseudomonas sp. NFACC14
CAGATTTCCTTCAGGCCGATGCCGTAGTGCTGGGCGTCGGCCTCGCTGTCCAGGTTGAAGCGCTTGATCAACTGCTTGCCGATGTGACCACGGCAGCCTTCGGCGAACAGCGTGTATTTGCCACGCAATTCCATGCCGGGGGTGTAGAGGCCTTCCTTCGGCTTGCCTTCGCGGTCGACACCCAGGTCGCCGGTGATGATTCCGCGCACCACGCCGTTTTCGTCGAACAGCGCTTCCTGGGCGGCGAAGCCCGGGTAGATTTCCACACCCAGGTTCTCGGCCTGCTGGGCCAGCCAGCGGCACAGGTTGCCCAGGGAAATAATATAGTTGCCTTCGTTGTGCATGGTCTTGGGCACGAAGAAGTCAGGGATTTTGCTCGCGGCCTCGGCGTTTCTCAGGACATAAATGTCATCGCGTTTGACAGGCGTATTCAGCGGCGCGCCGAGTTCTTTCCAGTCCGGGAACAGTTCGTTCAGGGCGCGGGGCTCGAACACCGCGCCGGAGAGGATGTGGGCACCGACTTCGGAACCTTTTTCGACCACGCAGACGCTGATTTCCTTACCGGCTTCGGCGGCCTTCTGTTTCAGTCGGCAAGCGGCAGACAGGCCAGCGGGGCCGGCGCCGACAATGACCACATCGAATTCCATGTATTCGCGTTGCATCGAAAATTCCTGACTTGGAGGGGAGATGTAATGAGCGGTTGCCGCCTTCTCTGGTGCTTGCAGAATCTTTCGGGATTGGAGCAAATGATTTCTGCGCTGAAGTTCATTGCTTTGAATGCCTCTTCCGTAGGATCAGCCTCGACGGGGCGGATACAGTAATTTGAAATCTGCGAAAACTTTATCCAGGAGGGTCTTGATATTTATCTCGCGCTTGCAAGGCCTGACCGGGTCGTAAAAGAACCTTGCACCATCAGCTGTTGAACAAGTACATGGCTGCCGACCGCTGCAGAACCGGTTGCTTAAGGGTGACCATGGCATCTTCGCGGCAATCGCCTTGCCGCCCAGGCGCTCGACGGTGCGCGCATCGCCCGCATCGCCCACGTTGGCCACGTTGGCCAAGACCCGCAGTCCGTTCTGATGCAGATTGTGAAAAGCGCTGTCCAGTGCAGTCATGACACTCCAATTCCTTTGGAAGGTATGCTTTTAATGGCGAGGGGCGGTGTGTTAAGGGCCGGTTGTGCAATGCACGTTGCTTAAGTATGGGGCATCCGTGACGTAGCATGCCGCTTCGGGAATGGGTGGAGTAAAAACGCAAGGCCCGAGGGAGCGATCGTCGCCTCGACGCCAACGCGCTGGCTGTGTTCTACGGCAGAGTTGGCGTATTCGAATGGAACCCCGAGGTGCCTGCAAGCTCGGAGGTGATCGCCAAGCAGATCGACGCCATGACCCGCAAGGACGAGTATCCATCGGACACCTTGGTTTGGGACGCCAAGGGCATGCCACTTGAGCAGCGCACCGTGCCGGCTTTCGAGCCCAAGCCAGGGGCTGCTGTGCTGTACCAGATACGGTAAGCACACAGCGCCGCGCAACCCGATCAGACCACGTTATAAGTATGGGGATCTACGGTGCCTATCAGCGTCAGCTCCACAGGTTCAGGCGCGGAAAGATCCCCGGGGAGCGCAGCATTATCGACGCTGGAACGGGCGACGCTCGCCGTGCTGAACATCAGGTTGCTGTCGTCGAGTTGTCCGGCAAAGTTTCCATCGAGCACCAGCTCGAAGCGTTGGCCGTCGGCATTGGCCTCGAAGCTTTTCAGATAGGTGCGGGTATCGTCTGCGTTATTTCCAATCAACAAGGTGCCGTCGTATCCGTTCCCGATCCCGGTGAAACCCAGGGCACTGAGGTCGATGCGATCCTCGGCAGGATTGAAATCGAGTATGCGGTCACTGCCACTGCTGTCAGCGGTGCGAAAGCTGTCTGTCACGCTGGCATAGCGGAATACGTCGTTTCCCGCACCGCCGGAGAGCAAGTCGCGTCCGAGATTGCCTTGCAGCACATCGTCACCTGCCAGGCCTCGCAGGATTTCATCGGTACCCAAGCCTTCCAACACATCGCTGCCGGACGAACCCACCAAGTGGGTGTTGCCGTCCGTGCTGCCGAAAGTGCTGTCCAGACTGCCATCGGCGTTTAGCCGAACCGCAGCAAAATCACTGCCGCCATTGGCGAAAGCGCTTCCTCCGAGCAGAATCTTGCCATCGTCCTGCACCGCTATTGCTTTGCCTGCGGCGTAATCGCCAGGCAGATTAATACTGACCGAACCTTGGTTGCCGAAACTGACGTCGGGGCTGCCATCGGCGTTGAAACGCAGCACGGTGAAGTCATCGAAAGAGGTCGTGTTGGATAGCAGTATTTTTCCATCGTCCTGCACCGCCACACCGCCGCCGTAGCTGCCAACATCGATCTCCATGATGCCATTGACGCCAAAGTGGGGGTCCAGTTCTCCACCAGCTGTGTATTTGAGCAAGCTGTTATGAAAGTTCGGCGCACCTTGGACGAGTATGCCGCCGTCCGCCAGGGAGGTGAGGCCTAGCACGAAATCAAGCGTTCCAGGGGCCTGCAATGTCAGGATTCCGTTTGTGCCGAAGGAGAGATCTTGTGTGCCGTCGGCATGCAGCTGCGTCACTCTCAGCGTGCTGCCCTCGACGGCCCCTACCAGCACACTGCCGTCAGAGTTGACTTCGACTATCGGTGCGTGGCCGAACCCGCTGGACAGGCTGGCCTGGGCATTGGTGTTGAACATGGTATCGGCTTTACCATCCGGGCCCCAACGCTGGACGATGGGGGTGTTATCGTGCCCTTCGTGGGCCGCCACCACCGCCCCGTCAGTCTGGACGCGAAGGCTATAGTCCTTTTCGAGGGGGATTTGCTTATGAATCACCAGCCGCCCAGCATTGCCGTAGGTCGAATCCACGCTGCCATCGGCGTTGAGATGGGCCAAGGAAAAGTCTTGGCCGTAGTCAAGGTCGAGCGCGTGGTAGGAGAGACCGGCGACCAATACTGAGCCGTCGGGCTGTATGACCATGTCGTAGGCGTTATCGGCGTATCCGTTGATATCGACGATCATGATCCCAGGGGCGCTGTAGCTAGTGGCCATTGCTCCATCCTCTAAAAATATCCAGAAGCATTGACTCTAGCCTAGGACCATTAGTTCGCCAGGCCAGGGCTTGGTGCACAGGCATCAAGTCAACCGCCAGATGCACCTGGAGGTGACGGCGCCGACGTAAGGCACCAATAAGTAGTTAGCTACCTATATAATATTCACTTCATTTCAGTGAAGGTTTGTATATGAAGCATGCACAGCACCTATCAAGGGTCTCGGCAATCATTTTGATTGGATTAGGCGTGATCATCACCATGCTCGGCCTTGCGCTGGCTGTTGGCGGGGTGAAGTTGCTTAGTTTAGGAGGGTCGTGGTACTTCCTGATCGGTGGCCTTGCCATGGTCGTTTCAGGCGTGTTGATCGCTTGCCGAAAACCGGCCGGTGCGTGGTGGTTCGGGGCGTTTCTCCTCGGTACGGCAATCTGGGCGTTTGTGGATGTCGGGCTAGTGTTCTGGCCATTGTTCTCGCGCCTGTTCATGTTTGGCGTAATCGGCTTGGCAGTGGCGTTGGTGTATCCACAGCTCAAGCGTGCCAGCGGTGCAGCTTCGGGCCGCGGAGCCTATGGCCTGGCGGGCGTGTTGGCCGTGGTGCTCGCCGTCTCGGCGGGCAACATGTTCGTGGCTCATCCAAGCGTCGCCCCGACAGGTGATGGCCCAGGCGTGACGCCGGTCGACCCGGCCAAAGCTCAAAAGGATTGGGCGCACTACGGCAACACCGAGGGTGGCAGTCGTTTCGCCGCGCTGGATCAGATCAATCGCAACAACGTCGACAAGTTGAAGGTCGCGTGGACTTATCACACCGGCGATATTGCCGAGAGCGATGGTAATGGCGCCGAAGACCAGCTGACGCCACTGCAGATTGGTAACAAGGTGTTCATCTGCACACCCCACAACAACCTGATCGCCCTCGATGCCGACACCGGTAAAGAGTTGTGGAAGAACGCGATCAACGCGCAGTCGAAAGTCTGGCAGCGTTGCCGTGGCCTCGCCTATTTTGACGCTACCCAGCCAGTCGCCCAGGCGACCCGCTCGCCAATCACACCGGTCAGCATTCCTGCCGGCGCCAACTGCCAGCGTCGTGTGCTGACGAATACCATCGATGCGCGCCTGATTGCCGTCGATGCTGACACAGGCGAGTTCTGCCAGGGTTTCGGCACCAATGGCCAGGTTGATCTCAAAGCCGGTCTGGGCAATGTGCCGGACAGCTACTATCAATTATCCTCGGCGCCGCTAATGGCCGGTACCACGGTGGTGGTTGGCGGCCGCGTTGCCGACAACGTTCAAACCGACATGCCAGGCGGCGTGATTCGTGGTTTTGATGTGATCAGCGGCCAAATGCGTTGGGCGTTCGACCCGGGCAATCCGCAAAGCAAAACCGCGCCAGCTGACAACAGTACCTATGTACGCAGCACCCCGAACAGTTGGGCGCCGATGTCTTACGATCCGGCAACCAACACGGTGTTCCTGCCAATGGGCAGTTCGTCCACCGACATCTACGGTGTTGAACGTACCGAGTTGAACCACAAGTACGGCGCCTCACTGCTGGCGCTGGATGCCACCAGCGGTGATGAGAAGTGGGTCTATCAGACCGTGCACAACGATCTCTGGGATTTCGATTTGCCGATGCAACCGAGCCTGATCGATTTCCCGCAAGCAGACGGCAAAACTGTTCCTGCGGTGGTGATCGGGACCAAGGCCGGGCAGATTTTCGTCCTCGATCGCGCTACCGGCAAGCCGCTGACTGAAGTCAGTGAAGTACCCGTCAGGCCGGGCGACATTCCGAACGAACCGTACTCGCCGACCCAGCCAAAATCCGTCGGCATGCCACAGATCGGTGCCCAGCATCTGACCGAGTCGGATATGTGGGGCGCGACGCCTTACGATCAGTTGCTATGCCGTATCGACTTCAAGTCCATGCGTTACGAGGGCCTTTTTACAGCGCCGGGCACCGACAAATCGCTGAGCTTCCCGGGTTCGCTGGGCGGCATGAACTGGGGCGGCATCTCTACTGACCCAGTGCATGGCTTCATCTTCGTCAACGACATGCGCCTGGGCCTGTGGATCCAGATGATCGGGGCCCCAGCAGAGGCACCTAAAGCACGGCCTACCGGTGCGTCCGCTGGCGAAGCGCTGAACACAGGCATGGGGGCTGTTCCGCTAAAAGGCACGCCTTATGCGGTCAACAAAAACCGCTTCCTGTCGGTTGCAGGCATTCCATGCCAGGCGCCGCCATTCGGCACCCTGACCGCCATCGACATGAAGACTCGTAAGGTTGCCTGGCAAGTCCCGGTCGGCACCGTCGAAGACACCGGTCCCCTTGGGATCCGTATGCACCTTCCGATCAAGGTGGGTCTGCCAACCCTTGGTGGCACGCTGTCGACGCAAGGTGGCCTGGTGTTTATTGCTGGTACCCAGGATTTCTACCTGCGCGCTTTCAACAGCTTTGACGGTGGGGAAATCTGGAAAGCCCGTTTGCCAGTGGGTAGCCAAGGAGGCCCGATGACTTACGTGTCGCCGAAGTCTGGAAAACAGTACGTCGTCATCACCGCCGGTGGTGCTCGTCAGTCCCCGGACCGAGGAGATTGGGTCATAGCCTATAGCCTGCCTTGAAGCGGCCAATATGCTTGCCCTACGGGCAGGCGGCCTGATTCGACACGGCGATCCGGAACCTGGCGCGTTGACCGCGCCAGGTCAGCCTCAGTTTGCCGGCGTCCAGACCGCATCCTTCACGTCCAGCCGTTTAGGCAACAGTTTGTTGGCATAAAACAGATCTGTTGTGGCCTGCTGCGCCTCGATGATTTTTTCATCAATGGGCAGCACGGGTGACGGCGGCCGATTATCCACGTAACGAGCGACCACGGCTTCGGGCAACCCCATGGATTGAGTCAGCACTCGAAGGCTTGCCTCCCGTTGGCTGCGAGTCAGGGCTTCGGCTGCGGTCAACTCATCAAGCAGTGCATGGAGGAACGCACCGTGGCTTTGGGCATAGTCGCGCCGGGCGGTGTAGACCGGGCCGGACAGGCCCAATCCTTCGCCATTGGCGAGTACGCGACCGCCGCTTTGGCTCAGGGCCAGTGACGCGTAGGGTTCCCAGATCGCCCAGGCATCGACGCTGCCTTGTTCGAATGCCGCGCGTGCGTCTGCGGGAGGCAGGTAGATCGGCTGTATGTCTTTGTAACTCAGACCCGCCTTGTTCAAGGCGCGCAGGATCAGGTTGTGTGAACTGGAGCCTTTCTGGAAGGCAACTTTCTTGCCTTTGAGCTGGGCAATGTCGTGCAGTGGGCTGTCACCGCGCACCAGGATGGTTTCGGCCTGGGGTTTGGCCGGCTCGGCGCCGATGTACACCAGGTCGGCGCCGGCGGCCTGGGCGAACAGCGGTGGAATGTCGCCCGTGGAGGCGACATCCAGCGCGCCGATGTTCAGTGCTTCGAGCATCTGCGGCCCGGCTGGAAATTCGATCCACTTGACGGCGGTCTGTCCGAAGCGTTTTTCCAGGAGGCCGTGTTCCTTGGCCAGTACCAGGGCGATCGAGCCCTTCTGGTAGCCGATCCTCAGCGTCGCGGGGTCCGCCGCGGCGGCGATGTGGGTCAGGCCGAGCAGGGCAAGACCTGCACAAATTTTTTTCAGAACATTCATCGTCGTCTCTCTTTGCTGTGCCGGAACCGTAGAGGCCGTTCCCGGCATTGGAAAAGTGGCTTGTCAGGTTGAGACGAAGCGGTTGCCCGGGCGCGCCAGTCCCAGGTTTTCCCGTAGGGTCCGGCCCTCGTATTCACGGCGAAACAGCCCACGCCTTTGCAGTTCGGGCACCACCTGCTGCGCGAAGTCTTCCAGCCCACCGGGCAGGTGGGGGACCAACACGTTGAAACCGTCCGCCGCGTCGCTTTCGAACCAGTTCTGCAATTCATCGGCAATTTGTCCCGGTGTGCCGATCAGGCTGTAATGCCCACGGCCGCCGGCGATTCTGCGACCCAATTGCGCCAGGCTGAGGTTTTCCGAGCCGGCCAGGTCGGTCAGCAGTTGCTGTCGGCTTTGCTGGCCGTTATCGGTCAGCGGGAGCTCAGGCAACGGGCCGTCCGGCGGGTAACCGGATAAATCGAAGTTGCCCAGCATGCGCCCAAGCAGGGCGATGCCGACTTCGGGCTCGACCAGCGCCTGGAGTTCTTCGAACTTCTCCCAGGCTTGCGCTTGTGTTTCTCCGACCACGACAAACACCCCCGGCATGATTTTCAGCGAGTCAGGATTGCGTCCGAACGCTTCCAGGCGGCCCTTCAAATCGGCATAAAAAGCCTGGGCATTGGTCATTGATGTCTGCGCGGTAAACACCACTTCAGCGGTTTGCGCTGCCAGCTCCCGACCGGTTTGTGAAGCGCCGGCCTGGACGACTACCGGCTGGCCTTGTGGGGAGCGGGCGACGTTCAGCGGACCTTTGACTTTGAAGTGTTCGCCGCTGTGATCCAGGAGATGCCGCTTGCCTGGGGCGTAGTACTGACCCGAAACCTTGTCTCGGATGAAAGCGTCATCTTCCCAGCTGTCCCAGAGGCCGGTGACGACTTGGTGAAATTCCCGGGCGCGACGGTAGCGCTCGGCGTGACCGATGTGTTCTTCGCGGCCGAAATTCGCCGCTTCCGCGGCCGCGTCGGACGTCACCAGATTCCAGCCTGCGCGGCCGCCGGACAGGTGATCCAGGGAGGCGAATTTACGCGCCACATGGTAGGGCTCGTTGTAGCTCGTCGTGGCGGTCGCGATCAGTCCGATTCGCTCGGTGACTGCGCTCAGGGCCGCTAGCAGGGTCAACGGCTCGAAATGATCCGAGCGCGCCATGCGGCTGGCTGCTTCACCCGTCGCCGCGGCGACGCTGTCGGCGACAAACAAGGCATCGAATCTGGCTGCTTCAGCGATCTGGGCCAGATGTTTGTAATGCTTGAAATCCAGCCCGGCGTTGGCCGGAACCTGTGGATGGCGCCATGCCGCGACGTGGTGCCCGGTGGCCATCAGAAAAGCGCCCAGTTTGAGTTGGCGGGTTGTGTGGGTCATAGCCAGTTCCTTGATCAATCGTCGAGCGTGCGCAACGGCTCAAAAATCCTTGCGCACTTGCACACCGAAATAGCGCTCGTCGTCCCGGGGCACAGCCCGGTAGATGTAGTTGCCTCCACTGGCCAGCAGCGGTGAGTAGGACTTGTCGACGAGGTTCTTGCCCAACAGCGCTACGCGCCAGCCTTCGTTGTAATCGGCCAGGGCAATGCTGGCATTCCAGATGCCGTAGGCGCCCTGTCTGGTATCCGGGTTCTGGCTGATGTCGTACTGCACCTCGCTCTGCCAGCTGTAGTCGGTCCCCAGTTCAATATCCAGACCGTTGTCCAGCGGAATGCTGTAGTCGGCGCGCACGTAACTTTTCCAGTCCGGGCTGTACGGCAGCGGCTTGCCGTTGACGTTGCACGAAGCCGCCGCGCCCGCCGGGCAGGCGAACGCGTCGATCCTGGCGCGGGTGTAGGCAAGGGCGCCGGATAACTTGAGTTGTTGGGTCGCCTGCAGGGTGTAATCCAGTTCGACACCTTCGGTACTGACGCTGCCAGCATTGATCAAACGCGTCACCACTTGACCTGCGACGGTGTCGAAAAAGTTTGCCTGGTAGTTGTCGTAGTCGCTGTGGAACACCGCCAGATTGGTGGTCAGGCGATTGTTCCATGAGGTCGCCTTGATGCCGACTTCCCAGGTGTTGGACGTTTCCGGTTTCAGCGCTTCGGTATCGCGTGGTTGCATGTTGAAGAACACGTTGTAGGCCGGGCCTTTATAACCTCGCGAATAGGTCAGGTAGGTCGTGACCGCGTCGCTCAAGTCATACTGAACGCCGAGCCGACCGGACCAGCCGTCTTCGTCCACCGAGCCGGAACTGTTGGTGCCCGGCTGAATGCCGCTGACCGCAGTGGTCGAGGTGGAAACACGGCGGTGATCGTATTCCAGGTCGTCGTGAGTCCAGCGCAGGCCGGCGATGCCACGAAAGTCCGAAGTGAAATTAAGGGTGCTTTCGCCGAACACCGCATAGCTGTCGCTGGTGGTGCTGTAGTCGGCGACGCCACGATTGGTGGTGCTGACGGTGGTCAACGTGCGTCGGTAGGTTTCCTCGTCCTTGGCGTGCATGTAGAACAGGCCGCCTACGTATTCGAGAAACTGGCCCTTGGGTGAGGCCAGGCGCAGTTCCTGGGAGTATTGGTTGTAATCCAGCTCGCCCTTGTCGGCGGTGCCGGGAAAGGCGGCAGTGACGGTGCCGAGACGGTCGCCGTCCTGGTATTGGGTGTTGTCCCAGCCGCGCCAGGCGGTGATGGATGTCAGGGTGTAGTCGCCGAGGTTCCAGTCGAGCTGGCCGGACAAGCCCTTGTTGACGTCTTCCACGTGGCTGCGGGTGTCGGTGTTGATGTCACGGTTATCGCCGCTGGCCCGCACCGGGTTCAAGGCATTGGCGAACGCTGGCGTCAGGGCCTTGGTAACCACTCCATTGGGCGCATCGTCGTGGGACTGCATGTAGTCGGCCGCAAGGGTGAAGGTGACGTCGTCGTTGGGCGTGAATGCCAGTTTGCCGCGCACGCCCTTGCGGTTGTAGCCGTTGACTTCATGACCGTTGTGTTCGTTGTCGACATTCCCATCGTAACTGCCGAACAGCGTGGTGACGGAACCGGTCAGGGTCTCTGGAATCAGGCTGCCGCCGATGCCGAAGCGGGTGCGGCTTTCATTGCCGCTGTAGTACGACTGGTCGATGTAGCCGTGGGTCTCGCTGTCGGGCGCCTTGGTCACGATGTTCAGGACCCCGGCCGAGGCGTTCTTGCCGAACAGCGTGCCCTGCGGGCCGCGCAGCACTTCGATGCGCTCCAGATCGAGAAGGTCAAGGGTTGCCTGGCCAGGACGGCCGTAAACCACGCCGTCGATCACTGTCGCCACCGTTGGTTCGACGCCGGGGGAGGTGGAAATGGTCCCGACCCCGCGGATGAACAGCGAGGTGTCTTTGTTCGACGCGCCAGTACGGAAATTCAGCGACGGCACCTGTTGGACGATACTGGCGACGCCGTTGCGGTTGTCACGCTCCAGCTGTTCGCCGTCTACCACCGAAACCGCCACCGGGACTTTCTGCAGGGATTCTTCGCGGCGGGTGGCAGTGACGGTGACTGCCTCCAGGGTCAGCGGTTGAACCTGGGCGGCCGCGGTACTGTCCGCGGCAACGGCGTAGGGCAGTGGCAACGCTGTGAGCCCAGCCAGTAACAGGCCCAAATGCTGCTGGCGTGGCGTGGCGGCGCGTATCGACCGCGCCAGTTTCTGTTGTTCCCCAAGAATGTAATGCATCGTTGTGCCTGCTTGGAAGTTGCCCTGAACCGCCGCTGGCCTTTAGCCACGGCGCCTTGAATTTGTCTTGGGGCATTCGCTCGAGCGAGTAGCAGACAACATGCTTCGGTAGCGCTAACATCAGCAGTATTGAGAGATCAGGTATAGATCGTAAAATAATAAAAAATTATATTTATATGTAATTTAAGGCTAAAAAGGAGTTCCAGTTGAGTATCGAGAAGCCCCCCGGACGCAAACGCCGCGGCGCCGGACGCGTGACGCTGAGCACGGTGGCCAAGCACGCCGGCGTTTCCGCTATCACGGTCTCGCGCTATTTCAACCAGCCGGAGCAGGTCTCACCCGAGCGTCGCGAAAGGATCGCCGCGGCGGTCAATGAGCTGGGTTATGTGCCGAATCTGGTGGCTGGTGGGCTGGCATCGGCGCGGGGCAAGATCGTGGCGATGGTGATCCCGAACATCTCCGGGCCAATCTTCGCCAATACCCTTCAAGGCTTCAGCGACACCCTCAGCCTGCACGGTTATCAGGCGCTGCTGGCGTCGAGTTATTTCTCCCTGGAACAGGAGGAAAACGCGGTTCGGGCGTTCCTTGGCTGGTCACCGGCGGCGCTGGTGCTGACCAGCCACTACCACAGCGCCGGCACCGAAAAGATGATCGCGGAGGCGGACATTCCGGTGATTGAAACCTGGGATTACCAACCTGAACGTGACCCGGTGCAGATCGGTTTTTCCCACTATGAAGTCGGTGTGACAGCTGTTCGTTATCTGCACGGCAAGGGTTATCGACGCATCGCTTTTGTGCAGAACAGCATGGTGGGAGACCTCAGCGCGCAGGAGCGCTGCGATGGCTATGCCGCGACGTTGCTGGCGCTGGAACTGGAGCCTTGGGTGTTCACGCCGGACGCTGGCCGGGCACCGTTCGAGGCTGGCAAGCAAGCCATGGATGCATTGATGCGCGAGGCCCAGCGCCCCGACGCGATCATTTTCGCCAACGATAACCTTGCTGCCGGTGGCTTGTTAGCCGGGCAACGGGCAGGGCTGAAAATCCCGGAGGAGTGCGCGGTGTTCGGCTTTGGCGATTATCCCTTTGCCGAAATGCTGTTGCCGAGCCTGAGCACCATCAAGCCCCCTGCGCTGGAAATCGGCGTGTTGGCCGCCACACGGGTGTTGGAGAGTCTCGGTCGCCTGCCGGTAGAGGATGAGGTCTCGCGATTGAATCTGCTGGGGTGTCGGTTGATCGAGCGTGAGAGTGCGTGAATGGATTTTTATCGCTTCGGTTAAGCGGCAGCGATCAGCGCTCCTTGTTGGCGCAGATGCGTTTGGAATCGATCGGCATAGTCTTCGACAACGGCATCCCTTACGCTGGCGCGCGCCTCAAGTGCCTCACGCCAAGCTGAAATGCGCGGAAGGCCGTCGAAAATCTGGTGTGCTGCAGTTGCGTCGATACTCTCGAAGTAACGGAAAAGCGGGGCATAAACCGCATCAACCATTCCAAAGGCTGAGCCATCGAAGAACGGCCCCACGCCTATTTCTGACTCCAGTTTGCCGAGCCGTTCGCGAAATGCGGTGCGCTTGGCATCTGCGGTCGCAGAGTCACGAGCGTGGAGAAACTGCCAGGCTTCAGCTTGAGTCTGCGACGCGAACTCGATCCATGCGCGATTCCGTGCGCGAGCTAACGCATCAACGGGGTACATCGGCGCGCCGCCTTGGGTTTCGTCGAGGTACTCGCAGATGACCATGCTTTCGAATAGGATCGCATCTTGCGCATTGTCCTGGCGCACCTTGAGCACTGGGACCTTGCCGGTTGGCGAAACGGCCAGGAACCAGTCTGGCTTGGCTGATAAATCGACATCTATCCGATCGAACTGGATGCCCTTTTCAAGAAGCACAATCGCGGCGCGCTGTACGAATGGGCATAGTGGGTGGCTTATTAGCGTAAGAGCGTTCATTGCTTTTAGTGGCTCTGGAGGGTTTATCAAGCGGAAACAGCGGCAGAAGTTTCCCACGTACCGCTGTTCGCACAGTCTGGATTGGACTCGTTCGTCGCTGAGTGCTGAGGCGGGCGTTCAGTACCTGATTAACTCAGCCCAGGCGATGTTGCATTCGCGCAACTCTTGAACGGCGCGCTTAGCCGTTCAGCAGGCGGCCGCCGTCAACGACGATTTCAGAGCCGACCGTCCAGCGCGACTCGTCGGATGCCAGATACAGCACTGCTTTGGCCACCTCGTCGGAGGTACCGAAGCGGCCAAGCGGAATGGTTGCCGCGATCGCTTTGTTAATCTGCTCGCGATAAGCGTCCGGAATACCGGCCTTGTCATAAAGTGGAGTCTCGACGGGGCCGGGGCTCACGGCGTTGACACGGATGCCACGGCCCAGCAATTCGGTCGAGAGCGTCTTCGACATGTTCAGCAATGCGGCCTTCGTTGCGGCATACACGGACGAGCGATCTGCGCCTGCATGTGCGCTTACGGAAGTGGTCAACACTACGGAAGCAGGATTTGCGAAGACCGGCAACAGCGCCTGCATCAGGAAGTACGGCCCTTTGACGTTGATGTCGAAAATGCGGTCGAACATGTCTTCCGTCCATTCTTCAATGGGCCGCCAGACGGATACGCCGGCATTGAGGAAGGCAACGTCGAGTTGGCCGTAGTGTTCCTTGATGACTTGTGCCAGCTCCTTTTGTGCTGCAACGCTGGCCGAGTCGGCGCGCAGCACCGGCACTTCCGGGCCCAGTTCGGCCTGGGCCTTTGCAATCGAATCGGGGTTGACGCCCGTTACGATCACGCGTGCACCTTCCGCCAGGAACTGCTTTGCCGTTTCCAGCCCGATGCCACTGGTGCCGCCAGTGATGAGCGTACGTTTACCTTGCAAGCGCGACATTTGAATTCTCCGGTGAATGACCACTGCGGTCGACATGGAGAAATATGCGCTCATGCCCCGTATCGGATAAGACTGCCTATTCGTATATGATTCATGCAGATCAGGCATGAATTGAGGTGGAGAAGTGGACCGATTTCTTTTGATGACATGCTTCGCGCGCGCTGTAGAAACGGGGAGCTTTTCGGCGGCAGGGCGCGATCTAGGGCTGGGGCAACCCAATGTAAGCCGCTATGTAGCGGCTCTGGAGGATCATTTGCAGACGCGTTTGCTCCACCGATCTACGCGCAAGCTATCCTTGACGCCGGAAGGCGAACGCTACTATGCGGACATCCGGCTCATCCTGGATGCGGTGGATGAATCCGAATCGTCCTTCAGGAACAACGTCGAGCCATCGGGACTCTTGCGCGTAGCCTGTCCGACAGCTCTCGCACACGCGTTTGTGCTGCCCCATGTGCCGGCCTTTCTGGAGCGCTACCCTCAATTGAACCTGGATCTCCAACTCAACGATCGATACGTAGACCTGGTCAATGAAGGCACCGAACTCGCCATTCGCATAGGACAGCTGGAGGACAGCACCTTGCGCGCCCGGCGTCTTGGTTGGTACGACCGGGTCTTCGTCGCCAGCAAGGACTACTTGGCTAAACGCGGAGTGCCGCAGGTCCCGGATGATCTACGCGACCACGATTGCATCATCTACACCTTGCTGTCGTCCGGGGCGACCTGGCGATTCCGGGACACGGACATTCCGATTACCGGCAGGCTCAGGGTCAACTCGCCCGACGCTGTGAGTGCGGCGGTCGCGGCAGGCCTGGGTGTGGCGCATGGACCTGCGTGGCTGTTTGAGGGCGGGCTGAACAGCGGGAAATTACAGTTCATTCTCACCAACCACGCGGTTCCCCCTGTCCCCGTGCAGATGGTTTATGTCGCCAATAGACTGCTCCCCACGCGGGCTATCGTGTTCATGGATTTCATGGCTGACGTGTTTTCAAAGATTCCAGCCTTGAACGGCAGCACCCCTTTGCCGACGCTATAAGACAAGACGACAAAACGTGACCCCTGACGTTCTTGCCTAAGGCTGCGATGAGTCGATAGACATTCATGGTTTCTGACGGCATGGCATCATCGAACTGACGAATTAAAGTTCACTTAAATCGCTATCTGCCTTCTACTGGGTTCTAACTTCTAACAACGGCTTCAGGCAGGTATAAAGTAGAGCGGCTGCAAGAGAGGCGGCTACTATCAATGTAAGCCACATAATGACCAATAGAGAGAGTGTGACACTATTATTCAACTCACGAAAAATGCCGAAGGCAAAAGCCGTGTACCAAGACACACCCGAAACTGCACCGGATGCGAGGAACAAGGCCGCTTTTTTGCGGGACACACCAAAGAGCAGCGGCCGACTCATGTCGCGTAGTACTTCTGGCAACACAAACGCGTGAATGATGATTCCATTGAGGGTCAAGACGCTCACCACAATGACTTTCGCCCAAAGTTTAGGATTTTCAAACTTTTCCGGCGATTCCATCGCGTAAAGGGCCAGGAAACCAAGGCCTGAGAGCCACAGGAGGCATAGGCCAAGCGTGACCGCGTCGCTGATGAAGTGAAAAGTGCGTCCGATTTCAACGGGGAGGCTGCCCCTGCGCATCCAGCGCACAATCCAGAGGTCCAGCATCGTCGCCCCACCGAGACCGAAGCACATACCGAGCAGGTGTATACCTATAAGGACCGTCAGAACCTTTAGCTGTGGGAATGGCTCAGGCAATGGAACGCTAAACGCAAGTGTGTCCGCGAGTAAGTGACCACTGCTGGAGAATGCAAGTAGGCCGCCGAAAATCAGGAGTGACGTTCGTATGTTCATTATTACGACCTTAGGCTGGCGTTCTTGTTTGAACGCGTGCACAGTTTGTTTACTGGAGAATAAGGTCCTTTAATTCTCAACTTTATGGGTGTAAATGATTGCCGGGACAACAATAGCGTCACATCAGCAGGTAGCACGGGTGTAGACCCTGGTCAGGAAGGAACCGGTGCTTGAGCATCGATCAAGCCCTGGCTCTTCAGCTCCTCCCAAAAGGCTGCTGGGATATCGACCTTCATCGCTTGCACATTGGAAACTACCTGTCCCGGCGAGCGGGCACCCGCAATGATCGCGGACACTTGCGGATGTGCTGCCGCGAACTGCAGGGCGGCAGTATGAATGTCGATGCCATGTTTTCTGGTAACCGCCATGATTCGCGCGCGCTTTTCCACCGCTCCTGCAGGCAGATCCGAGCTGAAGTTGTAGCGGCTGCGCCCTCCCAGAAATCCATCGTTCAGTGGTGTTCCAACCACAGCGCTGGTGCCTTTCCTGCTCAACGCCGGAAAGGTGTTGCGCAACGCCTCGCCGTGGTCAAGGAGGGAATACTGGCAGGCAAGCAACACGATGTCGGGAGTCGGGTCATAACCGGCTACTGCCTGAACCACGGCATTCGGCGTATTGACTCCGAAGCCCCATGCCTTGATGAGACCTTCATCGCGCATCTTTTCAAGCTCGACCATCGCCCCTGAGCGTGCAATTCGATACGCCGCTTCCCAACCGCCTTCCAGTTCGGTGTTATCTGGCGAGATGTCATGGATAAAGACGATATCGATACGCGGCAGCCCCAGCCGCTGCAGGCTGTCTTCCACGGAACGACGCGCGCCTGCCGCGGTGTAGTCATATCGGTAGTTGAAGGGCGCCGGCGACTTCCAGATAGCATGGTCCGCGCGCTGGCCACCAGCGGCCGTCAATACGCGCCCGACCTTGGTGGACACCACATAGTCGTCTGGATTTTTGCCGCGCAGGAAGCGACCCAGGCGATATTCACTCAAGCCAAACCCGTAGAACGGCGAGGTGTCGTAAAGCCTTACACCTGCTTCCCAAGCAGCCTGCAGAACCGAGCCCGCCTGCTCGTCGCTGATCGGCGCAAAGATATTGCCGATCTGCGTCCCGCCCATACCAAAGCGTTGAGGCGTCAGGTATCTCATGGTATGCGAAGGTGAATTGACGGGCAGGTTCGCGCGCACGATCCGTCCTTCGGTACGCATCACGCTTCCGGGCTCCGTCAGCGAAGAGGGCATCGGGGCAGGCGCCAGCGAACTTGCGATACCAGATGCTGGCAGCAAGGCGGCTGCAACGGTACCCACTGCCGAATAGGTAAGAAAATCTCGTCTGTCCATCCAACTTTCCTTTCGCCACCAAGGTTTCACCGGATCATCGAAGCCGGTTCACGTACTAGAAGTTAGAACAACGAGGGTTGGCCGAGTGACCCTAATTCGCCATATCTTTTGCACAATCCTGCCGATGCTCTTGTGCTGGTCATGCACTCTCAGCAGACTCGAACATTCCGTAAATTGGGGGGCATGTGATGACGAGCGGTTCTTTCTCGCAGTTCGGTTTCAGCCGTGTGCATTCCCTGACCTTGCGCGATCCCGCGCAACCCACCGAACGCTCCCAGGCGCTCAAGCGGCTTATCGAAAAAGTCACCCTGCAAATTGGCTTGAACGAGGTTTGCACGACGTCGATTCCAGGGTTGAGCTTTTATCGAGTGGCCGAGCTAGGTACGCCCACGTACTGCATTTATGAACCTTGCGTGGCCATTATCCTGCAGGGCGCGAAGGAGATCTCGTTCGGCGAGCAAGCCTGTGAGTTCGGGCAAGGGGCTTTTTTCGTCACATCGGTCGATATCCCCACACTGGCTCGCGTGACCGCGGCTAACGAGCAAACCCCCTATTTATCCGTTGTGTTGAAGCTTGATTTTTCCATGCTCAATGAGGTGATCCTGACCCTCGAGCCGCCAAAGCAGGAAATGGCTACTCAGGCGCGGGGCTTCGTATCCGGGATGGCGACGAGCGAGATGCTCGATGCGTTCGCTCGACTCGCCACGCTGATCGAACGGCCGCTTGAAGCAGGCTTGATGTCGGGCCTTATCAAGCGGGAGATATACGGCAGGCTGCTGCTCAGTGAAGCGGGGCAGTTGTTGCGCAGCGTCACTCGCGATGGTTACCGGGATAGCGGCATCGTGAGAGCCGTTGAATGGCTGAAATATCACTACGATAAACCGTTGCAGGTGGCCGACCTCGCGGAACGATCCGGCATGGCCAGCTCCACGCTGCATCACCGCTTTCGCAAGCTGACAGGCACGAGCCCCATTCAGTATCAAAAATCGCTACGGCTGCAAGCCGCGCGTAGCCTTATGTTGACCGAGCGGATAGACGTGAACACCGCCGCGTTGCGAGTCGGCTATGAAAGCGTCGCCCAATTCAGCCGCGAATATGCCCGACGCTTCGGAGCGCCTCCCTCGAGAGACATCAAGCGCGCACGGGAAAAATGAAAGGGGCCCGGAGATGACAGCCCTCCGGGCCCTTCGTCTTACAGGTTGATCGGGTACTGAGTGATGAACCTGACGTCGTCGACGTCGCCACTGAACGAGTTGCGATAGGTCGCCTGGCGCAGGCGGAATGACAGGTTTTTCAACGGTCCGCTCTGTATCACGTAGGCCGCTTCCAGATCGCGCTCCCATTCGTTTTGGTTGGAGGCACCGTTGGCCAGGCTGATGTTGTCGCCCTTGATGTAGCGGGCAAAAACGTCAAGTCCGGGCAGGCCGAACGCGGCAAAGTTGAAGTCGTAGCGTGCTTGCCACGAACGCTCATCTTCACGCGTGAACTCGGCGTATTGCACGTAGTTGGCCAGGTAATCGGTGTTGCCCCCATCGGTATAGAACACATAGCCGTTCTTACCGGTTATCGCCTGGTAAGCCAGGGTCACCTTATGGGAACCATAGGCATAGGCACCCTTGAGGCTGAACGAGTTACTGTCGATTACACCACCGTTTTCCGCGCCGACGCTCTTCTGGTTATAGAAGCGAAAATCGGTGGAGAATGTCTGTTTGGTATCGATCGGTTTGACCCAGCTCAGACCCGCGTATTTCTTCTTCCACAGGTCTTGGACATCAGAGGCATAGAGCGCGCCAGTGAGGTTGGGGGTGAAGTTGTAAGTGGCGCCCACCACATCCGCCTTCGTCATGGCGCCGGCGTTGTGGGCACTCTGGTTATAGGCACTCAGGGAGGTGAGATGCGCCACGTCCACGCGCAGGTTGTCGATTTCCTTGCTGCTCAGGTAGAAGCCTTCCGTGGTTTCCGGCAGCAAACGACTGTCGCCGGTTGAGAAAACCGGCAGATTGAGCGTTTGCCCGCCGTATTTGAGCACCGTCTTGGAGATCTTCATCTTGACTGCCCCCGCAGCCCGCGAGTAGTTGTCCGCCGCATGATCCACGCCCGCGACATGGTTACCGCTGCTCGGCAGCAAGCCGCTGCCGATACGGTCAGAACTGCTATCGAGTTTCATGCCGTAAAGGCCAATTGCATCGATACCGAAGCCAACCGTTCCAGGGGTGAACCCTGAGGTAAATGTGCCGATGAAGCCCTGCGCCCACTCTTCGCGATAGCTTTGCGCTGTGGATGGCGCATTGCGAAAGTCGCGGTTGAAGTAGAAGTTTCGCGCGACGATCGAGGTGGTGCTGTCCTTGAAGAACGGATTGTCCTGAATGTCATCCCCAAACGCCGCGCCGGAAATAGCCGCGCACAGCGTTGCACTGCCGAATACAAAAGCCGATCTCATGGTTGTAAGCCCTATCAAATAATCAGCAGATGGCGAAGTCGAAGAAGTGTTGTTTTTGTTATTGGCATCCCTGCTTCTTGCTTATGAATCAGAGCGTTTCGGACACCTCGCAAATGCTGAGGATGGCCAGGATGTAGATGCGCACCATGTCCAGGTAGTCGCGCTTGTGCACGCGCTCATCGGGCATGGTGTTGAATTTGCCCCCAGGGCCACAGACGACGCCTTGCATGCCAAGGCGCTGGTAGAAGTGAGCGGCGTCGGTGCCAAAATAGGCGGGCGGGGTAATGATGCCGGTCGGCTGGGGCTCGCCCCGCACCTGCTGGTAGGCAGCGTTCACAGCCTTGACGATCAGCGAGTCGTGGGACACCTCGAACGGTGGCATCAGCGGCTGATTGTCACTGTCATTGATCAACGTTGCCTGCAGGCCGGGAAACTGCTCGCAGAGCTGATCGAGCAGGCGTTGCAGATCCGCCAGCACCGATTCCACGGTTTGCCCCGGGGTGTAGCGGGCTGAGCCGCGCAGGCGCAGGAAGTCTGCGACTTGCGGTGGGCGCCACTCTTCGAGGTCTCGGCCAAGGGCGCCACGGATCACACCGATATGCCCGCGATTGACCTGGGCATGTTCCGGCGAGCGTGCCCCGCTGAAGGTGATGCCGTTGATCTGTGGTATCAGTTGCACGGCGGCGGTGATCACGTCGACCGCTTCTTCGCGCTTGGACAGGTGACGGGTGTCGCCGGTCAGTTCGATGACGAACATCAGCGAGCCTACGTGCAGAGTCACGGCCTGCAGGTCGGTGGGTTCGGAGTTGATGAAGTAGTCAGCCTTCACCCCCTGTTCAATGGCGGCGATGGTGCCGATTCCGCCCTGTAACTCACCCACCACGTAGGTCAGGATCACGTCGCCCTTGAGCTTGATGCCGGCGTCGATCAGGGTTTTCAGCGCACAGAAATAGGCGGCATCGCCGGCCTTCATGTTCGACACGCCTATCCCATAGATGAACTCGTCATCAATCTTTCCCTCCCACGGATCCACGGTCCACCCTTCGGTCACCGGGTTGGTGTCAAGGTGACCGTTGAACAACAGGCTGTGACCGCCACCCTTGCCCTTGAGCGTGCCGATGGCATTCAGACGCTCGCCGGGCACGGGCATCAGCTCGGTGTGCAGGCCCAGTTCCTGCATCTGGCCGGCCATGTATTCGGCCAATTGTCGTTCTTCAGGGGTGGCGCTGTAGCTTTTGTGCTGCACCATGCGCGCGAGAAAATCCAGGCAGTACGTCTCGTCAATTCGGTCTAGCAGCGTGTCAGGCGTCATGAAGGGAATCCAATTCGTTCAAAGGCTGCGGCACTGCATCGAGCAGGGCGCGGGTATAGGGATGAGTGGCCTGGGCGGCCATGCCCACCGCCGGCAGAATCTCCAGCAGGTCGCCGCGGTACATCACACCGATGCGGTGGGCGATCTGGCGAATCAGGTTGAGGTCATGGGTGATGAACAGGTAGGCGGTGCCGTGCTGGCGTCGCAGCTCCAGGAGCAACTCGATCACCGTGGCCTGCACCGAGACGTCGAGGGCGGCGGTGATTTCATCGCAGATCACCAGTTCCGGTCGGGCGGCAAAGGCACGGGCGATCGCCACGCGCTGCTTTTGCCCACCGGACAGCTCGTGGGGATAGCGGCTGACAAAGTCTTCGGGCAGGCGCACTTCGCGCAGCAGGCGGGCAATCGCCTGGGCTTCATTTTCACCCTCGCTCAGGCCGTACAGACGCAACGGCCGCGAGAGGATCTGGCCGATGGTCTGCCGTGGGTTCAACGATGCATCCGGGTGCTGGAAGATGATCTGCACCTTGCGCCGGTAGTCGCGGTTCATTTGCGCCGGGCCATGGATCGGCGCCCCATCGAAATGCACCGCTCCGGTGAACAGGGTCAAGCCGGTGAGGGCTTTGGCCAGGGTCGATTTGCCGGAGCCGGACTCGCCAACGATGCCGAGGATTTCACCGCGCACCATGCTCAGGTTCATATCGCGAGCACCCATGGACGGCACCGATTTGCGCCGCAACAGGCTGTCGAGCAGGGCGGGGCGACCATAGCGCACGTTGAGGCCGCTGACGCGCAACAGGGGCTCGCCGCTGGCCGTCGGTTCGTCCAGCAAGCGCTTGTCGGCGACTGGCACCGCCGCCACCAGGCGTTGTGTATAGGCATCCGTCGGCGCGCTGAAAATGCGACCGCCACGGGCTTGTTCGACGATGCGCCCCTGGTTGAGTACGCACACTCGGTCAGCGACTTGCGACACCAGCGCCAGGTCGTGGGAGATATACAACGAGGCAACCCCGGTTTCTTCCCGCAGGCGACGAAACAGCTGCAGGATTTGCGCGGAGCTGATGACATCGAGGGCGGTGGTCGGCTCATCGAAAATCAAGCATTGCGGGCGACAGGCAAAGGCGGTCGCAATCAGCACACGCTGTTTTTCTCCCCCCGAGGCTTCGTGGGGAAAGCGCTTCATCATGGCCGCCGGGTCTTTAAGGTCGACGTCGGCCAGTAGTTGTTCGCCCAGGGCCCACGCGTCGCGATAGCTCAGGTTACGGTGGCGGGTGAGGACTTCCACCACCTGCTCGCCCAGGCTCAGCGTCGGATTGAGGGAGGCGCTGGGGTCCTGGAAAATCATTCCCAGGCGGCCACCGCGAAGTTGTTCGACCTGGCGCTGGGGCATCCGTAGCAAGTTCTCGCCTTGCAAACGGATACTGCCGCCGATTTCCCGCGCGTTGCCGGCCAGGTAACGCATGATTGCCCAGCCGAGGGTGGTCTTGCCCGAACCGGACTCGCCCACCAGCCCGACCACTTCGCCGGCCGCTACGCTGAAGTCGATGTTTTGCAGGACGTGCAGGGCGCCGCCGGGCAATTGATAGTCGAGGCTGTAATCCGCCACTTCCAATACGGTACTCATGAGCGCTGCCCCTTTGGATTGAGGGCATCGCGCAAGCCATCGCCCAACAGATTGAAACCGATCGCCAGAGTGGCGATGGCCAGGCCCGGCATGAGCATCATCCACGGTGCCTGGAAGAAATAGCGCCGCGCCTCGGCGACCATCAGCCCCCATTCCGGCTGCGGCGGTTGCGCGCCCAGGCCGAGGAAGCTGAGGGTGGCGAAAAGCATGATGGCGAAGGCCACGCGTATGGTCGCTTCGACGATGATCGGCGCGACGATGTTAGGCAGCATTTCGCGCACCACGATGTAGCCCGTCGATTCGCCTCGGGCGATAGCGGCATTCACGTAGTCCTGGCGCCGGGCGGCGAGGGCGACGCTGCGGGCGATGCGCGCCATGCTCGGGATGAAGGCAATGGTGATCGCCAATACGGCGTTGAAGTCGCTGCGACCCAGGGTGCTGACGATCAGAAGGGCGAACAAGAGGGTAGGGATCGACATCACAGCATCGAGGGTGCGCATCAGCGCTTCGTCGATGCGTCCGCCGAGGTAACCGCTGACGGTGCCCAACAGCGCACCGATGAGCATCGCCATGGCGGTGGCCATGACCGACAGCGAGATCGTCGCGCGGGCGCCGATCAGCAGGCGGCTGAAGATGTCGCGGCCCAGTTGATCCGTGCCGAACCAGTGCACCATGTCCGGCGCCTTGTAGCGCGCCAGAATCGAAATGGCTTCAGGGTCGAAGGGCGCCAGCGCTGGGCCCGCGCACACCAACACCACCGCCAGCAGCAGGATCAGGCTGCCGAGAAAACCCTGGGGAGTCGCCAGCAGGCGATAAAAAACATTACGCATATTGAATTCGCCGGTCGAGATAGGCATAGGTCAGGTCAGCCACGAAGTTGACCAGGCAGTAGGTGGCGGCAAGGATCAACACGCCTCCCTGAATCGCCGGCAGGTCGCGGGCGGCTACCGCAACCAGCAGTTCGCGGCCGATGCCGGGGATGTTGAAGATCTCTTCGACCACCACAATCCCGCCCAGCAGGTAGCCGACGTCCAGGGCGACAATGGTGATGGTCGGCAGCAAACCGTTGCGCAACGCATGGCGCAGCAGCACCCGGCGCCGCGACAGGCCCTTGAGGCGTGCGGCGCGGATGTAGTCGGTTTCCAGCACGTCGATCATTTCCGAGCGCACCATGCGCGACACATGGGCCACCATGATCATCGACACCGTCAGCGTCGGCAGGATCAGATGGCGAATGCCCTCGCTGAAGTTGTCGCCGAGGGGCACATAACCGGTCGCTGGCAACAGTTGCCAGACATCGGCGAACACCAGGATCAACAGCGTGGCCGTCACAAACTCCGGCAATGACACGCCGATGTACGACAGCACACCGATGATCAGGTCCACCGGACGCCCACGGCGCACGGCGGCGACGATGCCCAGCGGGATCGCAATCATCAGCATCAACAGCAATGAACAACCCGCCAACAACAGCGAACGGCCGAGGGCATCGATCAACGAGCCAAGCACCGGCTGGCCATTGCGCATCGACACGCCCAGGTCGCCTTGCAGCACAGCCATCAGCCAATGGCTGAATTGCAGCCAGGCGGGCTGATCCAGGCCGAGCCTGGCGCGCAGGGCGGCCAAGGCTTCGGGCGTGGCGCTTTGGCCCAGTAGCGTAACCGCCGCATCGGCGGGCAGTAGTTGGGTAATCGCGAAGACCAACAGTGAAACGATCAGTAAGGTGTACACCACCAACAGCAATCGCTTGGTCAGGTAAGCAGCAGTCACAGGTTCATCCTCGGTTCATCCGCGCTTTGGAGCACTGTCGTCAAGCCAGGCCTGGTCCAGACGGAAGACTGCGCCGCGTGGATGCAGTTGATAGCCCTGGACGTAAGTGCGCTGGGCGGCCAGCACGTCGAAGAAGGTGGGGATCAGTGACGGCACTTGTTCGTGCATCAACTGTTGCGCGGTGGCGTACAAGGCGGTGCGCTTGACCGGGTCGTCGGTGCCACGGGCGGCGGCCACGGCAGCGTCGAAATCGGTGTTGTTCCAGCGGGTTTCGTTCCAGGCCGCATCCGAGGTGTACAGCAGCGAGAAAACCGCATCGGCCGAAGGCTGCATGTTGTAGAACCCGACGTAGAAGTTGCCCTTTTTCCATACCTGCTCCAGGTAGGTGCTGTTGGCCATGGTCGCGACGGTGATGTTGAAACCGGCAGGCTTGGCCATTTCGCGTACGGCAATCCCCAGTTGGGTACGCGTGGAGGGTTTGTCCGAGGCCACCAGGGTAATGTCCAGTCCGTTGGGGTAACCCGCGTCGGCCAGCAGTTTTTTCGCCTGGGTCAGGTTGGCTTGGCGCAGCGCGATGTCCGTGTGATAGCGGTAGGCGGCATTCAGCGGCGTGTCGTTGCCCGGCGTGCCAAAGCCTTCGGCGACAAAGTCGACCAGGGCCGAACGGTCGACGCACAGCGACAACGCCTGGCGCACGCGCACGTCATTAAAAGGCGGCTGGTCGCAAGCCATGTTGATGTTCAGGAACTGCCCGGACGCCACGCGCAGGCCTTTGACACCGTTGGCCTCGTTGAGTCGGCTGAATTCGGTTGCCTGGGCCGAGAGCATCAGGTCGATATCGCCGGACATCAACGCCGAGCCTTCCGAGGCCGGGTCGGGGTAGACGCGGATTTCGACGCGGTCCAGGTGCGGGCGTTGCGGGTCGTAGAAGTGTTCGTTGCGGGTAACCACCACCATACGTTCCGGCTCGAACGACACCAGCTTGAACGGCCCGGTACCCACGGCTTCGCGAGACAGTCGCGCCATGTCGCTTTGCAGGATCGCGGCCGGCACGATCTTGGCGTCCGGGTAGGCAAGGCTTACCGGCAAGTCGGCATAGGGGGCGGAGGTGGTCAGCTTGACGTGCAGGTCGTCCAGCGCCTCGACGCGCTTGATCGGGCCGATGTTGCGCAGGCCAGGGGAGGCGGTTTTAGGGTCGAGCACGGCTTGCAGGCTGGCGGCGACGTCCTTGGCGGTGCAGGCGCTGCCATCGTGGAAGCGCAGGTTGCCGCGCAGGGTGAAGGTCCATTCGGTGAGGTCAGCGTTGTGGCTCCAGGACTGCGCCAGGTCGGGTTCGGCCTGCATGTCCTGGCTCAGGCGGGTGAGGCCGTTGTAGAGCAATTCACTGAGCAGATACTCGGGGTTGACCCTGGCCAGCAGCGGGTTGAGCATGCCGACCGCCTGGTCGACGCTGATGCGCAAGGTCCCACCTTTTTGCGCAGTCGCAGCGGCCCACAAGGTCGAGGAAAACGGCAGCATGGCGGTGCCGGTGACAATGGCGGAAGTGGTCAGGAAGCGACGGCGGTTCAGCCTGAAGACGGTGTTCATGGCAATACTCCACATGACAATGAGAGAAGCGTGGGGCAGCTACGTAAAAAAGCCGATGACCAGTCTTGGCGCCAGTCTTCGGGGGATCATCGCTCAGCCAGACTGTGCGGCGGTGATGGTTTGCGGGGTGAAATCTTCGGCCAGGTAGGCAAGGATCGATTGCGCCAGGGCGACCAGGTCGCTGCGCGTGGTGTATTCGTCGGCGGCATGTATTCGGCTTTCCGGGCGTATCAGCCCGCCCAGCAGGATTTCCTGAATCCCGGCTTGCTGGACCCAGCCCATGTCCGAACTGCTGGAGGAGCCGTAGCACTGGAATTGTTCTGCGGTAAAACCGAAGCCAACTCCCAGCGCCGCCTGCCAACGTGGCCAGTGCGGCCCTGTCGGGTCGGCGACCGGCGCCAGATGGCCGATCACTTCGTGCTCCACGGACAATGCTTGGGTACCGGCCATGGCGGTGTCGATGCATTGTTGCAACTCGGCCATCACCGACTCGAACGGTTCTTGCGGTGCGTAGCGACGATTGATCAATATCTCGAACTGCGCCGGGACGGTAGAGCCTTTGCTGCCTCCGTGGGCGGCGGCGAGGGTCATGCGTGAAATCAGCGGCGCGCCGTTGTAGTGGGGCGGCGCCGGCATCGGCCAGGCGCGCTTTTGCACCTGTTGTTTCAGGCCGTACAGGGCATCGAGCAGCGGCAGGCTCTGTTCGATAGCGTTGATTGCATCCACCGGTTCACCGGAATGGGATGAGCGCCCCTTCACGGTAATCTTCAAGTCAATGCTGCCGAAGCATCCAGCCCAGATACGCGGCGCGGCACCTCCGTTAAAGCTGAGGATGTGCCCTTCAACAAGTTGCTGTTCGGCCAGATAACGAATGCCGGGATACAGACCGCCTTCTTCATCGGTGCACAGCAACAGGGACGGGCAGAAGCGCAGCGGCAGGTCGAAGCGTTGGGCGGCGCGCAGGGCGGCGAGGGTGGCGGCCACGCTGCCTTTCATGTCGGCGGTGCCGCGCCCGATCAGCTTGCCGTCGACTTCGGTCAGTTGCAGCGGCGGCTGGGTCCAGCCATCGCCTGGCGGTACGGTGTCGACGTGAAAGTACAGGCTGCACACTTCCTGTTCGCCGGCCTGGCGTGCGATCAGGTTGATGCGCTCGCCATGGGCTTCACCGCTGCGGGTCTGCCACAACGCTTCTGGCACGGTGACACGGTGGGTCTGCAGGCCCAGCGGCGCGACAAGCGTTTCCATGAGGTCGGCAAACGCGCCGTAGCCCGCGCCGGGTGGAAAACAGGTGTCGACTGCGATCATTCGTTGCAGATCATCGATCAGCGAATCATGATCCGCCTCGATCGACTCGAGTGCCTGCGTCAGAGCTGCATGGGAGGGCATTTTTGAGTCTCGTTGTATTTCTATATAGTTTATAGTTAAGTATCTCGATAGAGCCCGTCAAGGAAAAAATATGACCGATAGCAACGCGCCGTCTGCGCCTGCCAGTTCTTTTTCGCGCCTGAGCGAGCACGACAGTGCGCCACTCTATGAGGTGGTAAAGCGACATATCTCGGAAGCGATCCTTCTCGGGGAGTGGCCCAGCGGCACGGTCATACCCAGCGAGAATGCCTTGGCCAGTGACTTTGGCGTATCGGTTGGGACGGTGCGGCGTGCGCTGGCAGAATTGGTGTCGGAGGGAATGCTGATGCGTCGGCGCAAGACCGGTACGGTAGTGACGGGCTGGGCGCCTCTGCATAACCTGCGCTACTTCTTCCAGTATTTCCGTCTGCACAACAAGGAAGGCGCACTGCTGAAGTCGCGCACTGCCTTGCTCGATTACCAAATGGGCGAGGCCACCGCGCTGGATGCGCAAAAGCTGTTGATCGATGAGGGCAGCCCCGTCTATCGCTTGCACCGCTTGCGCAGCATTGACGGTGTGGCAGCGATGCACGAACGGTTTACCGTCGTCGCCAGCAAAGTGCCAAACTTTCCCGGCCCCGATGAGTTGCCAGAATTGCTCTACCGTTATCTGCTTGAACAGTACGGGCTAAGGGTGGCTGCAGTGCGCGAGCAACTGACCGCGGGGCTGGCCAATGATGAGGATTGCCGCTTGCTGGAATTGCCCTCGCCACACGCGGTGATGATTATCGACGCCGTGTCGTTCGACCAGGCTGCGACACCGGTCATGATGACCCATCAGCGTGTCAGTACCGAGCACTTCATGTACGTCAATGAAATCCGTTAAGTCGTGATCAATGGGTGAACTGGGGGATCTGGTTCGACCGATTGTCTCGTGGTTGACCACTGCAGGTCTTGAGCGAGATCGCTCGCAACACCTGGAAGCCAAGGTCGTGTCTTTAAGCTATTTGCCTATGCCCTCGACCCATTGCGGGCGGCTGTGTTCTGGCACCAGAGCGAGTGGCTCGTCGGCGAACGCTACTGAAGCGACAGTGCCTGATTCCCTTCGCAATGACGTCCGCCCCGTGCGACGTCCGTGTGACCACACAAGATGTGCTGCGCGCACGCTGGCGTTTGCCAGAGGCTGCGCTAGCCCATTTGTCGGATGGCTTTTATTTCCAAGCGTTCTGGTCGATATCCAAGAATGACAGCAGCACCGTATCGACCTTTTTAAGAGAATAAAAAAATGAACATCAGGACTATGAACCTCGCTCCCAGGTTTGCCACGTTCTTCTCGCTCATTGTCCTGGTGGTTTTTGCTCTAGGCATCGTCGCCCTATTGCAAATGGGGAAGCTTCGAGATTCGGAGCAGGATGTTGAAACCAACTGGATGGCGAGCACCCGCGAGACCAGCAAGATGCAGGCAGGCATTTTGCGCCTGCGTCTTGAAAGCATCCGCATCACCGTGATCACCGACGAACAACAGCGCCAGCCCCGCATTGCTGCGTTGAGCGGCTACCGCAGCACGCTGCAGGACGCCATCAGCCATTACGAACCCTTAATCACGGGTCCGACTGAGCGTGAACTGTACCTGGCCGTGTCCAACGATGTGCAGCAGTATTTCAAACTGTTGGATGAGCTGGAGCCGATGCTGCGCAGTGGTGACAATGCCGCAGCCATCACCCTGATCAATACCCGCATCAGCCCTATGACCAACGCCCTGCAGGACAAGATGGACAAGCTCTCGAACTTTAACGAGGAGGGCGCCAAGCGTGCGGGCCTGGACGCCGCCTCCACCTACAGCAATGGCGTGACGCTGGTAATTGGCCTGCTGGTGGTAACCGTGGTACTCACCGTAGCGCTGGCTGCGGTGCTGACCCGAAGCATCACGTCGCCCATCGGCGATGCCTTGGCTGTGGCTGAGCGCATTGCCGGCAGTGACCTTTCCCGGGAGGTCTCGATCAGTGGCGGCGATGAAGCCGGCCGCCTGCTGGCCGCTCTGGCGAAGATGCAGGGCAACCTGCGGGAAACCATCGCGCGCATCGCTGATTCCTCCACCCAACTGGCGTCGGCCTCTGAAGAAATGACCGCGGTGACCGAAGACGCCAGCCGCGGTTTGGTGCGGCAGAACGACGAGGTCAATCAGGCTGCCACCGCGGTGACCGAAATGAGCGCCGCTGTGGACGAGGTGGCACGCAATGCCGAGGCCGCCGCCCAATCTTCCCGCGAATCAATGGAGTTCACCCGCTCGGGTATCGAGAACGTGGCGCAAACCCTCAAAGCCATCGAAGGTCTGGCCAACAACGTGGCCACCACAGGTGAACAGGTCAAGGCCTTGTCAGGCAGGGCACAGGACATCAGCAAGGTGGTCGAGGTGATTCGAGCCATTGCCGAGCAGACCAACCTGCTGGCGCTGAACGCGGCCATTGAAGCCGCTCGGGCCGGGGAGCAGGGCCGTGGCTTCGCGGTGGTGGCCGATGAGGTGCGGGCATTGGCCCATCGCACCCAGCAGTCGACGCAGGAAATCGAACAGATGATCAGCGCGATCCAGACCGACTCGACCCACGCGGTGAGCGCCATGAACGTCAGCGCCCAGATGGCCAGCAGTTCAATCTCGGTGGCGCAGAATGCCGACCTCTCGCTCAAGCAGATCGCCGAGACCATAGCCCAGATCAACGAACGCAACCTGCTGATCGCCACCGCCTCCGAAGAGCAAGCCCAGGTGGCCCGTGAGGCTGACCAGAACCTGACCAGCATCCGCGAACTGTCAATCCAGAGCTCGGCAGGCGCCAGCCAGACCGCCAGCGCCTGCAGTGAGATGGCTAACCTGGCGATTGAACTCAATCATCTAGTGGCGCGCTTCAAGGTCTGAGGGTAGGCGAAGGGCTATACCGCCTGTGGCGGCCGGCTGAAAACGACCCCTTGCTGCCAATTGTGACAGGCGGCATGGGGCCAATCTCTCTCGTCCGCTGCGTGGGCAGCCGTGGCAGCACATCTTTGAGATAGGCATACGGATCGTGCCCATGCATGCGTGCTTAGATATCCAGGCAAATTTTGCCGAAATGCTGGTTGGTTTCCTGATACTTGAACGCTTCGACAATCTCGCTCAAAGGGAAATGACGATCGATAATCGGGCGCATGCCATTAGCATTGATGGCTCGGATCATGTCCTGCTGCTGGCTGCGGCTACCCACCAATACACCCTGCAGACGCACTTGCTTGATCAGTGCCGGTACAAAATTCATTGCACCGCTTACGCCACTCAATATGCCGATGACGGAGATGTGACCAGCAACCCGAACTGCATTCATCGATTGCTCAAGGGTCGCAGGGCCGCCGACTTCGATGATGTGGTCAACACCACGGCCACCCGTGAGCGCGCGTGCAGTTTCGCCCCAGTTGAGGTCTTTGCGGTAATTGATCACATGATCAGCGCCTAGCGCTTTCAGACGTTCAAGTTTTTCGTCGCTTGAAGAGGTCGCAATGACGGTGGCACCGGCCATTTTAGCGAACTGCAGGGCGAAAATTGAAACGCCACCCGTGCCTTGGACGAGCACAGTGTCGCCCGGCTTGAGTGAGTCATCGGCCATCAGGGCGCGCCAAGCAGTAAGGCCGGCGGTGGTAAGCGTCGACGCTTCAGCATGGCTGTAGCCAATAGGCGCGAGGGTGAACGATGTGGCGTTGGCCGTCACTTGCTCACGAGCGTAGCCGTCAATGCCATCACCTGGCACGCTGACAAAGCCTTCAACCAGCGGTGCACCGTTGATCCATTCCGGGAAGAAGGTGCTGACGACCGAGTCACCCACCTTGAATTCAGTGACATCTGGGCCGACAGCAATGACTTCACCTGCACCATCGGCCATGGGGATGCGTTTTTCGCTAGGGCCCCACATACCGCTGACCACCGCGAAGTCGTGGTAGTTGAGCGAGTTGGCATGAAGGCGTACGGTGATTTCGCCACGCGCTGCGGCTCGGACTTCGCTGCTGCCAACCACAACCTTTTCATAGCCGCCACCGGGTTCAACGAAGATAGTTTTGCTGCTCATAGAGTTTTCCTCATGTTTTCTCATTACGCGAAATAACGAAATGAAAGTTTAAAAATTACAATTCGATGATCAGCCTGGCCGCAAAGTCATCAATCGCCTGCTCATTGCGCCGGTAGTAGGTCCACTTTCCGATGCGGGTGGTCAGCACGAAGCCTGCACGTTGCAAGATAGCTAGATGTGCAGACGCGGTAGAAGGTGAAAGCCCGGCCTTGTGCTGCAAATGGGTGACGCACACGCCTATCGCGGGATCGCCATGATCCTGAGGGGGGAAATTACTGAGTGGGTCTTTGAGCCACTCCATCATTTGCATGCGAGTGTCATTGCCCAGGGCTTTGAGCTGTTCGAGTATCATGGGCGGCGATGTTACGCTTTTTTACGAAATGTTCAATAAGTAATCTATTACCCAGCGCAAAGGATTGAAATCAAAAACGCATCCAGCTGAATCGACCCTGCTTTTTGTGGACGCATTGAATGACTGCTTGGACTACCCCGCTCTGGTAGACATTCCCGGTATATGCTTGAACGACTGTTTGTGGCCGGTTAGCGACCGTCGTTGTGGTGAGTCAGCCTTGTTGTTCCAAACGTGGAGCCCCGTCGTGAACATCATCGCTGCCTGCTGCCGTCAACCCGGCTCCGCGCCTCGTCTCGCCGTATAGTGGCACGCCCGGCTGCAGGCGCCGCAAGGGGCCGAAGGCCAGCCCCAGGCTGGCCAGTAGCACATATGACAGGCCTGCCGCGGCAAACAGCAGGCTCAGGCCACCCACCTTGCCCGTTCCCAACAGCGGCGCCAGTCTGGCTTGCCACTCTCCGGTTTTGCTCATCAATGTGATCGCCCAGCCGTCGGCCAATGCGCCGGCGCCCAGGGCGCCAATGGGCATTGCCAGCAGGCAAACCATCTGCCGGGCCGATAAGACCCGGCCGAGGGCGTCGGCGGGCAGGCTGCGTTGCCAGAAACTCTGGTCGCTGCTGGTGCTCAGGGAAAAACAGCCGAACGCGACGAAGGCGGCCACATACAGCACCACCGGCGAAGCGCTGGCGCCGATAGTCAGGACGGCGGCGCCGAGCAGCAGGTCGGCTAGCAATACAGTGCGGATCAGCCGCACCGGCGGCCGGGCCACCACCCACAGCGAGCCGCCGAGCATGCCCAGGCCGCCGCAGGTCATCAGTGTGCCCAGCACCAGTACCGAGTGACGTTCCAGCACCAGTGGCGACAACAGCGCCGAGGCCAGGCCGAGCATCAAGTGCTCCAGCCCGAGGTAGGCCAGCAACGCCCACAGCGCCGGACGCCCACGCAGTACTGCCAGGACCACCGACGATCCGCTCGCGAAGTCGACGCGGCCCTGGCCGGTGCCGCGCACAGCACTGACGAACAGGCCGATCCAGACAAGGACGGTGGCGCATGACAGTACGGCGCCAAGGTCCAGCAACAGCACCCCCTTCACCCCGACGCTGCCCAACAGCAGCGCTGCCAGGGTGGGAGCGATCAGCTGCGGCAAGCCCACCATCAATTGCATCAGGCCATTGGCCCGGCCGATTGCCTGGGGGCTGCGCAGAATGCGCGGGATGGCTGCCTGACAGACCAGCATGCGCACCACCAGGGTGCTGGAGTTCACCGCGGCGAAGGCGTACACCTGCCAGCGGTCTAGGGCGTTGGATTCGAACAGCCACCAGAGCGCCAGCGCCGCCGCGCCGCTACAGGCTTCCACGCCCAACAGCAAGGCACGCGCTTCACAGCGGTCCACCAGCCAGCCGGCCAGCGGCGCCAGCACCAGGCCGGGCAAGGCTGACAAGGCGATGACCCAGGCGTAGTCGGTGACGCTTCCGTGTTGCTGCAGCAACCAGATCCCCAGGCTGAACGCCGCCAGGGCGGAGCCCAGGGTGGACGCGACCTGGGCGCCCCAGGCCCACAGCCAGGGGCGTAGCGAAGGTTCAATCGTCATGGTTCGGCAGCGCCTCGATCGCGGGCCAATGGTGGCGCAGCAAACCGGCGAGGGCCGGCGCCGCGCGGGACTTGAGAATCGACAAATGATTGCAATCCTCGAGCACTTGTCGCCTGCAGTCGGGGGCGAACGCTTCCCAGCGTCGCGTCGGGTCGTCCGGTTCGGCGCTGCGCTGGCCAGCCTCGACCAACACCACGGGCCCGGGGTAGGGTGGTGTTGGTTGGTACTGCGTCGCCAGGTTGGCCTGGAACACCCGCAGCGGCCCGCGCAACGCCTCGGCCCGGGCTTGCGCCGGCATCAGCCCGACCGCTTGCATGCTCGCCAGCAGTTGAGCGCATTGCTCGTCGACTTCGAGGCTGGCGAGGCGGTCGATGTCCAGGCCCAGGTCGCGCCCGGCATCCATCTCCAGCAAGCCGACGTAACGGGCCAGGGCGTGGCGCGCGTCGCTGGCCAGACGCGGGCCGGGCGCGCGGCTGTCGAGCAGCACCACGGGCGCCACCAACGCGCCCTCGGCTAGCAGTTGACGGGCCACTTCGAAGGCCAGCCAGCCGCCGAACGAATGGCCGAGCAGGTAATACGGGCCATTCGGCTGCTGTCTGCGGATCTCCTTCACATAGGCGCTAGCGGCCGCCTGCACCGTCCCGTGGGGCTCGCTGCGCCCGTCGGAGCCGCGGGCCTGCAGGCCGACCACGTTCAAGCGCACATCCAACTGCTGGATCAGCGGGACGAAGCTGGCGACGTTGGCCCCGGCCCCGGGGATCATGAACAGGCAAGGCGCCTGCGCCGCGCCGGTCTGCAAGACAAAGCCGGTACGGCCGTCGCGCGGTTCGTCGGCATCCCGTTCGGCCTGGCTCAAGGCCTGCTCCAGCGCTTGGGCCAGGTGTCGCAGCGGCTCGGGGTCACGCATGATCGACCAGTGATCACCCTCGATGCGTTGTTCCATCAGATCGTTGCCCAGCAGAGCCTGCCAATCGGCGCCAAGCCCGTTCGGGCTGGACAAGCCCGGCACAGGCGAAGTGGCACTGAACAAGTGCACCGGCAGGCCCAGGGGCGCCGGCCTGTAGCGGACCATGGCGTTGCGCAGGGTCAGGTTGAGGCGGGCGCGACGGTCCAGTGCCTGGCGGTCAAAGCCGCCGGGCAGCCAGCCGCGTTCCTGGGCCGTGGTGATCAGCGCATCGAGGTCGAGGCCTGCATGCCAGGCGTCCCCCGGTTCCTGGCCGTCCCCATTGCGCCACTGCTGCGTCAGATAAGCGAGCAGTTGCTGGCGCAGTGCGTCATCGTCCAAGTCCAGGGGCACCGGCGCGGCGCGCAGTGCGCCCGGCTGGCTGCTGTCGATCAGGCCAACGAACGCCACCGGACAGTCCTCGCCTCGCAGTTGGCGTGCCATTTCATAGGCCAGCAGGCCGCCCGCCGACCAGCCGGCGAGCCGGTATGGGCCCTGGGGTTGGACCTTGCGCAGCAGCGCGATGTAGCGCCTGGCGAGCGTCTCGTTGCTGATGCCTTGCTCCAGTTCGGCGGCGGCTTGCACCGCGTATATCCCCAGCGCCGGGTCCAGGTAGCGGGCCAGGCGAGCGTAGGGCAGCGCCTCGCCGGTGCCTTCGTGGATGAAGAACAGCGGGGCCCGTTGGTCCGTGCCGGCGCGGATACACAGTAGCGCCTGCTGGTCGATGTCCTGGGCATCCAGGGGCAGCACTTCACGAGCCAGTGCCGCCAGGTCCGCGGCGTTGAACAAGTCGCCCACGGACACGCCCAGGCCTTGTTCGCGCAGGGCGTCGAGCATTTGCACCAGCAGCAGCGAATGCCCGCCGAGGGCAAAGAAATTGTCCTCGCGACCCACCTGCTCGACTCCCAGCAACCGTGCCCAGAGTTGTGCCAGCAGGTTTTCCGTGGCGCCTTGGGGCGCGGCGTAGGGACGTTGCTGCAGGGCGTGCCGGTCAGGCGCGGGCAAGGCGCCGCGGTCGACCTTGCCATTGGCGGTCAACGGCCATCGTTCCAGTTGCACATAGGCGCCGGGTACCATGTGTGCTGGCAACTGTTCGGCCAGCGCCAACCGCAGTGACGCCGGCTCCAACTGGCGGCCCGGTTCGGCGAGCAGATAGGCGACCAGCCGCGGATCACCGGGTTCGTCCTGGCGTGCCAGGACCCGTGCCGAACGCACGTTGTCCAGCGCCGTGAGGCGCGCTTCGATCTCCCCCAACTCGATGCGGAAGCCGCGCACCTTGACCTGCTGGTCGTTGCGTCCCAGGTAGTACAGGGTGCCATCGCTGCTCCAACGCGCCAAGTCGCCGGTCCTGTAGAGGCGTTCGCCCTCGCCACCGGCAAAACGCGCCGGCAGGAATCGCTCGGCGTCCAGCGCTGGACGGTTGAGATAGCCGCGGGCCAGCCCTGGCCCGGCGACGTGGAGTTCGCCCACTACGCCGCGGGGCACCAGTTCGCCCCGCTCATCGAGCAGATAGACCCGCAGGTCGGGGATTGGCCGGCCGATGGGGGCCAGCCCGGCGTTGCAGTGGGCGGCATCGATGGGTTGGTAGGTGACATGCACCGTAGTCTCGGTGATGCCGTACATGTTCACCAACTGCGTGCCCTGGTTGTCCGGGCGCTCGAACCAAGGCCGTAGCGCAGCGCCATCGAGGGCCTCGCCGCCGAAGATGATGCAGCGCAGGCGATGGGGTTCGGCGCGGGTCTGCTTCATCCAGGCGTAGAAGGCGCTGGGCGTCTGGTTGAGTACGGTGACGCCGGCCTCCACCAGCAGCTGGTAGAAGTCTTCGGGGCTGCGCGAGGTCAGGTAAGGCACCACCACCAGCCGGCCGCCATGCAGCAGCGCGCCCCAGAGCTCCCAGACCGAGAAGTCGAAGGCGTAGGAGTGGAACAGCGTCCAGACGTCTCGCTCATCGAAGCCGAACCAGGCATCGGTGGCACTGAACAGCCGCAACAACGAGCGGTGCTCGATCATCACGCCCTTAGGCATGCCGGTCGAGCCGGAGGTATAGATGATGTAGGCCAGGTCGCGGTCGCTGGCGTGCGGATCGGCTGCCGGATCGGTGCAGGGCAGGTCGCGCCAGCCGCCGCGATCCGGGTCCAGGGAAAGGACTTCGCAACCGGCCGGTACGTGCAGTTCAACCGGCAGATCAGCCAGGGTCAACAGCACCCGCGGCTGGCTGTCGTCCAGCATGAAGTTCAGGCGCTGGGCCGGGTAGACCGGATCCAGCGGCACATAAGCGCCGCCGGCCTTGAGGGTCGCGAGAATGGCCATGGGCATGTCGAGGCTGCGTTCGACATGGATTGCCACGCGGCTGTCCGCGCCGACCCCCAGCCCACGCAAGCGATGGGCCAGGCGATTGGCGCGCTCGTTGAGCGCTCGATAACTGAGCCGTTGTTCACCGTACTCCACCGCAACGGCATCCGGGCGGCGAGCCGCCTGGGCCTCGAAACGCTGGTGCAGACGCTCCCCATTGGTCGTGGGGAGCGCCACGGCGGGGTTGAAGCCATGGAGCAGTTGCTCGCGTTCGGTTTGGCTGAGCAGGTCGATGTCGGCGACCGATTGACGGTCGTCCGCGACCATCGCCCGTAGCACCGAGAGCAGCGCCTGCCAGTGACGAGCCACGGTATCGGCGTCAAACAACGCGGTGGCGTAGTTGAAGCCGCCTTCGATCACGCCGTCCACCTCGTGTACATCCAGCGCCAGATCGAACTTGGCCGTGGTCACCGGCGCACCGACGCTTTCCAGATGCAAGCCGTTGCCCAGGTCCAGTTCGCCCGCCGGTGCGTTCTGCCAGGCCAGCATCAGTTGGAACACCGCGTTGTAGGCTTGGGAACGTGGCGGATTGAGCGCCTCGATGACCTGTTCGAACGGCAGGTCCTGGTGTTCCTGGGCGGCCAGCGCCAGGTCCTTGACCCGGGCCAGCAGGGTTTCCACCGTCGGGGCGTCGTCCACTTCGATGCACAGCGCCTGGAAGTTCACGAAGAAACCGATCAGTGGCTCCAGCTCGACCCGGTTGCGGTTGGCCACCGGCGAGCCGATAACCACCCGGTCCTGGCCCGAGAACCGGCTGACCACCACCGCCCAAGCCGTCAGCACGGTCATGTACAGCGTGGTGCCGTGGCGCTGGCCGAGGGCCTTGAGGCCGTGGGTCAGCTCAGCGTCGATGCGCACCGGCAGGCTGGCGCCGGCGTAGTCCAGCCGCGCCGGTCGCGGCCGGTCGGTGGGCAGGGCCACGCAGGTCGGTGCGTTCTGCAGGTGGCGGGTCCAGTAGGCACGCTGGCGTTGCAGTTCGTCGCCTTGCAACCATTGGCGCTGCCAGAGGCTGTAATCACCGTATTGGCGGTCCAGGGCCGGCAGTGGATCGACCCGCCCCTGGCTGAACGCTTGATACAGGCGGGAGAACTCGTCGGTGAGGATGCCCATGGACCAGCCGTCCGAGACCAGGTGGTGCAGCGTGACGAGGACGACGTGGTCGTCGTGGTCCAGACGCAGCAGGCTGGCGCGGATCGGCCATTGGCGGGTGAGGTCGAACGGCCGAGCGGCTTCCTCGGCGCAGATCGATTGCCAGTCTGTCGCGCCGGAGGCGCTCAGGTCCAAGGTCGTAAGGGCCAGCGCCCGGGGCAAATCGATCACTTGGCGCGCCTGTCCCGCCACACTGACGAAGCGGGTACGCAGGCTTTCATGCCGCGCGACGATGCGCTCCAGCGACCTGCGCAGCGCGTCGATATCCAGGTGCCCGCGCAAACGCAGGCCTGCGGGCATGTTGAAGGCTGCGGTGGAATCCGGATTGAGCTGCTGGATCAGCCAGAGGTTCTGTTGAGCGAACGACAGCGGCAGCGGCTGACTGCGGTCACTGGCCAGCAGCGGCCCCAGGCGGCTGCGCCCGGCGTTACCCAGGGCGGCGGCGAGCGCGTGCAGGCGTGGCTGGGCGAAGACCGCCGAGAGCGGCATTTCCAGGCCCAGTCGATGGCGCACCTTGGCCAGCAAGCGCAACGCCAGCAACGAGTGCCCACCCAGGGCGAAAAAATCATCGTCACGACCCACTGTCTCGACCCCGAGCAATTCGCACCAGATCGCTGCCAGGGTGGTTTCCAGTTCGCCCAGGGGCGCGCTGTATTGACCCTGGGCGAACGCATCGGCGGGAGGCGCCGGCAAGCGCTGACGGTCGACCTTGCCATTGGCAGTGATCGGCAGTGCCGGCAGTTGCACGAAGGCACTGGGCAGCATGTACTCGGGCAGGCGCTCGCTCAGTTGGCTGCGCAGGGTCAGCGGCGAGAGAGTCTCGCTGGCGCTGTAATAGGCCACCAAACGCGCCTGACCGCTGTCGCCCGGCAGAACGATCACCACCGATTCGCGCAGGCCGGGCAACTGATCGAGGCGACTTTCCACTTCGGCCAGTTCGACCCGGTAACCGCGGATCTTGACCTGGGAATCGTTGCGCCCCAGGTACTGCAGGGTGCCCTCGGCGGTCCAGCGTGCGAGGTCGCCGGTCTTGTACAGTCGCGCGCCGGGGGTGGTGTCGAAAGGGTGCTCGATGAAACGCTCGGCGGTCAGCTGCGCCCGGTTCAGGTAACCCTGGGCCAGGGCCACGCCGGCGACATGCAGTTCACCGGCCGCGCCCTGGGGTACCCATTGACCGGTGCCGTCCAACAGGCACACCTGGGTATTGGCGATCGGCCGGCCGATCACTGGCAAGTCCGGCCAGAGCGCAGGATCGCCGGACAGGGTGTGGGTGCAAACCACGTGGGTTTCGGTGGGGCCATAGTGGTTGTGCAGACGGGCCTGAGGATGAGCTTCGAACAGCGCGCGCAGGGCGCCGTTGATGCGCAGCGCTTCGCCAGCGACGATCACGTCCCGCAGCATCGGCAACGCCAGCGGCGCCTCGGCCCAACCGTCGGCCAGGGTCGCCAGGGCGATGTAGGGCAGGAACAGCCGCTCGATCCGCGCCTGCGCCAGCCATTGGGGCAGGCCGGCGAGGTCCAGGCGCTGGTTCTCGTCCAGCAGCACCAGGGTGCCCCCGGTGCCCAAGGTGGAGAAAATCTCCTGGAACGCCACGTCGAAGCCCAGAGCGGCGAATTGCAGGGTCCGCGCCGGACCGGGCAGCGCCTGGGCGGCCTGCCAGGCCAACAGGTTGCCCAAGGCCAGGTGGCCCATGGCGACGCCCTTGGGCGTTCCGGTGGAGCCGGAGGTGTACATGACGTAGGCCAGGTCATCCGGCCGCGGCGGCGCCAGTTTCGGCAGAACGGACGCCGGACCCACGGTGGCCGCCAGGCGAACCGACAGCGCCGGGCAGCGCTCGTCGAGCCTCAGGGCTTCGACCCGCTGGGCATCCCAGAGCAGCAGGCAGGGTTGGCAATCGTCGACGATAGCCTGCCGGCGGGCGATGGGCTGGCTGGGGTCCAGGGGCACGTAGGCCGCGCCGGTCTTGAGCGTGGCCAACAGGGCCAAAATCATTTCCAGGCTGCGGGGCAGGTGGATGGCGATCCGTTGGCCCGGGCCTGCGCCCAGCTCCAACAACTGCGCGGCGAGGTGGTTGGCCTGGCGATCGAGTTCGCCATAGCTCAAACCACGTCCATGCAACTCCACGGCAAGGGCCTCGGGCTGCTGCCGGGCTTGCCGTTCGAACGGCCGGTGGACCCAGCCGGCTTCGGGGAACGGCGTCGGGACCGGATTGAGCTGGTGCCACAGGCGCTCGCGCTCCCGGTCGTCCACCAGCGACAGGCGCGCCACTGGCTGGCGGTCGTCCAGGCAGAGTTGGCGCAGCACATTGGCCAGGTAGCCCCAATGCCGTTGCACACTGGCGGGATCGAACAACGCGGTGGCGTAGTTCAGTCCTCCGAGGATGCGTCCATCGGCCTCGTACAGCTCCAGGGACAGGTCGAACGGCGCGGTGATCTGCTCGCCGGCGACACTGGTCAGGCTCAGGCCATCGAGGTCCAGGGATCCGCGCGGCGCGTTCTGCCAGGCGAACATGAGTTGGAACACTGGACTGTGGGCCAAGGTGCGCGGCGGATTGAGCGCTTCCACCACATGCTCGAACGGCACGTCCTGGTGCGCCTGGGCCCCCAAGGCGTGCTCGCGGACCTGGGCCAGCAATTGGCCAACGTCCGGTTCCCCGCGCAGGTCGACGCACAGCGCCTGGGTGTTGACGAAAAAGCCGATCAGGGGTTCGACTTCAGCACGGGTGCGGTTGGCCACGGGTGTCCCGATCACTACCTGCTCCTGCCCGGCCAGGCGCCCGACCACCACGGCCCAGGCGGCCAACAGGGTCATGTACAGCGAGGAGCCGTGGCGCCGGCCCAGTTCCTTGAGCGCGGCGCTGGTGGATTCATCGAGGGCGACCGCCAGGCGCGCGCCACTGAAGTCCTGGCGCGGCGGCCGCGGCCGGTCGCTGGGCAGGTCGATGCGTGCCGGTGCGTCGCGCAGGTGCGCGAGCCAGTAGGCCAGCTGTTCGGCACCGCGCTCGCCGGCCAGCCACTGGCGTTGCCAGGCGGCATAGTCGGCGTACTGGATCGCCAGGGCCGGCAGCGGGTCCGGGGTGCCCCGGCGAAAGGCCTTATAGAGGGCCGACAGTTCGTCCACCAGCACGCCGATGGACCAGCCGTCGGCGATGATGTGGTGCAAGGTCAGGTGCAGCACATGGCGCTGGCCCTGCTGTCGAACCAGTAGGGCCCGCAGCAAGGGCCCTTCGCTCAGGTTGAACGGTTGCGCCGCTTCGGTGGCCAGGGCCGCCCGCGGGCCGGCGTCGTCGTTGGCTTCCAGGGTCAGGCGCGAGGATCCCCAGCGCGGCCCTGGCTCGATGACCTGCCGGACTTCGCCGTCCTGTTCAACGAACCGGGTGCGCAGCACCGCATGGCGCTCGACGATACGGGTCAGGGCTTGGTCCAGGGCGGCTTCGTCGAGTTCGCCATTCAGGGCCAGGGCGCCGCTGATGTGGTAGGCGGCGCTCGCCTGGGCGTCCAGGCGGCTGATGAACCACAGCCGCTGTTGGGCGAACGACAGCGGCCGTTCGGCAGTGTCCGGCAATACCGGGATCGCCGTCAGGGCAGAGCGCGCCGCGCCCGCCATCAGCGGGGCCAGGGCTGCAACGGTCGGGTTCGCGTACAGGGTCGCCAGGGGCAATTCCAGGCCCAGGCGCTGGCGCACCCGCGAGACCCATTGCACCGCCAGCAGTGAATGGCCGCCCAATTCGAAGAAATTGTCGTGCCGGCCGACCCGGGCGACCCCCAGCAGGTCGCGCCAGATGGCGGCCATGAGGGTTTCCTGCTCACCCCGCGGAGCTTCGTAGGCCTGGCTGCTCCAGGCCTCTTCACCGGGCAGTGGCAGGGCGCCGCGGTCGAGTTTGCCGTTGGGTGTCAGCGGCAGCGCGTCCAGCGGCAGGATGACCGCCGGTACCATATAGCCCGGCAGTCGGTTCGCCAGGGCGTCGCGCAGGGCCGCCGGCGCCAACGGCCCGTGGCCAGGACTGGCCACGGCGTAAGCCACCAGCGCCGGCTCGCGGCCATTGCGCGGGACCGCCAGGACTGCCGCCGTGGCCACTTGCGACAGCGCCAACAGGGCGCTTTCGATCTCCCCCAGTTCGATGCGGAAGCCGCGGATCTTGACCTGGAAGTCATTGCGCCCCAGGTAGTGGAGCTGGCCCTGGGCATCCCAGAAGCCCAGGTCGCCGGTGCGGTACAGTCGCGCCCCGGGCTGGTCGCTGAAGGGGTCGGCGAGGAAGCGTTCACGGGTCAGGTCGGGCCGCCGATGGTAGCCGCGTCCAACGCCAGCACCGCCAATGTACAGCTCGCCCGGCACGCCCACGGGCAACCGCTGCATGGCGTCATCGAGGACGTGCACTTGGGTGTTGTCGATGGGGCGGCCGATGTGTGGGACGAAGCCGACTTCGCGGTCCATCGCCGCCCAGGTCGAGTAGACCGTGGTCTCGGTCGGGCCATAGAGGTTGTTGACCTGACGCACGCGGCTCTGCTCGAACAGACGCTGCACCAGGGTCCGGGGCAGCGCCTCGCCAGCCAGGTTGACGTTCTCCAACGAGCCCGCCAGGGCTTCTGCGCGCAACAGCGCATCGAGGGCCGAGGGCACCGTATTGAGCAGGCTCAGCTCCGGACGCTGGTCGAGCAGGGCGAGGGCATCGTCCACCAGCTCCAGGGTGCCGCCGCAGGACAGCGGCGCGAAGCATTCGAATACCGACAGATCGAAGTTGATCGAGGTGCTGAACAGGCTCTGGCTGAGCACTTGCGGCGTGAAACTGCCCAGCGCCCAGTCGAGGAAATTGCGCGCGTTGCGGTGTTCGATCATCACCCCCTTGGGTTGTCCGGTGGAGCCGGAGGTGTAGATCATGTAGGCCAGATGTTGGCCTTCCAGCCCTAGGGCCAGCGGCCCGTCGCTGGTCGCGGTTTCGCTGCCGCGCAGCACTTCATCGATGTTCACGCGGTGGCAATCGTCGGCCAGCGTCAGTTCCAGCGGCGCGTCAGCCAGGGTCAGCACCGCCAGTGGGGCGCTGTCGTCGAGTATGTAGACCAGGCGCTGCGCCGGATAGGCCGGGTCCAGCGGCACGTAGGCACCGCCGGCCTTGAGCACGGCGAGCAGGGCGACGATCAGTTCCGGAGTGCGGCGCAGATGGATGCCGACCCGCGCCTCTGGTCCGACGCCCAGCGCTTGCAGGCGCCGCGCCAGTTGATTGGCCTGGCGGTCGAGCTCGGCGTAGCTGAGCCGGCGGCCCTTGCAGTGCACTGCAAGGGCCTGCGGGGTCTGCCGGGCCTGGGCCTCGAAGCGCTCGTGGAGCAGGGCACGCTGGGGCTGGGGACGCGCCGTGGCGTTGAACCGGTCCAGTTGCGCGAGTTCCGCTGGCGGCAGCACATCCAGGGTCCGGGCCAGACGTTGCGGGCTACTGTCCAGGGCTTGCACCAGGCTGGCGAGGGCTTGTTCCAGAAACCCCCGCGCCCGCTGCGCACCCACCGAACCGGCAATCTGTGCGGTGATGCCAAAGCCCTGGCCGAGGTCGTCCACCGAGAAGGTGAAAGGGTAGTTCGTGCGCTCGGCGGTGCTCAGCACCTGCATGCCGGTGACGCTCTGGTGAGGCGTGTCCTCCAGGCTGTAGCGAAAGTTCAGCAACGCGCAAAACAGCGGCGTCCCCGCCGGCACGCCACTGCAGCGCTGGGCCAGCGCCAGCGGCGCGTGCTCGTGCTCGAGCAGGCCCAGCAGCGCCTGATGGGTTTGCTGCAGGCTGTCGATTACCGAGGTCTGCGCGAAGCCGATGCGCAGCGGCAGGGTGTTGATGAACACCCCCAAGGCCTGGTCCGCCCCCTCGATCCCCTGCAGACGACCCAGCAACACGGTGCCGAACACCACGTCGGCGCGGCCCGTGGCCTTGCCCAATACCAACGCCATGGCCAGGTGGAACAGGCTGGCGACGCTCACCTGGTGGCGGCGTGCCGTTTGCCGCAGGGCCAGCGCCAGCGTCGGGTCGAGGACGCCGCGGGCTTCGTCCAGTGCACCGGTATTCTGCACGTCCAGCAGGCCGAACGGCGCGGTGGGTTCGCTGACGTCCGCCAGCATGGCTTCGAAAAACCGTTGTTGGCGGGCGCTGTCCTGGCCGTGTCGGGCGTGGGCGACGAAGGCCCGGAACGGCACCGGCTCGCGCAGTTGCGCGGCGCGACCCTGCTGGATCAGCACGATTTCCTCGACCATCCGCTCCAAGGTGGTGTGGTCCAGCACCAGGTGATGGTGCAGCACTTGCAGCAGCCAGCGTTGCCCGGCGGCGTCGAAGGCCTTGACGACCCGCAGCAGCGGCGCCTGGCGGATATCCAGGCGGCGCTGCCGTGGATGGGTGTGCGCCTGCAACTGGGCGAGGGCGTCGACCTCGGTGATAGGCAGCACCTCGATGGGCAGCGGCGCGTCACGCCAGACGACCTGCACCGGTTGTTCCAGGCCTTCCCAGGCCAGGGCGGTACGCAGGATGTCGTGGCGGGCGATGACCTGTTGCAGCGCCTGGCAAAAACCGTCCAGGCCGGCTTCGTCGTCGAAGGCCAGGGTGGTGTGCAACAGGTAGGTGTCGCCTTCTTCCTGCAGCAGGTAGTGGAAGAACAAGCCTTCTTGCAGAGGCGCCAGGGGGTAGATGTCCTGCACGTTGGCGGCGCCACCCTCGACCTGGGCCACGATGGCGTCGATCTGCGCCTGGGTCAGTTCCACCAGGGGCAGCAGCTCAGGGACGATACGACTGCAGCCAGGGGGTATCGCGGCCTGCGGTGATGCAAGCTCAAGCCCCGGGACCGCCGGACGCTGTGCCAGGCAGTCGGCGAGCGCGGCGACACTGGGGGCGCCGAACAGCGTGCGTACGTCCAGCGGCCAGCCCTGTACCCGCAGCTGTTCCACCAGTTGCACCGCCAGCAACGAATGCCCGCCGAGAGCGAAGAAGTTGTCTTGCCGACCGACCCGCGGTACCCCGAGGACCTCGGCCCACAGCTCGGCGAGGCGGGTTTCCACTGGTCCTTGGGGCGCTTCGTAGCGGTGCAGGGCGAAATGCTGTTCGTCGGGTTCGGGCAGGGCGTGGCGGTCGAGCTTGCCGTTGGCGGTCAGCGCGAAACCTTCCACCTGGACGAAAGCCGCCGGCAGCATGTAGTCCGGCAGCACGGCCGCCAGGCGGGCGCGCAGGGCGTTGGGCTCGTGCGTCTCGGTGGCGCTGAAGTAGGCCAGCAGGCGTTGCTGGGCATCGGCCAGCACCACCGCCTCGCTGATTCCCGGCAAGGCCTTGAGCTGGGTTTCGATTTCCCCCAACTCGATGCGAAAGCCACGGATCTTCACCTGGAAATCATTGCGCCCCAGGAACAGCAGCACGCCGTCGGCGCGCCAGCGCACCAGGTCGCCGGTGCGGTACAAGCGTGCCCCGGGCGCCTGGCTGAAGGGGTTGGCGACGAAGCGTTCTTCGCTCAGTCGCGGTTGGTTCAGGTACCCCAGGGCGAGCCCATCACCACCGACGCAGAGCTCGCCGGCCACCCCGATCGGCACTGGGCGGCGCTGTCCATCCAACACATAGACCTGGGTGTTGCCCACGGGCCGGCCGATGGGAATGTCACCGGCCAATGCATCCTCGAGGGTGATGGCGTGGGTGGTGGTGAAGGTGGTGTTTTCCGTCGGCCCGTAGCCGTTGAGCAGGTGCTGGGGCGGCGAATGGCGCAGGACCTTTTCGATGCGCCGCGGATCGAGCACGTCGCCGCCGACCATCAGGTAGCGCAGCGCGCCGAAGGCCGGCGCCAGGGCCTCGGCGTACTGATGGAACAGCCCGGCGGTGAGCCAGAGCACGCTGACTTCGTGGCGCAGCAGGTGCTCGTTGAAGCGGGCCGCGTCCAGCAGTGTTTCCCTGGGACAGACCACCAGGCAGCCACCGTTGAGCA